>JBIIOM010000156.1:0-6262 GCA_044336925.1 Pirellulales bacterium
GTGATCGAGATCTGGCCCGTCTCGGCGACGAGGAAATTCGCGCCGGTGATCCCCACGTCGGCGTCCACGTAGAGCCGGCGCATGTGCCGGCGGGCGATCATCGTCAGCTCCTCGGGGCTGTCGGTCGGCGGCGTGCCGAGGTGCTTGCCGAAGAGGTCGCTGATCTCGTCGCGGCGGACGTGCATGCAGGGGAAGACGAAGTGATAGGGCGGCTCGCCGCGCAGCTGCTGGATGAATTCGCCGAGGTCGCTCTCCACGACGCCGTAGCCATCCTGTTCCATGGCGGCATTGAGGTGGATCTCCTCGCTCGTCATGCACTTGCTCTTGATGACGGCCTTCGCCTTCGCCTGCCGCAGGAGGTCGAGGACGATCGTGCGGGCCTCGTCGGCATTGCGGGCCCAGTGGACCCGGCCCCCATTGGCCTCGAAGTTGGCGACGAACCGCGGCAGGAGCTCGTCGAGCCGGTTCACGGCCGACCACTTGGCGAGGCTGGCCGCGTCGCGGGCATGCTCCCAGTCGCGGTAGCGGGCCTTCTGCAGGTCGCGATTCGTGTAATAGCCGACGAGGGCCTTGCGCACGAACGACCGATGGCCGGTGTCACGGACATGCTCGGCTGCATCGTGGAGAAACTGTTTCTTGGGTGCTGTGACGACCATACATCCCTTTCACGAAAGCCCGACGAGCGAGCGAGGCGAATCGGCGTGGATCGCGGATTGACCTTGCTTGCGCTGCGGGCTTCCGTGCATCGATCGTGAAACCGCATGCATCATAGCGGCCGGGGGCGGTCTGCCGGCCGCGCGGCCCCCCTTTGCGTGGAGGGGGCGGGCTGGTTACAAACGTTTGCGGACGTGGCCAGCCGGCGCGCGTTTTCAAGCTTTTTGAAGATTTTCCGCCCTGGAGCGGACCTCGCGGGACGGGTGTCGGATGGTGACGACGGAAGCCCTCGAGCAGGTTCTCAAGACGGGGGCGGTCTGGTTCGTCCTGGGGGTGGCGTGGGCCGCGGTGTGCGTGTGGATCGATCGCGACGCCCGCCACGGCCTGCCCAAGGCGGCGCTGTGGAAGATGCTTTTCGTCGCCATGGGCCCGGCGTTTTTTCTGGCGACCTGGCAGTTCGGCCTGCGGTCGCTCGTCATGATGCTCGCCCTGCAGCCGCTGGCGCTCGTCGCGTACATCGTCTTTCGCGAGCTCGTCGCCCCTGACGAACTCAAGCTCCTCTCGCGGATCGGCGGTCGGAGCCTGGGCACGCTTGCCACCACACTCGGCCTGGGAGAGATGCTCGAGCGACTCAAGGCTTCCCGGCTTGCTCCCGGGCGGGCGACTGCGGAGCCAGTGCAGATCACGCTGCTCAAGAAAAACGGCCAGCCCTACGACAGCAAGGATGCCAGCGGCCTCGACCAGGAGACCTCGCGGGCGATCCGTTCCGTGCAGGGCATCCTGCTGACGGCGATCCGGATGCGGGCCACCGACGCCCACCTCGAGCCGAAGGTCGGCAACGAGCTGCAGATCCGCTACCGCATCGACGGCATCCTGCAGACGATCTCCACGCTGCCAGCCGACGCGGGCCGGGCGATCGTGTCGGCGGCGAAGGTGCTCGCCGACATGGACATCGCGGAGCGCCGCCGTCCGCAGGACGGCACGTTTGCCGCCCTCTGCAACGGGCGAAAGTTCGACATCCGCGCCGCCTCCGGCCCGACCAACTTCGGTGAAAAGATGTCGCTGCGGCTCCTCGACGCCGACGGTGGCATCGTCAAGGACGGGCTCACCGGCATCGGGATGCGCGAGTCGATGCTGAAGACGCTCCGCTCGGTCATCCACCGGCCAGACGGCATGCTCATCGTCTGCGGACCGACGGGATCTGGGAAAACCACGACGCTTTATGCCGCAATCAACGAGATCGACGTGCTCTCGCGCAACATCCTCACGATCGAGGACCCGATCGAATACCGGCTCGACAACATCTCGCAGACGGCCGTGAACACCGCGGCCGACCTCACGTTCGCGAAGATCCTGCGGTCGGTCCTGCGGCAGGATCCCGACGTCATCCTCGTGGGCGAGATTCGCGACAAGGAGACGGCCGAGATCGCGATGGAGGCGGCAGTCACCGGCCACTTCGTCTTCACGACGGTCCATGCCAACGATACGGCGACGACGATCACCCGCCTGCTCGACATGGGCATCGAGGCCACGCGGATGCAGGCGGCCGTCACGGCGGTGCTCGCCCAGCGGCTGGTGCGGGTCTTGTGCGGCAAATGCAAGGAGCCCTACAAGCCGTCGCCGGCCGATCTCAAGCGCTACGGCATCCCGGCCGACAAGGTCGCCGCGTTCTATCGCGAGAAGGGCTGCGAGGCCTGCAACGGCACCGGCTATCGCGGCCGCACGGGCATCCACGAATTGATGGTCTTCGACAACAAGATCCGCGAACTGCTCGTCGGCCGGCCGTCGATCGAGGCGATCCGGGCGGCGGCCCGCAAGGGGGGCATGCGGACGCTCGGCGAATCCTGCCTCTACAAAGTGATCTCGGGCATCACGAGCGTGAACGAGTGCGCCCGCGTCTCGAAGTGAGCCTCCCATGGGTGAAACAATGTCTTCGATTCAGCCCGCGGTCTTTGCGTCGATGGTGCAGTCGCTCGGCGATCTCGTCGTGGTGATGCTGGTGGTGGGGCTGGCCCTCTACGGCTGGCAGCACGGGCTGTTTCTGGCGACGCTCGCGGGCCTGCAGGTGCTCGGCTCGTTCTTCGCGGCGATCTTCCTGGCCGACCTCGTCGCGCCGCTCGTGTCGCAGGCCGGATGCGAGGATCGCCATGCATTCGCGGTGGCGTTTCTCGTGGTGTTCCTCGGGTCGATCATCCTGATCCGCCTGGCGGCATGGGCGGCGCTCCGCGGAGCGCAGGTTCGGCTCATGGGCTTCGTGGACCGGATCGGCGGCACGGTCACGGGCGCCCTTGCGGGCTACACGCTCGCCGGCGCGGTCCTCGTGGCCTGGTCGATGGCCCCCGTGCCGGCGGAGTTCGAGCTCAAGGGAGCCCGGCTCAGGCTCGACGCCGGCACGCCGCTCTTGAAAGCAGCGGCCCGTTCCGCGAGCGACGAGGATTTGGCCGATCGGCTCGTGCGCTGCTACGAGACCGGCAACTGGGAAGCCCGGAAGCTGCCTGTCGAGGCGGCGGCGAAGAGAGCCGAGCCCGAGCGGCCGACGGCCACGCCGGCGACCAAGCCGGCGGTCAACGAGCCGTGGTAGCGAGCACCTCGGCGAGGTGGATCGTGCGCGGCTTGGGACCGGATGGCGGGGCGTAATTGCGGGCGATCCAGCCGTCGAGCTGCAACTGGCAGCTCGGGTCGCTCGACACGATGTAGTCGCAGCCCGTGCGGGCGAGCGACCCGCCCTTCACCTCGGCCATCGCCGTCGAGATCATCGGAAACTTCACGCTGAAGAGGCCGCCAAACCCGCAGCAACTCTCCGGTTCGTCGCATTCGACGAGTTCGAGGTCGCGCACGGCGGCGAGCAGTTGCCGCGGCGCCGACTTGATCCGGAGTTCGCGGAGGCCGTGGCAGCCGTCGTGGTAGGTGGCCTTGTGCGGGAAGCGGGCGCCGACGTCGGTGACCCCGAGCTTCTCGACGAGGAACTCACCGAATTCAAACGTCCGCCCGGCGAGGTCGAGCGCCCGCGTCTCGTGCTCGGTGCCCGCGAGCAACTGCGGGTAGAAGACCCGCATCATGGCGACGCACGATCCGCTGGGGCCGACCACGGCCTCGGCGCCTTCGAACACGTCGAGGGCATGGATCGCGACGGCGCGGGCCTCGTCCCAGTAGCCGGCGTTGAAGCTCGGCTGCCCGCAGCAGGTCTGGGCGGCGCGAAACTCGCAGGTGTGGCCGAGCCGCTCGAGCACGCGGGCCACCGCCATCCCCACCTGCGGCGTCATCTGATCGACGAAGCAGGGAATGAAGAGGTTGACGCGCATGAGTAGGGTAGGCTTCAGCCTGCCAAAGTAGGGTAGGCTTCAGCCTGCCAAAGTAGGGTAGGCTTTAGCCTGCCAAAGTAGGGTAGGCTTTAGCCTGCCAAAGTAGGACGGGCTTTAGCCTGTCGCCGTGAGAGCTTCAGCCTGCCATCGCAAAATTGTATCGCCCCGGAAGGACGGCAGGCTGAAGCCTGCCCCACTAGGCAGGCTGAAGCCTACCCTACCGCATGGCGCGGACGAGGGCTGCGCCCATGTCGGCCGGGCTCTCGGCCACTTCGATACCGGCGTCGCGGAGGGCGGCGAGCTTCGCCTCGGCCGTGCCCTTGCCGCCGGAGATGATCGCGCCGGCGTGGCCCATCCGCTTGCCCGGGGGCGCCGTCTGACCGGCGATGAACGCGGCGACGGGCTTTGTCACGTGTTTTTTCACGTATTCGGCGGCCTCTTCCTCGGCACTGCCGCCGATCTCGCCCATCATCAGGATGGCGTGGGTGTCGGGATCGTTCTGGAAGAGCTCGAGGATGTCGATGAAGCTCGAGCCGACGAGCGGGTCGCCGCCGAGGCCGACACACGTGCTCTGGCCGTGGCCGAGCTGCGTGAGCTGCCAGACGGCTTCGTAGGTGAGCGTGCCGGAGCGGCTCATCACGCCCACGTGGCCGGGGGTGTGGATGTAGCCGGGCATGATGCCGATCTTGCATTCGCCCGGCGTGATCACGCCGGGGCAGTTGGGGCCGATGAGCCGGCTCTTCGAGGCATGCACGACCGGCATGACGCGGGCCATGTCCATCACCGGAATCCCCTCGGTGATCGCGATGACGAGTTCGATGCCGGCATCGACCGCCTCGAGGATGGCGTCGGCCGCGAAGGCCGGAGGGACGAAGATCATCGTGGCGTTGGCACCGGTGGCGTCGCGGGCCTCGGCGACGGTGTCGAAGACGGGCAGGTCGGCGACCTTCTCGCCCCCCTTGCCCGGCGTCACGCCGCCGACCATGCGGGTGCCGTAGTCGAGGCAGCCGCGGGTGTGAAACTCACCGACCTTGCCGGTGATGCCCTGGCAGATGACGCGGGTGTCGCGATTGACGAGGATGCTCATGGTTGCTGTTCCTTATGCCTTAAGCCTTGCTGGCGGCGACGACCTTCTTGGCGGCGTCGGTGAGGCCATCGGCGGTGATGATCTTCGCGCCGCTCGAGGCGAGGATCTTCTTCCCCTCTTCCACCTCGGTGCCCTCGAGCCGCACCACCAGCGGCACGGTGAAGCCGACGGTCTTCGAGGCCTCGACGAGCGCGGTTGCGATCGTCGTGCACCGCATGATCCCGCCGAAGATGTTGACGAGGATCGCCTTCACGTGCTTGTCCGACAGGATGATCCGGAAGGCCTCGGTGACCTGGTTCACGTCGGCGCCGCCGCCCACGTCGAGGAAGTTGGCCGGCTCGCCGCCGTGATACTTCACGAGATCCATCGTGCTCATGGCGAGACCGGCGCCGTTGACGAGGCAGCCGATCGTGCCATTGAGCTTCACGTAGGAGAGCCCGGCCGCGGCGGCCCGGGTTTCGGCCGGCTCTTCCTCGGCCTCGTCGCGGAGAGCGGCGACGTCCTTATGGCGGAAGAGGGCGTTGTCGTCGAACGTCATCTTCGCGTCGAGGGCCACGAGCGTGCCGTCTTTCGTGAGCACGAGCGGGTTCACCTCGAGGAGCGAGGCGTCGAGATGCACGAATGCCTGGCAGAGCTTCTTGAAGAAGGTTTCGGCGTGCCGCCAGCTGGCGGTCGGGAGCTTCAGCTTCGAGGCCAGGAGCCGCGCCTGATAGGCGCCGAGGCCGCGGTCGGGGTCGAAGGGCTCGGAGAGGATGAGCTCGGGCGTCTTGGCGGCGACCTCCTCGATGTCCATGCCGCCGGCGGTGCTGGCGATGAGGACAGGCGATCCGACGCGGCGGTCGACGAGCACGGCGCAGTAGAGTTCGCGGTCTATTCCACAGCCGCTCTCGACGAACACCTGCCGCACGACCTGCCCGTCGGGGCCGGTCTGGATCGTGACGAGCGTGTTGTCAAGCAGGCCCTTGGCGATGCGGGCGGCGTCGTCGGCGGTCTTGGCGAGTTCAACGCCGCGCTGCTCGGAGCCCTTGACCTTTCCCTTGCCGCGACCGCCCGCGTGGATCTGCGCCTTGACGGCGCAGACGGGCGTGCCGAGCGCGGTGAACGCAGCGGCCGCCTCTTCGGGCGTGCGGGCGACCTTGCCGGCGAGGACGGGCACGCCGGCGGCCCGCAGGAGATCCTTGGCCTGATACTCGTGGATTTTCATGGTGCGCCTTTCGTG
>JBIIOM010000155.1:0-6262 GCA_044336925.1 Pirellulales bacterium
CTCAGGGCCGCCGCCCATCTCGGTTTCCTCGGGCCAAACGATCTCGTCTGCCGCAAAGACCGTGGCAGTTGGATCGTCGCCAGCAAGATCCACGGGCTCTTCAAGAAAGACCGGTAACGAAAGGAACCACGCCATGATCTCCGCCGCCCCCAGCACCAACCGCCATCTGCAGCCCACACCTTCCTCACGGAGGCCTTCTCCTCAGATGACCCAAAGTAGCCCGCAGCAGTTGCTCTGTCAGATTCTCGGCATCTCCCCGGCGGACCTCCTTCAGGCCAATCGCCTGCTCCGCCTGCCCCCCGACGAACGAAACCCCGCCGTCATCGACCAGGCTGCCCGCTGGTGCTTCTCCCGCGTGCAAGCCGTGCAGTCTACGGTTGGGCCGGACGTGGCGAGGTGGATGATGCAAACGATCGCCCAGGCCCGCTTGGCGATGCTACAAGCGCCGCCCCCTGCCCCGCAGCCGGCGATGCCGCCTGTACCTGCTTTCGCGCCCCCACAGCAAACGGCGCAGCCACAGCCGTCATTTCCCCCTGCCGCCGAAGAACCACCCATCGTGATCAAGAAAAGGATCCCGCGGCGCCGGAGCTTCTTTGATCTGGAGAACCTCGTGAGCCTTTTGGGCGTGGTCGTGATCCTCGGCGCAGGAATTTTCTTTGGAAAGCTGTTCCTTGATCGCTGGTGGGACGATCTGCAAAACATCGACAAGCGCAAGGGCGGCGGCGGCGCAGCAAAAGACACGAGCACGGGTGTCACACCTCCTCCAGTCGTCGCTCAGGGTGGAGGCCGCGCGACCGATGATCCAGAACCCGTTCAGCCAGCACCTCCGCCTGCACCCGTGAAGGGAAATGTCACCAAGGCTCGCGCATTCATGAAAGACGCCCTGCGCGCCGCGCAAATAGGGGCCTTCGACGAGGCCGACCTGAGTGCAGAAAAGGCGCTTCGAGCCGCTCCAGGCTACGAGCCGGCCGATGCGATGCGACTCGTCGTTGCCTATCAGCGGCAATACACCGAACTCGCCAACGAAGCGCTCAAGGCGCTCGACGGCAACAACGAGGTGTTGCTCCCCGGCTACGGCAAAGCAGCCTTCATCGAACAGGGTGCCGAGTCGATCACTTTTCGCGTGAAGGGCAAGAACAAGGAGTTCCCCGTCAATAAACTCAATGGGATGCCGGGGGTTCGATTCAGGATCACGGAGAAGTTTCTCGACAACGCCGCTAATCCCGCCAACGACCTGATTCTCGGCGCATGGCACTATGTCATGGGGCAGACGTCTGACGGCAAGAAAGACGACGCGGGCAGCAAGGCCGCTGCCCAGCACCGCTGGCAGAAGGCTGTGGCCAACGGCGATCAGGGCATCCGGGAGCAGGGCACGCTCATGATGAAATTGCTCACACCCGAACAAGCCGACTGATCCGCTTCCGGAGGAAGCGGTCTACGTGGCAGGCTGAAGCCTACCCTACCGGGCGAGGGCGGCGTGGAGGGCTTCCCAGGGCAGCGGCACCCAGGGTACGGCGTCGGGGAGCGTGCCCAGCCGCAACTGCTGCGGCGGCCCCGCGTCGGCACGCTCGAGCGCGCGATCGACGGCGCTGCCGAGCCGCTCGAGCCAGTCGGGAACCTCGACTCCCGAGCCGCTCGCCAGCCCCAGGAACGCCTCGGCCCGGTCCTCGAGCCGCCCGCCCGCGCCCGCGGGCTCGCCCATGACGAGCTCCGACACCGCCGGATCGACGAGCGCTTCGAGTTCATCCTGCTCGAGCGCCGCCGTGAACGGCCGGCGCACCCGGTCGCCGACGCTCGCCAGCCGCACGCCCCAGAAGGCCTCGAGTTTCTCGAGCCGCGCGGCGAGATCTGCGGCGGTCTCCTTCGTCTCGTCACGCATCCGCCCCCGCCAGGCCTCGGCCGCCTCGCGCTCGCCGCGCCGCGCGAGCACGCGATGGGCCATGTTCACCGGCCGGAGCGTCCACGCGATCCGGTCATGCTCCGCCTTGATCCGCAGAAAGTCGAGGAGCACGTGCAGGTTCTCGCCGCGGTCGGATTGCGTCGTCGTCGAGTTCCAGTCGCGATACTCCCCGTGATTCTCCGCGATGCTCTCGAGCACGAACCGCAGCCGGCCCGCCGCCTGTTTGATCGGCAGCACGCCGCTCTCGAGCTCCTCGATGAGTTTCTCCGGATGCCGCAGCGGTCCGCCCTCCAGATCGGCGCCGGCCTCCATGCCGTGGCGCTCGACGAGCTGCTCGAGGAAGTGCTTCACGCCACCCCGCAGAATCCCGCGGAGCGACGGGGGCGCGAGCAGGTGCTGCGTGAAAAGGCCGGAGCCATATCGCTCGATGAACTCCTTCACCACGGCGAAAGCCTTCGGGTCGCGCACCCGCTCGAGCACCGAGAGCCGCAGCTGCCGCGCGTGGGTCATCCAGGTGTCGAGCAGCTTCGGCACGAGCAGGGCCAGGCCGTCGAGGATTCGCTGGGTGACCATCGCGCGATCGGGGCGGCCGCCATCCGGGCCGGGAAGTTCCGCGCTTTCGACGATCCGTTCGACGAGCGACGACGTGGCCGCCTCGAAGACCCGGTCGAATTCGCTCACGCTCGCCGCGCCGGCGGGCCGCTTGCTCTCGAGCGCCTTGGCGAGGTGAACGACGCCCGAGGTCTCCGCGACGAGCCCGAGCCGTGGCAAACAGGCGGCCAGTCGCTCGAGCAATCGCTCGCGGCTCCGCGCCCGCACGATGCGGATCGGTTTGCCACCGCGTGAGAGCGGCACGTAGAGCACCGGCTTGCCGACGAGCCGGCTGCGCACCGCCTCGAGCGCCGCGCTCGCGGCGTCGGGACGGCCTTCGAGGAGCGCGGCGAAGAGCCGGCCCACGCTCCCCTTCGCCGACGGCTGGCGGCGAACCGCCTCCGCGTCGTCGCGGCCCACGTGCAGCCGCGCCGCCAGGATCCAGAGCGTCTCGGTCGCCTGCACCGCGGCGTCGACGAGCCGCTCCGCCGCAGCGTCGCGCTGCCAGCGGAGCCGGTCGTATTCCGCGGGCGGCATCCCCGGCGGCGGCACCGCATCGGCCGCCGCGATGATGCCCGCGGCCTTCACCATCGAGCGGCGCAGCCGCCGCAGCGTGTGCCGCCAGCCGATCACCGAATCCATCTCGGCCCGCGGCGGCTTGGTGCCGTGGGCGACGTCGCTGGCGCACATCGCCGTCACGGCATGCCGCAAGAGCCGGCAGACACCGGCGAGAAACTCCGCGGCCCGCTCCACTTCGACGATGCTGCCCGAGGCTGCCGCACCGGGCATGTCGACATCGAGCATGCCCCCCTCGTTGCCGTCGTCCGCGGAATCCCGCCACACCATCGACTCGTAGGCCGCGGCCACCCGCTCCTCGCCGCTGGCCTGGTCATCGTCTTGTTCGCCTTCTTCGCCGAGAAGGTCGTCACGCGAAGCATTGCGTCGGCCGCCCGCGTCGCGCTCGCTGGCCACCCGCTCGATGCAGTCGGCCACGGCGGTGGTGTTGGCATCGACGAGCTCGAGAAACCGGCGGACCCGGGCGCGGCCCTCCACGCTCCCTTCGGCGACGGCCCTGGCCGTCCAGCGGACGGCGGCGGCGAGCCAGTCGGCGCCCGAGCGTTCGATCGCCGTTCCCTCCAGCAGCGATGCCCAATGGACGAGCAGCCCCATCGCGCCGTCGAGATCCCCCTCGCTCAAGAGCGCGTCGGCCGCCTGGGCATGGCTCTCGGGTGAGGAGAACGCGGAGACTTCCTTCCGCCAGAAGGCCGGGGGCGGGGTCGTCTCGACGATCTGCCGCCGCCGCTCGAGCGCGCGAATCACCTCCCGCGCCGAGTCGAGCAGTTCGCGGCCCGACAGATGCTCCACGCCCGAGACCGTCGTCGTCGCATGGCGATCCCACCAGGTCGCCAGTCGTTCAAGCGCCGTCGCGGATCGAATCGCTTCGGCGGCGGGTCCGTCGAGACTGCTCGCCTGCCAGACGGCCGCGTAGCCTGAGAGGATCGATTCCGTCACCGCCACGAGATCGTCCACGCGCGGATCGGTGAGGCTCTCGCCTCCCGGCTCGTGCAGCGGAAACTGGCCGCCGAGACCGAGAATGTTCCAGGGATCGACCGCCGCGCCGCAGCCGACGGCGCGGAAGAGCAGATCGGTGGCATCGTCGAGCAGGTCGAGGGCGCGGCCTTTCCCGGTCGTCGGGTCGCCGTGCCGCAAGCTCTGCTGCGCCGCCACGACCCGGCTCGTGATCCGCGCGAACATGCGCGCGGATGCCGCCGGCACCATGCCCGCCATCCGCTCGGCTCCTTCCGCACGCCCGAGCCGCGCGAGCACCGCCGCAAGCGCCACGCTCTCCACCTGCCGGGCACGGCGGCCGGCGAGCAGCGCGTTGATGTGCCGACGCACGCCGCCGAACGGCTGCCGCAGCCGCTGCATCTCCGCCTCGAGCCGAAGCCGGTGGCCTTCGGGGAGCCGGGCGAGCAGCCAGCGGTAAAATTCATCGCGGTAGCCGGCGATTCGCGGCAGGAGTTCGGAGAGCGGCAGCGCCGCCTGGTGGGCGCCGGGGCCGTGCCCCGACAACCCCGATGCCATCAGCATCACGCCGGCGAGCACCGCCGACGATTCGGCGCGGAGCTGCGCCTGCCGCTCGTCGGCCTTGTCGAGTGGCGAAGCGGTCGCGGCCTCGGGCCAGGAGAGGATGCCGTCGAGCGTGGCCTGCTGCACGACCATCCGCCGATAGCAGCCGCGGTCGTCGATCCGCGCGGGATCCCAGAGGCCGAAGAGATAGTTGGGGCGGCTCGCGGCGGGGTGCAAAAAGTCGAAGGCACGGGGATCGAGCGCGAGTTCCTCGAGGAGCGCGAGATCGAAGTCGGCCTGCTGCAGAAGCGCCGGCGGCGCGGCCGCGAGAATCTCGATCGCGCCGGCCACGAGATCGTGGTAGCGGCCATGCGCGGTGCCTGCACCGGCCACGGAGAGCGGAATCGCCCGGACCCGCTCGTGGGGATAGGGCTCCGAGAGCCGGCCGTTTTCGAGGACGGCCACGGGCCGCCAGCCGACGTAATCATTGAGCTGCGCGATCGCCTGCCGAACGACCTCCGCCTCGAGCTCGCTGCCGGCGCCGGCCTCGTCCCACGGTCCACCGGTGGCCAGCACGGCCTGCGCCGCTGCCATCACGAAGAACGGCCGTTCGATCGCGCCGGGAGGCTGATGCTCGAGCAGGTCGCCGTGAAAGCCCCGGTAGGCCGGGAGCAGTCGGTCGAACAAGATCCGCAACACGGCGCGGGCCTGGGTCGCATCGCGAAAGGCCGGCTCCGCGGCCTCGAGCGCCGCCAGCCGATCCCGCAGGACCGTCCAGACCCGCACGACCGTATCAGACCGCTCGACGATCCCCTGCGGCGCGGCCGGCTCGAACGGCGCGTAGAGATCGGACATCGCCCGCCAGGCGGCCGGGTCATACGCCCCGGACGAGAAATTCAGGTAGCCGAGCACGAGGGCGGCCGGATCCGCGGAGCGCGACGACTTCGATTCCTGCTGCATCGACCGACGAACCCTGGGAGGCTGAACCTTGAGGATTGAACCCTGGAGACCGGACCCTGGAGGCCCTCGTTTATCGACGAATCGTAGCATTTTTGCGTGGCCGGATTCGTGAACTATCGTTGGGCAAGCACCCCTTATCCGGCAGGACACGCCATGCACACGCTCCGAACCCTGTTCCTCGGCATGGCCGTGGCCGTCGTCGCGTCCCGCGCCGGCCAGGCCGACTGCCTCTGCGAAGCCGATTGTCTCTGCGGAACGGTGGCCGACGAGTCTGCGGCCGAACGGGCGGGGCTCCAGCGCGAGTGGCTCTTGCAGCTCCCCTTCGATGCCTCCACCTCGCAACTCGAGCGGGTCTCGATCGGCAACGGGCTCGTCGTCGCACAGACCGGCGATGGCAATGTGCATGCGATCCAGGCGGCCGACGCTGGCCCGGGCCAGCCCGCCATCGGCACGCTGCTCTGGTCGTTCCCCGCGGGGGGCGGTGGCGGGCCGGTGAGCCCGGTGGGCATCGGCACCGACATCGTCGCGGTGGCGCACGACAAACAACTCTTCGGCATCGAACGCGGCACGGGCCAGCTGCGTTGGCGGGAGCAATTCGGAGTGCTCGCGGAAAGCGGCCCGGCCGTGGCGGGCAGTTGGGTCTACCAGCCCGTCGGACCGAGCGGCCTGATGCGGCTGCCCACCAATCCATTTCGCCCCGGCCCGAAGGCCGAGCTGCCCACCAAGGCCGATGCGAAAGAC
>JBIIOM010000157.1:0-6244 GCA_044336925.1 Pirellulales bacterium
GCACGCGGAGCACCTCGGCGACGTTGCGGCCGACGCGGCCCTGGTTGACGTCCACCCACTGGATCACGCCGTGGGGATCGACGATGAACGTCGCCCGCAGGCAGTAGCCCTCGGTCTTCTCGAGGACGCCGAGCGCCGGGGCGAGCAGCTGCGCGGCGATCAAGGGATAGCCGAGATCCTTGAGGTCGGCATGCGACCGCCGCCACATCATGTGCGACCACTCGTTGTCGGTGCTGCCCCCCACCACGCTCGTGTCGCGATCGGCGAAGGCCTTGAGCTGCTTGTTGAACTCGGCCAGCTCGGTCGGGCAGACGAACGTGAAATCCTTCGGATAGAAAAAGTAGACGACCCACTTCCCCTTGTAGTCGGCGTTGGTGAGCAGCTTGATGTCGTCCTTGCCGGTGCCAACGCAGGCCTGAACGCTGAACTGGGGGAACGAGTCGCCGACCGTGAGCATGTGCCGTGTCTCCGAAAACAGGATCCGTGGAAAAAGCTCCGACGAATGAATCGAGCAAGAGTCTACGGGCGGCCCCACAGGCGTTCAACATGCCGCGAGACGGGCGGGACAGGGCGATCCATGCCATACTCGTCGATGCCATGAGAGCCGACATTCCCGCCGACGAGCCCTCCGGCCGTGCGCCGCGCCGCCATCACGATCCGCTCGCCGCGCGCACCGTGCTCGTCGCACCTCGGCGGGCGGAGCGGCCGATCGAGCTCGAGTCGGCCGGCCACGGCGGCGGCCCGCTCGCCGAGTGCCCGTTTTGCGCGGGCAACGAGCGGCTCACGCCGCCCGACATTCTGCGGTGGCCCACGGCGGCAGGCTCCCCCTGGCAGGCGCGGATCATTCCCAACCGCTATCCGTTCGTCGAGGAGCTGCCGGCGGAAGCGGCCGCGGCCGCGCATTCCCCCGCCGCCAGCCATCCGGCCCACGGCGTGCACGACGTCGTGATCGAGTCGCCGGATCATGTGCGAACGATCCTCGACGTCGATGCGGCGCGGTGGCGCGACGTTTGGGAGCTCTGCCGGCTCAGGCTGGCCATGCTCGCCGGTCGCCACGATCTCGCGTGGGCGACCGTCTTCAAAAACTCCGGGCCACGGGCGGGCGCCTCGCTCGAGCATCTCCACAGCCAGCTCGTCGCGCTCGACTTCGTGCCGCCGGCGATCGCGGCGGAGCTCGCGGCGGCCCGCACATCGCCCGACGGTTTTACGGACCTCGTGCGGCAGGCGGAGCACGAAGGACGGATCGTGGCCGAGGAGGGGGATTTGGTCGCGCTCGTGCCGCACGCGATCCGCCAGCCCTTCGAGACCTGGATCGTGCCGCGCGCCGCGGAGGCGTGGTTCCATGCCACGTCATCGAACCGCGTGGCGGCTGTGGCGGCGCTGACGCAGCGGTTCGTCGCGCGGCTCGAGGAAATCGTCCCGGGCGCCGACTACAACTGGTGGCTCCACCAGGCACCGCACGCCCGGTGCGACGCGACCGCGCCGCCTGCAGGCTGGCGCTGGCACCTCGAGATCCTGCCGCGCTTGTCGAGCTTCGCCGGCTTCGAGCTCGGCACCGGCTGCCACATCTCGGTGGCCACGCCCGCCGAGTCGGCCCGCCTGCTGCGCGAGTAGACCGCTACCGAGGGGCGAGGCGAGCGGGTCGGAGGAAGCTCGACGAGCATTTGGACCGAGTCTTCGAGGGCCACCGCGAGGCGACTTCTGCCGCCCGCGAGCCGGTGCGATTCCGTGTGATCCGCTTGCGGAGCAAGCGGATCCCAGATCCGCTTCGGGACGAAGCGGTCTACTTTGAAGCGGTCTCCGTGCCGGCGCAGATTTCCCAGCCGTCACAACCTGCATTTCGTTTGGCGCAACGCTCATCAGCGCCGACAATCGGGCGTTCTCCATCCACGCTCTCCCGTCCGAGCATCGCATGTCAGCTGCCGTTCGCTTCGTCTTCGTCCTCCACGACCATCAGCCCGTCGGCAACTTCGACGACGTCATCGAGCAGGCGTATCAAGACAGTTACCTGCCGCTGCTCGAATTGCTCGAACGTCACCCCGGTGTGCGGCTCGGCCTGCACACGAGCGGCCCGCTCGCCGAGTGGCTCGACCGCCGCCATCCCGACTACCTCGACCGCGTGGCGCGGCTCGTCGCGGCGCGGCAAATCGAGATCGTCGGCGGCGCCTTCCACGAGCCGGTGCTCGCGATGCTGCCGGCCCGCGACCGGATCGGCCAGATCAAGACCTACACGCAGTGGCTCGAGCGGCGGTTCCGCACGAGGGTCTCCGGCATGTGGGTGGCGGAGCGGGTGTGGGATCCGGGCATGACGGCCGACATCGCCGCCGCCGGCATCGAGTGGACGATCCTCGACGACAGCCACTTCAAGGCGGCCGGCCTCTCCGAAGACCAACTCGACCGCCACTGGCTCACCGAAGGGGACGGCGCGACGCTCGCGGTGTTTCCGGTGAGCGAGCGGCTGCGCTACGTGATCCCGTTCGCGGCGCCGCACGCCACGATCGACCACCTGCGCTGGCTCGCCTCGCGGCGGCACGGGGCGCTGGCCATCTTCGGCGACGACGGCGAGAAGTTCGGTGTCTGGCCCGACACCCGCAAGACCTGCTTCGAGGAGGGCTGGCTCGAAACGTTCTTCGGCCTGCTCGAGCAAAACGCCGACTGGATCGAGATGAGCCTGCCCTCGGAAGTCGTCCACGACACGCCGCCGGCCGGCACCGTCTGGCTGCCGGAATGCAGCTACCGCGAGATGACCGAATGGGTGCTGCCGGCGGAGAAGCAGCTCGCCTGCGTGGGAGCCCGCGTCGCGGCCACGACCGATCCGGCGCTCGCGAAGATCGCCACGTTCATCCGCGGCGGCACCTGGCGGAACTTTCGCAACCGCTATCCCGAGGCCAACGAAATGTATGCGCGGATGCTGTCCGTGAGCGCGCGGATCGAGCGGCTCCGCCAGGAGGGCGCGGCCGATCCGGCGGCGCTCGCCGAGGCGACGCAGGCCCTTTACCGCGGACAGTGCAACTGCGCGTACTGGCACGGCGCCTTCGGTGGCATCTATCTCCCGCACCTCCGCAACGCGATCTTCCACGAGTTGATCGCCGCCGAGAAGGCGGCCGACCGCGCGGAGGGCCGGCGGGGCGTGTGGGTGGAGGCGACCACCGCCGACTACGATTTCGACGGCCGCACCGATGTGCGGCTCTCCAGCGAATCGCTCGATGCCTGGATCGCGCCGGCCAAGGGGGGCATGCTCTACGAGCTCGACCTCCGCGATCAGGAGCACAACCTGCTCGCCACGCTCGACCGTCGGCCCGAGGCCTACCACGAGCAGGTGCTCGCCGGACCGGGCGTGGCCCGCAGCGTGGTCGATGCCTCGCAGCTGGCGAAGTTCAAGCAGGAGGGGCTCGAGCGAATGGTCCGCTACGACACCTCCCGGCGGAAGAGCCTCGTCGACCACTTCTGGGACGTGGGCGTGAGCGCCGCGGCCGTGGTCGAGGGGACGGCGCTCGAGCGCGGCGACTTCGCCGCGGGCGCCTACGAGGCGAGCATCCGGCGCAACCCCGGCCGCATCCAGGTGCTGCTCTCGCGCACGGGCAATGCCTGGGGCATCCCGTTCACGCTCTCGAAGGCGGTCACGCTCGAGGCGGGCTCGCGGTCGCTCGAGATCGCCTACAAGCTCGCAGGGCTGCCGCGGGATTTTCGGCAGCATTTCGCGGTTGAATTCAACTTCGCCGGACTGCCGGCGCAGGCCGCGGGTCGGTTCTTCTACGACGAATCGAGGCGCGATCTGGGCGAGCTCGGCAGCCGGCTCGACCTCGAAGGGCCGCGGGTGCTCGGCCTCGTGGACGACTGGCTCGACATCGACGCCCGGCTCTCCTTCGCTCCGGCGTCCAACGGCGCGGCGACCGGCATCTGGACGTTTCCGATCCAGTCGGTGAGCCAGTCGGAGGGGGGCTTCGAGCTCGTGCATCAATCGGTGGTCGTGATGCCCCACTGGGTCGTCACGCCCGATGCCGACGGCATCTGGAAGGTGACGATGCGGCTCGAGCTCGGCCGGTTTTCAAACCGCGGTACCGCCGCGGCCGACAGACTCGAGGCAGTGACGGGCTGAGCAATTCCTGCCAAGCGAAAATGGGCTGACGGAAGCCCGCAGCGCAAGCAAGGTCCATACGCCCTCCACTCCAATCAGCGCCGCACCCACCAGCCCTGCGGAAACACCTCGACTCTCCTCGCTCGCGCGTCGGGCTTCCGTTACGCGATCCGCAGCCAATCGATCGTCGGATCGATGCGCCCGGCATCGTGTGCGAGCACCGCGACCGGCAGCGGTGCCAGCCGCGCCGCCAGGTCGGCTGCGCTATCGCGGGCGATGCTGGCTTCGCTCGCGGGATCGGCAAGGCTGCCGGTGAGCGGCTGCGTGTGCGAGAGCACGACCGCGGCGATGGTGAGGCCACACGCCCGGGCCGCGGTCACGGTCGCGAGCGTGCGGCCGATCGTGCCGAGCCGAGCCGCATCGACGACGACGAGCGGCAGACCGAGCTCCCGCGCCAGATCGACATTGAGCAGCGTGTCGCCAAGCGGCGAAAAGAGGCCGCCGGCCCCCTCCACCACCACGATGTCGCTCGCCGCCCACCACGGGTCGAGCCCGTCGCGCAAGAGCCGCTCGTCGACCACGCGGCCTTCGGCGCGGGCGCTCCGCGGCGGCGCGATCGGCGCGGCGAACGATTGCGGGCAGACCTGCGCGGGGGTGAGTGGTCGTCCGGCCGCCTCCCACAGACGCACGACGTCGGGCACGGCAGCACCCGCGCCGCTCGCCGCAGGCTTGTAGACGCCGACTCGCGTCCCCCGCGCCACGAGCTGCCGCGCGATCGCGCAGGCCACGGCGGTCTTCCCCACGTCGGTATCGGTGCCAGTCACGAAGAGTCCGCGACGCGTCATGCAGGTCTCCGGTTGTCTCGCCATCCGCGAGGTTCTACACTGTCGATGAAGTTGAGAGCGATTCTCAATTCTCGTCGCTCGTCGGACTTCGGCAGTGATCTCACGCAAGCCCGCAGCGCGAGCAAGGTCCATCCGCCCTCCACTCCAACCAGCGACGCCCCCACCCGCCTCGCGAACAACGCCCCGGCTCCCCTCGCTCGCGCAACGGGCTTCCGGAATTGCCTCGGAAAAGACCGTTTTCATGCCGTCCCTGGATCAAGTCCGCGTCGGAGCCACCACGCAGGTGGCCGATGTTCCCGGCGCCGATGCGACGGCGCTGCGGCTTTTGGAAATGGGCCTGACGCCCGGCGTGGCCGTTCGGGTCGTCGCCACGGCCCCCTTGGGCGATCCGCTCGAACTGGAGCTCCGCGGCTACCGTCTTTCGCTCCGCCGGCACGATGCGGCGCGGGTCGTCGTCGCCCCCTGACCAAGGACACCATGACACACCCGTCAGGCAGCCGGGGCGTCGCCCAGCCGCTCACCGTCGCCCTTCTCGGCAATCCCAACACCGGGAAGAGCACGCTCTTTTCGGCCCTCGCGGGCATTCCCACGCGGATCGGCAACTATCCCGGCGTCACCGTCGAGGAGAAGGTGGGCCGCTTCACCCATCGCGGCCGCGCGATCGACTTGGTCGACCTGCCCGGCACCTACAGCCTCCGCGCGAAGAGCCCCGACGAGCAGGTCGCCATCGACGTATTGCACGGTCGGGTCGCCGACGTGCCTGCGCCCGATTGCGTGGTCGTCGTCGCCGACGCGACCAATCTCGAGCGCAACCTGTTTCTCGCGAGCCAGGCCCTCGAGCTCGGTCGGCCGACGGTGATCGCGCTCTCGCTCACCGACATCGCCCAGGCGAAAGGCATCTCGATCGATGTCGCCGAACTTTCCCGGCGGCTGGGCTGCCCGGTCGTGCGGGTCGTCGCGCCGGCCCGCGAGGGCATCGACGCGCTCGGCGACGCGATCCTCGCGGCGATCGATGCTCCGCCCCCGCGGGCGCCCGTGCTCGAGCAACATCTCGCGGCGCTCGACGCGGGCCGTCCTGCCGCCGCCCGCGAGGCGATCGCCCGCTATGCCTGGATCGACGCGGCCGTAGCGGGGGTGGTTCGCCGCTCAGCCGTCGCCGCTCAGCCGCTGAACGAGCGGATCGATCGCCTGCTCACGCACCGGCTGTGGGGCACGGTCTTTTTCGTGGCGACGATGCTCGCCATCTTTTCGTCGATCTTCTGGCTGGCGGCCCCGCTCATGGATGCGATTTCCGGCGGCGTCGATGCGGTCGGGGCGCGGG
>JBIIOM010000158.1:0-6235 GCA_044336925.1 Pirellulales bacterium
CAAACCACGCCACCCCCACCCGCCCCGCGAGAACCTCCCGAACACACCTCGCTCGCGCGTCGGGCTTCCGTAGCAGCCGTCTTGAACCAATTTGCAATCGCAACGCCGACGCGTATTAAAGGGACCGCAGCATCATGAAGTGGCACGTTCTCGACGCCGTTTTCAAGCGGAATTTCGTCGCCTACTTTTCCAATCCCACCGGCTACGTCTTCATCTGCGTCTTCGTGCTGTTGGGATCGCTGGCGGCGTTCTGGCCGCCGGAGTTCTTCAACGCCAATCTCGCGAATCTCGACCAGCTCAACCGCTACCTGCCCTCCATCCTGCTGGTCTTCATCCCGGCGATCACGATGAGCGTCTGGGCCGACGAGCGCCGGCAGGGCACCGATGAACTGCTGCTCACGATCCCGGCGAGCGACTGGGAGGTGGTGTTCGGCAAGTATCTCGCCACGGTCGGGATCTACACGGTGGCGCTGCTGTTTTCCTGCATCTGCAATCTTGTGATCTTGCTGCGCTGGGGCACGCCGGACGGCGGCCTCTTCCTCGCCAACTACCTCGGCTACTGGTTCGTCGGCCTGGCGATGCTGGCGATCGGCATGGTGGCGAGCTTCCTCACGAGCAACCTCACGGTGGCCTTCATCCTCGGGCTCGCGCTCAATGCGCCGCTGGCGATGGCCGACCGGGCCGGCGCCGTCATGGGGCCGAAGCTCGCGGCGGCCGTGCGCGGCTGGAGCCTCGCCGAGCAGTTCTCCGATTTCGGCCGCGGCGTGGTGAGCCTCTCTGCGATCGCCTACTTCCTCGGCGTCGTCGCGGTCTGCCTCTACATCGCGATGGTGCTCATCGGCCGCCGGTTCTGGACGGGCCGGCGCGACGGGGGCAGCATGGGGCTTCATTATGCGGCGCGGGCGGTCGGCCTGGCCGCCGCGGCCGTCGGCGCCGTGCTCTTCTTCCGCGCCTGGGACATCCGGCCCGATCTCTCCGAAGGGCGGATCAGTTCGCTCTCCGCCGACACGCGTCGGCTGCTCGCCGGCCTCGAATCGGATCGGCCGATCGACATCAAGGCCTACGTGAGCCCGACCGTTCCCGAAGACTACGCGCAGACGCGGCTCAATCTGCTCAACATGCTGCGGCAGTTCCAGCGGCTCGGCGTCGGGAAGATCAAGGTCGAGGTGATCCCGACCGAGCCGAAGACAGAGGCGGCGGCGCTGGCGAGCCAGCAATTCGGCATCGAGCCGGTGACGGTGCTCTCGCGGGTGCGCGGCACCTACCGCGACGAGGAGATCTTCCTGGGCTGCGCGTTCACCAGCGGCCTGGAGAAAGTCGTGGTGCCCTTCTTCGACAAGGGCACGCCGGTGGAATACGAGCTCATCCGCTCGATCTGCACCGCGGCCCAGCAGAAGCGGCGGCGGCTCGGCGTGCTCACGACCGACGCCGATCTCTTCGGCGGCTTCGACATGATGAGCGGCCAGCAGCGGCCCCGGCAGCCGCTCGTGGACGAACTCGAAAAGCAATACGACGTGGTGCAGGTCGATCCGGCGGCGCCGATCACGGAGAAGTACGACGTGCTTCTCGCCGTGCAGCCCTCGGCGCTCGGGCCGGAGCAGCTGGCGAATTTCGTGGCCGCGGTGCAGGCGGGACAGCCGGTGGCGATCTTCGAGGATCCGCTGCCGGCGCTCATGCAGGGCGTGCCCGGCACGGGCCAGCCGCGGCGCGGACCCGACGGACCGATGGCGATGTTTCAGCCGCAGGGGCAGCCGAAGGGCGACATCAACCTCCTCTGGCAGACGCTCGGCGTGAAGCTCGGCGCGGCGGCCGGTCGGCCGGCGATGGGGCAGATGGGCGTCGAGCCCTACGTGGTCTGGCAGGATTACAACCCGCATCCCAAGCTCGAACTGCCCGGAGAGTTCGTCTTCGTCGATGCCGACATGGGAGCCGCCAGCGGCGAGAAGGACGCCGGCTTCAATCAGCGGCATCCGATCACCGCCGGCCTGCAGGAGGTGCTCTTTCCATTCCCCGGCTCCGTGATGAAGGACGAATCGGCGGACGTGTCCTTCACGCCGCTGGCGCAGACCGGCACACGGTCCGGCACGATCGAAGTCGAGCAGGTGATGGGCAACCGCGGCGACATGCGGCAGCTCCGCGTGTTCGAGAAGCCGGGGCGGCAGGCGATGACGCTCGCCGTGGCCCTCGAACGGAAGTCGGCCGCCGACGCGTCGCCGATTCGCGCGGTCGTCGTGGCCGACATCGACCTGCTCGACGGCCGGATCTTCGGCCTGCGGAATCGCCCCGACGAGGTCTTCGGCCTCGATTTCGACAACGTCACGTTCGCGCTCAACGTGCTCGACACGCTCGCGGGCGACGATCGGTTCCTCGACATCCGCAAGCGGAAGCCGAAGCACCGCACGCTCGAGCGAATCGAAGACACCGTCGCCGAGGCCCGTGAGCAGGCCGATGCCGAGCGGCAGAAGTTCATCGCCGAATTCGACGCGGCCGAGCGGGAGGCCAATGCCTCGATGCAGAAGGAGGTCGGCGAATTCGAGAAGAAGATCACGGAGCTCGAGTCGGCCGGCGATGCCGACCCGCAGGCCGCCATGCAGGCGGTGCAGCAGCTCGCCAGCCGCCAGCGGCTCGCGCAGCGGCGGCTCGACACGAAGATCGAGCAGCTCAAGCGAAAGCGCGACGCCGAGGTGGAAGCGGTCGAGCGGCAGCTCGGCGCGAAGGTGCGGCAGGAGCAGGACCGGCAGAAGTGGCTGGCGGTGCTGCTGCCCCCGATCCCGCCGCTCGTCGTGGCGTTTTTCGTCTATTTCCGCCGCCGCGCCATGGAGCGCGAGGGCGTCTCGAAGGCGCGGCTGCGGTAGCCGTGGCCCGCACGTTCAACACGAATCATCCAGCCAAGGAGTGACGAGATGGAATCGCAGGAACACGCTGGTGGCATGTCGCCGGTGATGCGCAAGACCGCGCTCTTTCTGCTCGGCGGCCTGGGGATGCTTTTGCTCGGGGCCGCGGTGCAGCCGCGGTTCAAGAGCCGGAAGATCGAGGCTGACGAGCAGCGGGTGCTCTTCGCCGAGCTCTCCGACGCGGCGAAGGCGGCGAGCCTCGAGATCGTGAAGTATGACGAGGAACTGGCGACGCTCGCGCCCTTCAAGGTGGTGCAGTCGGGCGGCGTCTGGGTGCTCCCCTCCCATCAAAATTATCCCGCCGATGCGAAGGATCACCTCGCGGCCGCCGCGACCGAGCTCGTGGACTTGAAGGCGCTCGACGTGGTGAGCACGTCGCCGGCCGATCATGCCACGTTCGGCGTGATCGAGCCCGATCCCGAGAAGATCAAGCCGGGCATGACCGGCATCGGCGAGCTCGTCGAGGTGCGCGACGCGACCGGCACGAAGCTCGCGCGGCTCGTCATCGGCAAGGAAGACAAGCGGCCGTCCGCCGGCATGGCGGCGACGCCGGGCCGCGGCCTGCGGTTCGTCCGCAAGGCGGGGCAGGATCCCGTTTACCGGATCGAGATCGACACCTCGAAGTTCACGACGCGGTTCGACGACTGGATCGAGAAGGACCTGCTCAAGCTCTCCCCCTGGGACGTTCGCCGCCTCGTGCTCGATGACTACACGCTCGGGGCGGTGGAGTCGGGCGGCCGCATCCGCGTCGAGCAAAACCGCAAGAGCCGGATCGATCTGGCCTACGACGACAAAGACGCGAAGTGGTCGCTCCTGAAGCTCGAGGCGTTCGCCGACGGCAAGACGGCGAAGGAAGAGAAGCTCCCGGAAGGGGAAGAGCTCGCCTCGGGCAAGCTCAACGACCTTCGCAACGCCCTCGGCGATCTCAAGATCATCGACGTGGCGCGGAAGCCCGCCGGCCTGAGCGCCGAACTGAAGGCGGAGGAGAAGTTCACCGGCGATCCCGAGGCCGTCACGTCGATGCAGCAGCGCGGCTTCCTGCCGCTCAAGTCGGGCGACATCCTCTCGACCGACGGCGAGACGATCGTGGGGATGAAGGACGGCGTCGAATACGTCCTGCGGTTCGGGGCCGGCACGACCGTGGCCGGCGACGCGAAGGACGATGCAAAGGAGGGCGCAAAGGAGGGGGAGACCGCGGGCGAGACCGCCGGCCGCTACCTGCTCGTGATGGCCCGGTTCAACGAGGGGCTGCTCGAGAAGCCGAAGCTCGATCCCGTGCCCGACGTGCCGGACGAACCGGCGAAGAAGGAGTCGGCGGAGGGCAAGGAGGGGGAGAAGAAGGAGGGCGACGCCGCCGAAAAGCTGAAGGCGGCCGACGAGGCGGAGGCGAAGGCGCAGGCCGCGCTCGAGGAGAAGCGACGCGTCGAACGGGAAAACCGCCGCAAGCAGGACGAGTATGACGACAAGGTGAAGGCGGCCCAGAAGCGCGTGCGCGAGCTCAACAATCGCTTCGCCGACTGGTACTACGTCGTGTCGAACAAGGAATACGCGAAGATCCACCTCACCCGCGACGCGATCGCGCAGAAGAAAGAAGCGGAGCCGAAGGAGCCCCAGCCGCCCCAGTAGGACAGGCTTCTGTAGACCGCTTGCTCCGCAAGCGGATCCAAATCCGCTTCGGGACGAAGCGGTCTACTTGGCCGAGGCGAGCGGGTCGGCGGAAGGTCGACGAGCATTTGGACCGAGTCTTCGCGGTTGAAAGCCGCCGGGGGACGGTGAAAGCCTCGGCTTCGGAGGCGAGGATACGCCAACTCGCCTCGACTTCCCCCGATCCCCCGGCTCGTCAATAGCACGTTGAAGGCGAGCGGGTCGGCGGAAGGTCGACGAGCATTTGGACCGAGTCTTCGAGGGCCACCGCGAGGCGACTTCTGCCGCCCGCGAGCCGGTGCGCCGCCGTTTGAGCCGCATCTCGCCAAGGTGGGTCTTGGCCTTCCGTCAAACGCATCCGCTTTGCGCCGGTGGCGCGTGGCCGGTAGGATTCACGGGCTCCCCACCGCGCTCCCCGGCTGTCCACGATGTCCGAGATTCTCACCTCGCCGCGATCTTCCCGATTTGGTCGGGCCGTGGGATTCCGATTGGCAGGCGTCGGCAGCTACGCACCGCCGCAGGTCGTCACGAATGCCGACCTGGCCCGGCTCGGCTGCGACCCCCAGTGGATCGTCGAGCGATCGGGCATCCGCGAGCGCCGGCACGCCCCGCCCGAGATGGCCACGAGCGACCTGGCGGCCGCCGCCGGGGCCGCGGCGATCAGCATGGCGGGCGTGAGTCCGGCCGACGTCGACCTGCTCGTCCTCGGCACGTTCACGCCCGACATGTGCATTCCGTCGACCGCCTGCATCGTGCAGGAGAAGCTCGGCCTCGACGCGCCGGCGATGGACGTGACGGCCGCCTGCGCCGGATTCGCCTACGCCCTCGTCACCGCGGCACAGTTTCTGGCCGCCGGGTCGAGCCGGCTCGCGCTCGTGGTCGGCGCCGACACGAACTCCCGCGTGGTCGATCCCGACGACATCAAGACCTGGCCCCTCTTCGGCGACGGCGCCGGTGCCGTGTTGCTCCAGCCCGTCGAGCCGGCTGCGGCTGGCGCGGAACGCGGGCTGCTCGCCTTCGCGCTCGGTTCCGACGGTCGGGGCTCCGGCCTTCTCGCCTGCCCGATGAGCGGCTCGCGGCAGCCGATCACCGCGGAGGGAGCCGCGCGGCGCGAGCAGTTCATGCGGATGGACGGCCGTGCGGTCTTCAAGTGGGCGATCCGGCTCGCCGAGGAGAACATCCGCCAGGTGGTCGAACGGGCGGGATTGTCGCTCGACGCGATCGATCTCTTCGTGCTCCACCAGGCGAACGCGCGGATCATCGAAGGGGCGCGGTCGGCCCTCGGCGTGTCCGAGGACCGCTTCATGGTGAACCTCGACCGCTACGGCAACACGTCGAGCGGCTCGATCCCTCTCGCGCTCGACGAGGCGTGGCGGACGGGGCGCGTCGGCCCGGGCAGCACGGTCGTCGTCTGCGGCTTCGGCGGCGGCCTCGCTTGGGGCAGCGCCGTGTGGAGGCTGTGATGTCTCCGCAAGACGCTCGCTCAACCCGGCACGGGACTGCCCATTACCCTCTCGGCGGACGTTCGCTGCGGACATCCTGTCCTCCGCTCACTGCATGTCCGCTTCGCTTCGGCATCCTGCCTGCGCTCGCTTCCATAGCCCGCGAGAGGGTAACAGGCAGCCCCGTGCCTTCCTCAACCGGTAGAGGAGGCTTTGGACGACCGGTACCCCGCTCGCCGGCGTTGCTGACCAGCG
>JBIIOM010000025.1:0-19700 GCA_044336925.1 Pirellulales bacterium
TCGCCTCGGGGCAGTCGCACCACTCGGTGTGCATCGGATGGTCGTCGAGCCGCTCGGTGGAGATCGGCCGAAACGTGTCGAGGCCGACGTGGAGCGTGACCTGGGCGCGGCCGATGCCGCGGGCGGCGAGCGCCGCGAGCAATTCCTCCGTGAAGTGCAGCCCGGCCGTCGGCGCGGCCGCCGAGCCGGGCTCCCGCGCGAAGACGGTCTGGTAGCGGGCGAGATCTCCCTGCCCTTCCTCGCCGCCGCGGATGTAGCCCGGCAGCGGCACCCGGCCGACGCGGTCGAGGATTCTCTCGGCCGATCCGCCCGTCTCGGGCCGCACGATCCACGTGCCCCCCGTGCCGCGGCCGACGAGCTCGAGCGCCTCCGACTCGCGGCCCTCGCGATCGATGAGCACGATCCGCTCGCCGATCTCCGGCCGGCCGCGGGTCTGGGCGAGGATCCGCCACCCGGCGCCGCTGGGCTCCTCCTGTAAATAGAGCCCCTCCCATTTGCCACCGGTGGCGGCGCGGCGGCCGACGAGCCGCGCGGGCACGACCCGCGTGTCGTTCACGACGACAAGATCGCCGGGCGCAAGAATCTCGGGCAGGTCGCGGACGTGGCGATGGTCGATCGCGCCATCGGCGCGGCGGAGCACGAGCAGCCGGGCATCGGCCCGCCGCTCGAGCGCGTGCTGCGCGATCAGCTCCTCGGGCAGGTCGTAGTCGTAGAGGTCGGCGTCAGGCATGGGCCTTCCATACTATCGCGTGGATCGCGAAAAGTCGGCCGCGCGAGGGGCGGCGGCCGGCGTGGTACAACGGTTGCATGTCGACGAGTGTCCACACGAGCGTGCTGCCCGCGGAGGTGATGTCGTTCCTCGCCTTGAAGCCCGGCATGCGCGTGGTCGACGGCACGCTCGGCGGCGGCGGCCATACCCGGCTCCTGGCGGAGGCGGTGGGCCCCGACGGGCTCGTGATCGCGGTCGACCGCGATCCGATAGCGATCGACCGCGGCGCCCGCGAGCTGGCCGGCCTGCCGGTGCGGTTCGCGCAGGCGAATTTCCGCGACATCCCCGAGGTGCTCGACGCCGTCGGCCTGGATGCGGTCGATGCGGTGCTCCTCGACGTCGGCCTCTCGAGCGACCAGCTCTCCGACGAATCGCGCGGCTTCTCGTTCGACTCCGACGGGCCGCTCGACCTGCGGTTCGATCCCACGGAGGGGGAGCCCGCCTGGCGGATGGTCAACCGCATGAAGCCCGAGAGCCTCGCCGACATCATCTTCGAATACGGCGAGGAGCGGTTCAGCCGCCGCATCGCCCGCAGGATCGCCGCCGTGCGCGAGAAGCAGCCGATCCGCACCGCGCGGGAGTTTGCGCGGATCGTGACCTCGGCGATCCCGAAGCAGCACCCGCCGCCGCGAATCCACCCGGCCACGCGAACCTTCCAGGCGCTCCGCATCGCCGTCAACGAGGAGCTCAAGTCGCTCCGGATCGCGCTCGAGCGAATTCCCACGCGGCTCGTTCCCGGCGGACGGCTGGCCGTGATCTCGTTTCACTCGCTCGAAGACCGGCTCGTGAAGCAGGCGTTTCGCAACACGCAGGTCTGGGAGTGCCTCACCCGCTCGCCGATCGAGGCCTCGAACGACGAGGTTTTGCGGAACCCGCGGAGCCGTTCGGCCAAGCTGCGGGCGGCCGCGCGACTGCCCGCGCCGGCCTGAAACGCCGCTTTCGTGGCCGCCGACCGGTCTGGAAACGGCCGGCCCGATTCAGCACAATCCCGCCCCCCCGGGAGCACCATCCCGGTGCGATTTTCAGCGGCGAGCGATGGGACGCGAAACAAAATTCCTTCTGGCGGTGTTGGCCGCGCTGACCGGCGCGTTCGTCGGCGTATTGTCGATGAAGCTGCTCGTGCCGCGGCCGCCTGCGGGCGCCGGCCCGGACGTGGAGGTGCCGCAGGAGTTTGCCGGCGAGCAGGATCTGGTCGAGCCGCCGAGCCTCGGCCAGCGGAGCCTCCCCGCGAGCGCCTTCGCCGCCGCTCCCGATTTCGTTCCGGCTGCCCCGGCCGCGCCGCCGGCGGCCATGCCACCGAGCGATCCATTCGTGGCCCGAACCGCGTTTCAACCGGCGGCCGTCGAGGCGGATGATCCCGCGCCGCAGCCGGCCCCTTCCCGCTCCGACCTCGCACCGCCCCCGGCGGAGTTTGTGCCGGCAGCCGATGCGCGGCCGATCAGCCGCGCGGGGGCGCTCGAAGAGCCGCCGCTGACCGCCCCCTCGCGATACACCGCCGTGGAACCCGAACCGCTTGCCGAGCCGCTCTCCCCTGGGCGCAACGCCGGCCCGATCGCCGGCGAGCACATCGTGCAGCCGGGCGACTCGTGGTGGTCGCTCGCGGAGCGGGCCTACGGCGACGGCCGCCTCTACCGCGCCGTCTTCGCGTGGAACAAGGCGCTCGATCCGCGAGTCGCGCTCACGCCCGGCACGCATCTCGAGATCCCGCCGGCGGCCCGGCTCCAAGCCGCCTGGCCCCGCCTGATGCCCCGATAGGTCAAAAAGGTGTCAGGACTCTTTTCCGGCGACAGTGGGCTCGGTCCGCAAAAACGGTTTGGCCGGAAAAGAGTCCTGACACCTTTTTGACCCGCTGGATCCGCTTGCGGAGCAAGCGGTCTACCTTCCTTCACGCCCCGGCCACGAGCTGCGTGATGTGGTAAAAGACCGGCGCGGCGAAGCACATCGAGTCGATCCGGTCGAGCACGCCGCCGTGCCCCACGACGAGCGTGCCGTAATCCTTCACACCGCGGTCGCGCTTGATGGCGCTCATCGTCATGCCGCCGGCGAAGCCCATGATGGCGATCACGAACCCGGCGAGCGCCGCCTGCCAGGGCTCGAACGGCGGCGCCGCCCACCAGAGCACGGCGGCAAGCAGGGCCGTGCTCGTCGCGCTGCCGAGCAGACCCTCCCAGGTGCGGTTCGAGCTCACCGTCGGCGCGACCAGCCGCCGGCCGAGCATGCGGCTCCAGACATACTGCATGCAGTCGGCGAACTGCACGAGCAGGATCAGGAAGAAGAGCAGCCGGAAATTGGCGCTGCGGCCGTCGGCGGCCGCCCCCGCGATCGGAATCTGCAGGAGCGCCGGCGCGAAGGAGAGGCAGTAGACGCAGACCACGAGGCCGGCCTGGATCTTCGCCGTCCGCTCGAGAAACCGCTTGTAGTCGCCGGCGAAGGCCACCCGCGCGAGGATGAAGAGCGTGGCGTAGACCGGCAGGAAGACGCTGAAGATGTCGTAGCGATTGAGCCCCACGAGCACGTAGTGCAGGGGTGTGAAGAGAAAGAAGACCCAGAACAGCGCCCGGTGGTCGCCCTTGCGGGTGGGCGTGAGCGTGATGAACTCGCGGAGCGCCCAGAAGGAGACGAGGCCGAAGAGCACGACCGTGGCCGTGGTGCCCAGCCAGAAGGCGGCCGCCAGCACGGTGCACATGATCCACCAGCCGCGGAGCCGGAGGTTGAACGTGTTGACCGCCGCGGGATCGAGGCCGCGGTCGGGGTGCCGCTTGAGAAACTGCCCCACCGCCGTGGCGGCGGTGAGCAGCGTGAGGACGCCGGCGATGAGCGCGATCGTGCGGAGGTCGTTCATCGGGCGCCGGTCATTCCTTGAGCGCGAGCACGGCGCGGCGCGCCCGCTCGAGGAAGTCGAGCTTCGCCTCGCCGCGCTCGAGCCAGAGCGGAGGCCCGAAGCTGATGCAGGAGAGCAGCGGCACGGGCAGAAACTCGCCGCGCGGCAACACGCGGTTGAGGTTGTCGATGTGCACCGGCACGAGTTCGATCTCGGGCCGCTTCTTCGCGAGGTAGTAGAGGCCGCTCTTGAATTCGCCGATCTCGCCGCTGACGCTGCGGCCGCCTTCGGGGAAGACGATCAGCGACTTCGTGGTGCCCACCTCGCGGAGCATGAGGTCGACCGGGCTCTGGTGCACCTTGATGTCGGTGCGGTCGATCAGGATCGCGTTGAAGACCTCCTGCGCGAGCCAGCGCCGCACGATGCCGCGCGACCAGTAGTCCTTTGCGGCGACGGGCCGCGTCAGCTCGCGAACGGCCTGCGGCAGCGACGACCAGATGACGATCGCGTCGAGGTGGCTGGTGTGGTTGGCGAAGTAGACCCGCTGGCAGGTGTCGGGCTGGCTCGCGACCCAGCGCACGCTCGCGCCGCTGAGCAGCCGCGCGAGCGCGGCGAGTGAGAGTCCGGCCGCCCGGCAGAATGGCGACGGGCCCTCGGCCGCGGTGCCCGCCTGGGGCTGCGGGGCGGGCGTGAGCGAGTCGGCGGGGGAAAGCATCAGCATAGTTTTGGCGGTGGCCTGCAGGGCGGTCAATCGCCGGCCGTCGCCGGGGCGCCGGGCACGAAGGGATTGTGCCGCTTCTCGTGGCCCACGGTCGTTTCCTCGCCGTGCCCGGGGAAGACGAGCGTGTCGTCCGGCAGCGTGTAGAGGCGGTGGCGGATGCCGGCGGCGAGCGCGGCGAAGCTGCCGTCGGGGAAGTCGGTCCGACCGATGCTGCCGCGGAAGAGGACGTCGCCGCCGAAGACCAAGGTCGGCCGGCAGCCGTCGATCCGGTAGACGACGTGGCCCGACGAATGCCCCGGAATCTCGAAGACGCTGATCGCGAACCCCGCGAGGTCGAGCGTTTCCTCGTCATCGAGCAGCCGGTCGGCCGGCGGGCTTGTAAGCGCGATGCCGAAGGCGCCGGAGAGGTTGCCCGCCGGGTCGCCGAGCTTCGACGCATCGCCGCGGCCGATGAGGATCGGCAGCCGCGGCCACTGGTCGCGGAGGACCTCGTTGCCGGCGATGTGGTCGGAATGGCCGTGGGTGAGCAGGATCGCCACCGGCGCGAGCCCTTGCGAAAGCACCCAGGCGATGATCCGGTCGGGCTCGAAGCCGGGATCCACGACCAGGCAGTCGGTTCGGCCCGAACGGAAGAGCACGTAACTATTTTCGGCGAACGGAGCCGACTCGATCCGGGCCACCCGGACGTCGAGGGACGGCTCGAGGAGGTCGACGTGGGCCATGGGGAAACCTGCTGGCGGGCGGGGCGAGGGAGAGAGCATCGAGCATCGTCCGCACCTGTCGACCGGGCAAGCACGCGTCATTTTGCGGGGAAAAACAGGCCTGCGTGGGCCTGGAACTGGGGTGGTCGCCCCTGGTGTGGGCCGTTAGACTCCCGCCTCCTCGCAGCGTTCCACGACCGAGAAAATCGCGTGGCGGAGCCGCTGAGGGGAGCCGAAACGGTGTGCCGCGAGTGGATCGGATTCGCGGGCTGTAACGGCCGATTCGCGATCGCTCACGCCCCACCGCCGGTGGGGCGATGACAAAAGCAACTGTTTCGATCCATGGAGGGATGAGAGATGGTCGGTCTGGCAAGGACGCTCTTCGGCGTCGGTGGCGGCATCGTTGTGTGTGCGGCGTCCGTGGTCTGCGGACCAGTCACCGCGGTGTTCGGCCAGGCAGCCGCCCCCGCCACGCAGCCGCAGGCCCAGGCCCCCGCGCAGCTCGGCCCCGGCCTCATGCCCAACGGCGGCCTGCCCCAGGGCAACGCCAATGCCGGCGACGCCATCGCCTCCGCAGCCGGCGCGCACCCGCTGCAGCCCGCGCTCGAACTGGCCCATAAGGGGATGGCCAGCATTCGCACCAACATCCAGGACTATTCCTGCACCGTGGTGAAGCGCGAGCGGATCGACGGCAAGCTTGGCGAGCACGAATACATGTTCGCCAAGATTCGCCAGCAACCGTTCAGCGTCTACCTCTACTTCCTCGGCCCCGACAGCGTGAAGGGCCAGGAGGTGATCTACGTCGACGGCCGCAACGACGGCAACATGCTCGCCCACGCCGGCAGCGGCGTTCGCGCGATGGTGGGCACCGTGTCGCTCAAGCCGCAGAGCATGCTCGCGATGCAGGGCAACCGCTATCCGATCACCGAGCTCGGCGTCGAGAACCTGACGCGCCGTCTGGTCGAGGTGGCCGAGCACGACAAGCAGTTCGGCGAGTGCGAGGTCAACTTCTACCCCAACGCGAAGGTCAACGGCCGCATCTGCACCTGCATCCAAGTGGTGCACCCGGTGCCGCGCCGCAACTTCCGCTTCCACCTCGCCCGCGTCTTCATCGACGACGAGCTCACGATCCCGATCCGCTACGAGGCCTACGACTGGCCGCAGGAGCAGGGTGGTCAGCCGGTGCTCATGGAGGAATACACCTACATGAACGTGAAGACCAACAACGGCTTCACCGACGCCGACTTCGACCCGAAGAACACGGCCTACAAGTTCGGCGCGAAGTAGCGCTGCGTGTTTCGCACGGCCTCACGCGCCCAACCCGGCTTCGGATGACCCGTACCCCGTCGCCGGACGCTCGCTGCGGGCATCCATGCCCTCCGCTCGCTCGGATGCTGACTTCGCTTCGCCATCCTGGCTGCGCTCGTCAGCATACGCCGGCTCCCTGGGCACGGGTCACCCGAAGCCTCCCCGTTCTGTAGGACAGGCTTCAGCCTGTCATCAATCCAGACAGGCTGAAGCCTGTCCCACTAGTTCGGTGAGGCTCGGGGCTGCACATGCCTTCTCGCGGGCTATGGAAGCAAGCGCAGGCAGGATGCCGAAAGCGAAGCGGACATGCAGTGAGCGGAGGACAGGATGTCCGCAGCGAACGTCCGCCGAGAGGGCATGTGCAGCCCCGAGCCGGTTTGGGCAAGTTGAGCCCTGACGCGCAATCGATCGCTGCGATTCAGCAGCGCAAAACGGTCTGGCAACGACCGAAGAGCCTTCGCTAGTGTCCGCCGCCCGGGAAGGATTCCCGGAACGAATTCGAGCGGCTCGCATGGAGGTCGTCGGCTGATGCAGTACGGACGCAGTGTCTCTCGGGGCGGATCGTTGTGGCTCGTGTCGTTGGTCGTCGTTTGGTCGGCATGTGCCGTCGCCGAGGCGGCCGGCCATCGCACCGCGAATTTTCTGGTCGAAGCCCCCACGGAAACGCAGGCCCGTCGCATCGGTGACGCCGCCGAGCAGTATCGTCACGACCTGGCCATCGAATGGCTCGGCACGCCGCTGCCCCGCTGGAGCCGCCCCTGCCCGATCAAGGCGCAGGTGGCGCCGCATCTCGGCGCGGGGGGCGCGACGAGCTTCGTGTTCGACGGCGGCGAGGTCTTCGGCTGGACGATGACGATCCAGGGGAGCGAGGAGCGGATCATCGATTCCGTCCTGCCGCACGAGATCACCCACACGATCTTCGCCAGCCACTTCCGCAAGCCGCTCCCCCGCTGGGCCGACGAAGGCGCCTGCACCACCGTGGAGCATCCCGTGGAGCGGGCCCGCCAGCACAAACTCCTGATCGAGTTTCTCACCACCGGCCGCGGCATCGCCTTCCACGAGATGTTTGCGATGCGCGAGTATCCGGCCGACGTTTTGCCGCTCTATTCGCAGGGCTACTCGCTGGCCCGCTACCTGATCGAGCGCGGCGGGCGACACAAGTATGTCACCTTCGTGGGCGATGGCCTCGCCACCGACGACTGGCAGGGCGCGCTCCAGCGCCACTACGGCGTGGGGGGCGGGCTCGCGCAGATGCAGCAGATCTGGCTCGACTGGGTGAAGCAGGGCTGCCCCGCGCCGCCGGCCTCGCTCGCCGCCGCGCCGCCGCGGCCGGTCACCGCGCCGGGCATGCTCGCCGGCACGACCCGCGGCCAGAGCCCCGACCCGCAGCCGGTCGCGCCGCCGCGCACGAGCGTGGCCGCCGTGTCGAACGCGTCGGGACGTCGGTCGATCTACGCCCTCCAGGCCCGCCGCCTCGTCGAAGGCGACGAGCCGAAGCCGAGCCGGTAGTAGGACGGGCTTCAGCCTGTCACCCAGTGCGCGCTTTCAAAAGACGGGCCAGGCAGGCTGAAGCCTACCCTACTCGTCGCGGGCGGGTGCGATCTGCGTGACCGAGCTCTCGTCTGGCGCTTGGGCGTTGACGAGGAGTTGCGTGACGGTGACGTCGTCGGTGGGCTGGGGTTCCGTCGCGTCCGACGCCACCCGTCCCCAGAGCAGCTCGCGCGCCCCGGCGACGATCGCGTAGGCGACGAGCAACACGCCGGGCCACGAAGGGGAGAGCGCCACGAGCCAGGCCATCCCGAGCGTGGCGGCGATGCCCGGGAAAAACCAGCGGCCTGCCCGCGACCAGTCGAACGATCCCCGCCGCGCGAGCCGCAGCGCCGCGCCGCCGAGGGCGAGTGTGGCCAGGGTCGTGATCGCTCGGCCCGGCACCGAGGGATCGGACGGCCGGACGCCGCGGATCGTGAGTTCTCCCACCGCCGGATTCATGATCACGTGCGCCGCTGCGATCGTCTCCCGGCCGCCCGCGACGTTCGCGACGGCCTTGGGCCATGAGCCATTCGCCACGGCCTCCTTCCCGCGGCTCTCGACGAAGGCACGCAGCCGATCCTGCTCCGGCCCGGATGTCGCCGCGATTGCCCGGTCGAAATCCGCCTCCAGACGACCGAGGGCCGCCTTCCGTTCGGCGGCGATCATCGCCGCATCGACCACGACCGCCGGCTCCGCCACCCGCAGCGCGAGCCCGCGCGGCGCACGAAGCATCCACACCACCCGCGTGCAGGGCAGCCCGACGATCGTCGGCGCCGGCAGCTCCACCGGAGCGCCCTCCGCGAGCCTGGCGCCCAACTCCCCGGCAAACACGACGACCAGCGAACGCGGCCAACGGACATCGTGCAGCCGCAGCTCCCACTCGTTCGACTGACCGGCGAGCGACGGCACGCCCGGCACCAGGGCATGGCCGTCGACGAATGCGTCGTACAGCCGCATGCCGGGGGGCAGCCGCAGCCGCACCAGCGGATCCTGGCCCAGCATCTCGAACCGCGCGAGACCCCAGGCGCGGCCGCGTTCATCGACGTTGAATTCGATGTCGGCAAGTTCGACGCGCGGCCCCTTCGATTCGCTGGCGGCGAGGATCGCAACGTCGGCCTCCGCGGCGCCGGCGCCATCGGCCGCACGACCCTGCGGCGACGCCGGATCGGCGGCGGCCGGCTCATCGTCCAACACGTAGACGGGCGGCCGCTCGTCGGCGAACAGTTCGGTCGAGCGGTCGAGGATCATGGAACGGGCCGCGGAGTTCCACGACACCGCCATCGGCACGCTGTCATCGAGCACCGCCCGCACGAGCGGCAGCAGGCCCTCGCGGGCGGGCGCGACGGGCAGATGGGCGGCGAACTCGAGTCGAAACCGTCCCGCCCGCGGCTGCTGCACGACGGCCACCACGCGGTCGGCTGCGACCCTCGTCCAGCGCACGTCGATCGCGCCGCGATCGACCGGGTCGAGCGGCTGCAGGCTCTCCTCGAAGAGGCTGAGCCGGTCGATTACGCTGCCTCGCGGCACGTCGATCGGCACCGCGACGAGCGCTGCCGAGCTCGCGTCGATCCGCGCCTCCAGCTCGAAGCGGGTCTGCGCCTCGAACAGCCGCACCGAAAGATTCTGCGTGCCGGGCAGGGCCTGCCGCCGTCGCTCCGTGGTGATCCGCGCCCGCTGCATGCGGCCCGAGTCGGATAGCGCGGGGACCGCGGCCAGCGTCGCTCCCCCCTCCGCCACGGTCGCCGCGTGCACCTGCTCCGTGAACCAGGCATGCGTCTGGAGAGCGGGGTCTTTCTCCCGCGGTGGCAGCGTGACCGCGGCGGCGGGCAGCGAGACCTGGACCGCGAGGCTCGGCGACGGAAGCAGGCGGGTCGTGCGGCGATCGATGGCGACTCCTTCGAGCCAGGCCTGCGGAAGCTCGAACGAACCGACCGGATCGACGAGCGGCATGCGAAACGGGATCTCGATCCGCACCGCGCCGCGCTCGGGAATCGATCGCCCCACGAGGAATCGGTTTCCACCCAGCGGCCGGATCGTGATTCCCGGCTCGAGCGGCTCGAGCAAGACGAGCCGCGGATCGGCCGCCACCACGACCGAGGAGACGATCTCCTCCGCCGCGTCGATCTCGTAGACGGCGTTCACGCGACAGGCATCGAGATCCCAGAAGACGTCGTTGCGGCTCTCGGACGACCGCACGAGCCCGGCGATCGCGGTTCGGCCGTCCAGCGACCGCACGAGCTGCACCACCGCCGCGCGCGACACATCAAGCCGCGTGCGTCCGTCGCCATCCGCAGCGAGCCGCGGCGCCGCGGTGAACGGCCCATCCCGTGGACCGCGCTCGCAGACGGCCGGCGCGGCCGCCATCTGACGGCCGACGTTCTCGCGAAGGACGAGCGCTCCGGACGGCGCCGGTGGGATGTCGATCCGCACGTATTCCAAGTCGCCGGCCCGGGTCACCGCCGGCTCCACGTCGATCTCGATGCGATGCCGGCCGGCATCGGGCAGCCGCAGTCGCACGCTGCGATCGCCCGCTTCCGGCCGCACTGCGAGGGGCCGGCCGTTGATCAGCGCCGACGAGGCGATCCAGCGGCCGCCGGCGGCCCCCTGGCCGAGCACGAGCATGGCGCCCGCATCCGCATCGACGTCGATCGCAAGCCGCCAGGCCGCGGTCGGCAGGCTGTCGTCCGCCGCCACACTCGCCTGCACACCCACGTGCATCACGCGCACCGCCGCGGACGGATCGCCGCCACGCCGCGCGAGAATGCGAAAGAGCGACTCCGGCACGAGCGCCGTCTCGCCGCCATCGACGGGCGTGATGTAGACCGGCAGCGGGTCTAGCTGCGGCGACTTCTCTAGCTGCGGCGACTTCTCTAGCTGCGGCGACTTCTCTAGCTGCGGCGACTCCGCCCTGGCCGACGGCACGGCAAAGCAGGCAACCAGCACCGTCGCCACCGGCACCAGCCTGCGGGCATCGCCGAGCCGCCGCGCGTCGAGACACCATGCCGCCACCGCGGCCCACCAGGCCGCCCGCGCGATCATCTCGTAGGGGCTCACGACCCAAAGCGCCGTCAGCGCCGTGACGATGCACAGTGCAAAGGGCAGCCAGGAGCGGATCCCCGCCAGCATGAGCGACACGAGGGCGATCGCGAAGCCGGCCAGGATCGCAGCCCCGCGCAGCAGACTGCCGCGGATCACGAGCAAACCGCCTTGCCCGCCGGCCGACGGCACGAGCAGCCGTTCACGAAAGCCTTCCACGATCGAAGCCGATGCGGCCGGTGCCACGGGGGATTCGCCGGCGCGCGGCTCGCTGCGGGCGCCGTTGAAGCGCGGCCTGAGCAGCCGGGCGCCGAGGAGCCGCTCGATCCAATCAGGGGATTCAAAGCCGGCGCCGCGGCAGGCCGCCGGCACCGCCACGTCGAGCGACGGCGGTACGAGCACGCGCCAGGTCCGCTCGAGCACGGGCAGGTCGAGCACGCCCGGGCTCGGATCGACCCGCCAGACGCCGATCCCCGGCGCCGCGTCGGCGACACTGCGCACGACGGCCTGCAGGCGACGGCGGCCCACGGGCAGGTCGATCGTCACCGTTTCCTCGTCGAGACGGTCATTGGAGGCCAGCCGCACGCCGTCGATCAGAATTCCTTGCAGCCGCCTGCCCGCCGGCAGCGACAGCGTGACGGAAGACCGGCCGTGATTCTCGATGTCGTAGGCCGTTTCGTATTCGGTCTGCCCGGAGGTGTGGCACCACAACCTCGTCTCCTCGCTCCAGGCCCAGGCGCGGGAGTCGTCGCCGGCACCGCCCGGAACGACTTCCGCGACCGTCTCCTGCGGGCCGATCGCCGCGGGAGACGAAGGAAACGAAAACTCACCGATCGTGTCGGGGAGCTGTTCGACGTCGTCGCCGCGCTGCCCTTCCGGCCCGATGCCGCGCGGGGGCAATTCACCGAGCCGATGGTTGAGCACCTGCGCCCGCGTGCGGCCGCCGTCGCGGATCACCACCTGCCCCGCCTGCCGCACCGCGCCATCCACCCAGGCGAGCGGCACCGGCAGCGGCGTTGCGAACGGCACCGTGCGGATGGCGCGCACCGTCAGCGGCTCGCTGACCGGCGGGGCGATCTCGACCAGCCACGATTCGGTGACGGCGGTGGCATTCGTCTCGCCACGACGGCCGCCGGGCGCCGACTCGATCCGCCGCGCGGTCACGGTGCCGGTCGCCGGCGGAAGCAGCGACCATTCCAGCAAACCATCCATCGGCTCGGAAAACTGCACGACCAAGGCATCGAGCTCGGACGTGTCGGGGCGGCACTCGAACGTGAACGATTCGGTGAGCCGATCGTCGCGGGCGGTGAGCCGCACCTGCACGTGCGCATCGAGCGGCGGACGGCGGCGCACCAGCCGCGCCTCCCACGCCGGCAGCCGGGCGCCGGCCGCGGCCCAGCCGCGCGTGGCTCCGTCCTCGGCAAGGGTCGCGAGCCGCGGAGCGAGTGGTTCGTCGAGGAATCGGCCCGCGACCGGCTCGACCGTCGCGTCGGGGTTCGTCTTGAAGGCAATGATCGCTTGATCCTCGGACTCGCCTTCCAGCGACACCATGTCGATGTCGGCGGCCGAGAAGCTCGCATCGAGCGGAACGCCGGCGCGATGCCCCGTGATCCGGAGCCCGAGGCCGCGGGCGGGCGTCGCGGCCACCGTCAGACCGATCCGCAGCGTGGCCTGCGGGCCATCGCGCACCACCTTCCATTCCACCGGCTCGCCGGCGACGGGCGCCGAGCGACGCCGCGGCGGCAGGATCCGATCGCCGGCCTGCGGCCATTCCACCGCCTCCACCGAGTCGATGATCCACCCCGCGGCGACGCGGGCCTTCACGTCGAAGGCCTCGCCGCGCAGCACGCGGATGTCGCAGGCGGCGCGGCCGAGCACGATCGCGGGAGTGATGTCGATCGTGGTCACACGGGCCACGTCCCATTCCGGGTCGCGGGGCGCCACGGCCGCCCGCACCATCGCCCGCGGTCCCTGCTGCTCCACGTTCACCGTCGGCTGCCGCACGCCCAAGGGGGCCGCCGCCGCGCCCGTCTGGATCGCCGCGAGCGGCCAGCCGGAGGCCACCTCCGGCGTGACGGCCAGGCACTGGTCGAACTCGATCTTCGCGAGCGACAAATCCTGAGCGAGCCGCAACACGATGCCGCCTCCGGCCCAGCGCGGCGATGGAGCGCGGACGAGCGGGAGTGGCGCGAGAGAAGCGTCCCCTTTCGCCGCGCCGAAGGGCGCGACGGCCTCCACCACCACGCTCTGCATCGTGCCGGCCGCGGCAGCCGGCAGTGTGATCGACACCGTGCTGCGATCGGGCGATTCCGACCAGACGAGCTCCCGCACGTTGGCATCCGTCGCAGCGTCCGCCTCGCGCTCCGGCACGAAGACCCGCAGCAGATCGATCGCCGCATCCTTCTCGAGCGTGAGCACGTCTTCGGTCCACGTCGTCGCGGGGATCACCCTGGCGGAGAGCAGCGTCTGTCGGCCACGGATCAGCGCGTCGGTCCAGACCGCGAGCCCCGGAGGATCGCGATCGGCGGCCACGAGCATCACGTCGAGCGCCTTGGTGGGCCCCACCTCGAGCCGCCACGCATTCGGCTGAACGGGGATCGCCTTCGCGCCGCGCACGATCGGCCGGACTCCCGTCGGCAGCCGGAGTGTCACGGTCGAGCGCACGGCCGGCACCATCGGCAGCGAGAAGGCGTCGGCCATGCCGCCTGGCGCCGCCGCGCTCCAGACACAACGGTAGGTGCCGGGCTGCTTGACCGGGATCGCGAAGCTTCCATCGCCGCGGCCGAAGACGACCACCTCGCCGGTGCCCGCGGCGGTGACCGCTTCGGCCCGCGTCACGCCGAGCGTGCCCAGCGGCATCTCGCCGGCGAGGCCACTGCCGATCTCGAACTCGAGCGTGCCGTCGATCGCGCCATCGGCGCCGATGGTGGCCTCGTACCGCGCGGCATCGGCCACCAGCGGCAGGATCGGCCCGCCCGCTGCCGCCCGGTCGGCCCCCGGCTGCGCGACCGCCTGCTCGAATTCGTGAAGCGACATCGGCACATAGCGTTCGTCGCCCAGCGGCACGTCGGCGATCGCGCCGCGCGGAACGTGCACCCGCATGAACGTGAGCGGCCGATCCCCGGCCTCCCCCTGAGCGGCAGGCTCCTGGGCCACGGCGCTGGCCACGGCGCTGGCCGCGACGCAACCCGCGGCCAGTGCCGCGAGCAGGCCGCGCAGCCGCGGCCACGGACGAAGCGATGATCGCATGCAGATGGCGGTGCCGATCATGATGCCGAGCGGCCGGGCGCGGTCGCGCTGTCGTGGGATTGCATGGCCGAATGGGCGATCACGAGCGAAGCCGCGGGGACGAACCGGGTGGACGAACCGCTCGTCACGATCGGCGCGAGCCGGGGCCGGCCGGTCGCGGCCGGCCGCTCGACGAAGAACCGCAAGCCCGCGGCCACGAGCGAGAACACGATCCCCGGCACCGCGGCCTGGGCGAACAGCGGCGCGAGCTCCGGCAGGGCCGACGCCGCGAGCACGAGCCCGCTCGCCAACGCGAGCACGACCGACGTGCGGCGCACCGCCGGCCGATAGACGAACGCGAGCCCGAGGGCGAGCGCCGGCCCCGACACGGCAAGCACGAGGAGCCAGGTCGGCACGATCCAGACGCGGGCCGTGCCGGCGAACCCGACACCGGAATAGACGGCCCGGCGCTCGGCGAGCGGCGCATCCACCGGCGGCGCGAGAGAGCCCGCGCTCCCGAGACCGGCAGCGAGTCGATCGCCGCCGGTGGCCGTGTCGGCGCGCACCCAGGAGGCCAGCACTTCGCGGGAGACGACCGGGACGCGTTCGTACCCAAACGTTCCCCAGCTCCACTGCTGCTGGGCCGTCCACCGGGCCGGCGGCACCACCACGTGCTGATCGGCCTCCAGCCGCAGCTCCCAATAGAACCTCCGCAACACCGCCCCCTCGGCGAACACCGGCGGCGCGAGCACCACCGCCGCGGGCATCCCCGCCGCGCTGCCACCGAACATCCCGCTGCGCTCGCGACTCGACTCGATCTGCAAGAGCCACGCGCCGCGATTCACCGCGACCGGCCGCGGCAGCTCGACCGTCACGCGGCCGTCGGGCCGCACGGCCCCCGGCACCAGCTGACCATCGAGCCGCACCTCCACGGCGCCCGGATCGGCCTCTCCACCGCGCAGCGGCAGGAAGCCTTCCGGCAGCGAGAGCGAAATCCGCTCGGCCGACGTCGCGACCGCGTAGGTATAGATGTCGTCTCGGGCATCGGGCAGGAGCCGCGTCTCGAGCCAGGCCGCCTCGACCACCGTCTCTCCGGCCGTCGACCGTTGCCGGGCCGAGATCGCCAGCGGCACTATCGTCTGCGGCTTGGCAGCCGTCCACGAGCGGGCCGATGCGGACGACTGCAAGCCCGCATCGCGGGTCCACGCGTCGCCCCGCACCTCGACGGCCAGTTGATCCTGCACGGAAAGCGTGAACGTCTGCTGCGAGATTCGCACCCCGTCGGGAGTCACGATCGGCAGTTCCTCGGCCACGGTCGTCTCGGGGGGGATCGACGCGGTGGGAACCGAATATCGAATCGCGAGCTCGCCGCCGCCCAGGAGCGGCACCGGCAGCATCGCCCGCAGCAGCGTCTGCGCGGGAAGCGTGTCTTCGAGGTCGCCATCCTCGTCGCCGCTCTGGCGCGACTCGGCCAGTTCTTCCGCGACGAAAGGCTGGAGCAACTGCCCTGCCTGGCGGACTTCGAGCGTGCGCGACCGCACGATCGACTCCGGCACGACGAGGTCGATGAATTCGAGCGGCACGTGCGCGACCTGAAACCGCACCGCCTGCTCGACGATCGTGTCGGCCTCGTCGATCGTCGCCTGCGTCGAAACGGTCGCATCGACGCGCCGCGGTAGAAACCGGCGCGACGCCACGAAGGTGCCCTCGACGCCGTCGAGCCGGTAGGCGATCGTCGGACGATCACCGTCGCCGCGCCGGCCCGCGGACGCGATCTGCCGCACGAGCCCCCTGATGGCATCGGTGTCGGGGAGCACCTCGATGTCGCTCTGCGACGTGATGACGACGTTCGCGGGGCCGACGAGGTCGGCCCGCGGCACGGGCGTCTTCCAGGAAAGACGGTCGGCCGACCGCTCGATCGAACGGCCGGCGCGGATCTCGACGACGGCGTCGCCCGTGAGCGGCTGAAGGAAGGGGATCACGAGCGCCGTCGATTCGCCCGACACGGCGGAGGTGTCGACGAGGCTCGAAGGGCCGACCTCGTCGATGCCCCAGCCCTCGAGGCCGACGACGATCCGCGAAACCGGAGCCCCGCGCACCGACACGCGAAACCGCGCCTCCAGCGCGATGCGGGTGGCGCCGATCTCATAGCGGTACTCGGGCTCCATGACGACGCGGCTGCCGCGGGGCCGCACCCGCAGCGGCAGCGATGCCGGCTGCGACTCGTAGGCGAAGGCGGCCACGAATCCCGGCTGCCGCGCCGAAGACGGCGGATCGATCCGGCGATTGCGGGCAAACTCGTCCCACTCCAGCTGCCAGTCACCCTCGACGACGAGGCTGGTGCGGCCGCGCTGCCGCCAGGATGGAATCCCCTCGATCGCGAAGCCCTGTGGCTCGAAGGCCCCGCCGCCCGACGCATCGATGGGCCGCTCGCAGGCGAGCTCCACCACCGCGGCGCCCGCGGCCGTCCGTTCCACCTGCACCACCGCGACCGGCTGTTCGTCGGAGCCGGCGCGTTCCACGAGGGCCGCCGGTGAACGCACCGACTTGAGCGCGGCCTTCGGCGGCAGCGCGATCCGGATCGTCTCGGTGTCGGCCGGGAGGTTGTCGAGGCGAATCACGGCGTCGATGACCGCGATGCGGCCGTCGATCCGCACCAGGCTTTCCACCGCGGACTGGGCCGACGCGGTGCTCGGCGACTGCCCCGAGTCACGCGCCGCCACGCGAATCTGCGTGGGTCCCGCAAGGCCGGCACAGGAGATGACGCTGCCGGCGCCGGCCTGCGCCGGCGCCACCCGCGGCTCGACCACCGCCGGCCGCACCGTCACCAGCGGATCGATCCGCGGCGTGCGCAACTCGACGAGCGATGCCGTCGCGCCCGGCAGCCGCAGGCGGATCGATTCCGCATTCGGCGCGGCCTCGACGGCGGCGGTGCCGACGAGCACGACGCTATGCCGCGCATCGGCCTTGCCCTCGAACCAGCCCTGATAGCCGCGCTCCTGCACGTCGGCCGCCGGATCGACGGCCAGCAGGAAGCGGCCCTCCCCCGAGTGCTTCGGCTCGCCGGTGATCACGAAGCCGCCGAGGTCCAGCGGCACGCTCACCCAGCCCGCCCGAATCTGCCGCACCGTGAGCGTGACCGTGAGCGCCGCCGAGGCGTCGCCCGATCGCCCGGGTTCCGCGAGCGTGCCGGCCACGTGAATGCTCTCGAGCACCGCGGCCGGTGTCTCGGGCAGTCCCGGCAGCCCCTCCTTGAGACGCAGGAGATCGACGAAGTCGCGGTACCGAAAGCCGGGCACGGGCACGAGTTGGCCGGCGTCGTCGCGCAGATAATAGATCTCGGGTGCCACCTGCTTCACCGCGGTGGAGCCATTCCCGCGCGGGGGCCCCTCGGTCGACTGCGCGGCCACGCTGCCGCCGAACGCGACGAGCCATGCGATCAGCATGGCGAAGGCGACTGCGCCGGAAGGCCGCGACGGTGTGAAACGAAGTGCTGACATCAATGCTGCAGGGATCCGCGGCTGCGGGAAGTCGCGATGGATGGCGGTCGCTGCGACCACGCGCAGCCCACCCCTCGACAGTAGCTTGCAGACTACCCCCACGCACGCATTTCCGTCACGTTTCCCGCCTGGCCGCTCCGCAGCCCGCAGTCCCGGCACAATCGGCTCAATCGGACCGTTCGCAGCCGTCCATGAACCGCTGCAGGCATTCGAGCAGCCGCGGCGTGCAGGCGGTGATGAACGACGGGGCCTCGAGCGAGACGGGGCCCGACGGACCGCCGGCGAACGGACCGATCGCCGCGCCCGCCTCGGCGGCGATGAGCAGCCCGGCCGCCACATCCCAACTGGCGATCCGCCGCACCCAAAAAGCGTCGAGCCGGCCGCAGGCCACGTAGGCGAGATTGATCGCGGTCGATCCGGTGCGCCGCATGGCATGCACGTGGGGGAGCACGGCGAGAAAATCGGCGACGGCCTGCGAATCGCGTTCCACGTGCGGCGGGAAGCTCACGGCCACGAGCGCGTCGACCGGATCCTCCTTGCGGGTGGCGGCGATCGGGCGGCCGTTCAAGAAGGCGCCGCCGCCGGCCCGCGCGGTGAAGCACTCGTCGTGCACCGGATCATGGATCGTCGCAGCGAGGATCTCGTCTCCCCGCGCCAGCGCCACCGACGTGCAGTAGGCGGGAAAGCCGTGGACGTAATTCGTGGTGCCGTCGAGCGGATCGACGTGCCATTGAAAGCCGCCCGCGCCTCCCGCCCCGCCCTGGCCGTCGTCGTGGATCGATTCCTCGCCGATGAATCCGTGGTCGGGAAAGGCCTCGAGCACGATCCGCCTGATCTCGCGCTGCGAGGCGATGTCGGCCTCGGTGACGAAGTCGCGCGGCCCCTTGTTCGACACGGCGAACTTGCCGAGCCATTCCTGCAACACGCGGCCACCGGCACGCGCAGCCGTCTCACAAACCTCGAGATGATCCTTCATGCTTCGCGCACACCCATCACGTGGCCGCGGCCCACGCTACAATCCTGCCTTCGAACGACGACATTGCTTCTCACTAGTCGACGCAGGATCATAGCATGAAAGCCCCCCCAGCCCCCCGTTGGACGCTCACGGATCACGTGGCCCGAGCCGCGCGCCACGTGCGCGATGCGTCGATCGATCTCGACCGGCCGACCAACGGGATCGCCGTCGCCGCGCCGACTGCCGGCGCCGACCTCCTGCTCGGCATCGACCTGCGGTCGGGCGCACGGCTCGCGGAATGCTGGGCCCGCGGCGCGGACGTGACCGCCGTCTACGAAACGACCGACGCCCGCCGGCTGCGGGCGACGGCCATGTGGCGGCTCGACTCCGCAGCCCCCGCGCTGCCTGATGGCATCGGGATATGGGAGCTCGTGATCTCGGCGCAGACATCGCTCCTCGAAAGCGACTCTTCGCTCGCCGTCGTATCACTCGTCGCGGCGACGGAGCTCGTCTCGGTCGGCGACGGCGGCGTCTTGGCCCGGCGCGGTGACGGCACCTCGGTCCTGATCCTCGTGCACCCCGACGACCTGAAGAAGGTTTCCTCCGAGCATCGTGCCGGCCGCGGCTCGATCTCCTGCTGGCTCTTTTCCTCGGCCGTCGAAAAGGGCGTGCTCCTGCGCAGCCGCGTATTGGCCGCAATCGGTCCGGCCGCGGGCGACACCACCTGGGCCGCCGCGCTCGCCAAGACCTTCGCCGCCTCGCCACCGATGCTCACGACCTAGCGGGCTACTGCAACCTGGCCTGTCGCAGCCGGAGCGTCAACTGCATCAGCTACGGAAGCCCGCAGCGCAAGCAAGGAGCGTTGAGGAGTTTCTCGCAGGTCGGGTGGGAGCTCCGTTGGTGGGAGTGGAGGGCGGATGGACCTTGCTGGCGCTGCGGGCTTCCGTAACGTGTCAGCGAACGTATTTTAGTAGGACAGGCTTCAGCCTGTCTGGATTGATGACAGGCTGAAGCCTGTCCTACTAACAGCGGGTAGGCACGGGGCTGCCTGTACCCTCTCGCGGGCTATGGAAGCGAGCGCAGGCAGGATGCCGAAAGCGAGCGGACATGCAGTGAGCGGAGGACAGGATG
>JBIIOM010000159.1:0-6088 GCA_044336925.1 Pirellulales bacterium
ACGCGCTCGCCGCGATCAAGATGGTGCAGCCGACGAAGTATTTCGTGATGCCCTACAACCCGACCGCCGAAAACATGGCCCGCTACCTGCTCGAGGTGGTTGCGCCGAACGTGCTCGGCGATCTCGGCGTGATCGCCCGGAAGGTGATCGTCTGGGAAACCGACGAATCGTGTGCGGTGGCGTCGCTCGTGGGCGATCCCGGCGATCTCGCCACCACGCTCGAATCGGCCGTCCTCATCGACCAACGCCCGTAGGGTAGGCTTCAGCCTGCCACTAAGAACGCTTCAGCCTGCCACTAAGAACGCTTCAGCCTGCCACTAAGAACGCTTCAGCCTGCCACTAAGAACGCTTCAGCCTGCCACTAAGAACGCTTCAGCCTGCCACTAAGAACGCTTCAGCCTGTTAATCGCCCATGCCCCGCCACGGCTCCTTCCCCGCGACCCGCCTCCGCCGCAACCGGCAGCAGGAGTGGCTGCGCCGCGCGGTCGCGGAGACGATCCTTTCGCCGGCCGATCTCGTCTGGCCGCTCTTCGTCCACGAGCACGAGGCCAGCCTGCCGGTGCCGAGCATGCCGGGCGTCGAGCGGTTCTCGATCGACGGCGTCGTGAAGGCAGCCGACGAGGCGCGGAGCCTCGGCATTCCGGCCGTGGCGCTCTTTCCGGTCGTGGAGGCGAAGCACAAGTCGGACGACGCCCGCCATGCCTTCGATCCCGACAACCTCGCCTGCCGCACGGTCCGCGCGATCCGCCAACAACTCGGCGACTCGATCGGCATCATCTGCGACGTCGCGCTCGATCCCTACACGAGCCACGGCCACGACGGGCTCTTGAAAGAGGGCAGGATCCTCAACGACGAGACGGTGGCGGTGCTCTGCAAGCAGGCCGTGGTGCTGGCGGAGGCCGGCTGCCCGGTCGTGGCGCCCTCCGACATGATGGACGGCCGTGTGGGGGCGATCCGCGCCGCACTCGATGCGGCGGGGCGTCAGGAGGTCTGCATCCTGTCGTATGCCGCGAAGTATGCCTCGGCCTTCTACGGCCCCTTCCGCGACGCGCTCGGCAGCGCCGGAGCCCTCGGAACGGCCGACAAGAAGACCTACCAGATGGATCCGGCCAATGCCGCCGAGGCGATCCGCGAGGTGGCCCTCGATCTCGAGGAGGGGGCCGACATGGTGATGGTGAAGCCGGCCGGCACGTCGCTCGACATCATCCACCGCGTGAAGCAGACGTTTGGCGTGCCGACGTTCGCCTATCAGGTGAGCGGCGAATACGCGACGATCCAGGCCGCGGCCGCCAATGGCTGGATCGACGGGAAGAAGGCCGCCCTGGAGAGCGTGCTCGTGATCAAGCGGGCCGGGGCCGACTGCATCCTCACCTACTTCGCCCCCGACATCGCCCGGCAGGTGAAGTAGGGTAGGCTTCAGCCTGCCTGTTTTGCTCGTGACAGGCTTCAGCCTGTCACGTGGACCGCCGACGAAGTAGACCGCTTCGTCCCGAAGCGGATTGAAAGAGATCCGCTTCCGGAGGAAGCGGTCTACTTTGTCCTACCGGGGCCGGAAGGCGACGAGGCGCTCGGGCTTCGTGTCGAGCCGGGGCGGATGCGGGTTGCCCGTGTGGATCAGATCCACGCAGTAGGGAATCGCGGGAAACACGGCATCGAGGCATTCGCGAATGCTCTTCGGCCGGCCCGGCAGATTCACGACGAGCGCGGTGCCGCAGACGCCCGCCGTCTGCCGCGAAAGGATCGCCGTCGGCACATATTTGAGCGACACCTGCCGCATGAGTTCGCCGAAGCCGGGCAGCATCTTCTCACAGACGCGTTCGGTCGCCTCGGGCGTCACATCGCGCGGCGCGGGGCCCGTGCCGCCGGTCGTGACGACGAGGCAGCAGCCCTCGTCGGCCAAGCGACGGATCGCCGCCGCGATCGCCTCGAGATCATCCGGCACGATCTGCTCGCGCGGCTCCCACGGGCTGGCGAGCACCTCGGCGAGATACTCGCGGATCGCGGGCCCGCCTTCGTCGGCGTATGCGCCGCGGCTCGCCCGGTCGGAGACGGTGAGGATGCCGATCGTCGTTTTGGAAACGTGGGTGTGCATGCTGCGTGTTGAGGCTACCCGGAATGCCGCCGGAACGGCAGAAGTCTCCTCGCGGGGATATTTCGCAACGTCTCAAACGGCCTCGCGGTGCCCCCACGAGCGAAATCTCCAACGCTCGTCGAGCTTTCGCCGATTCCGGCGTTCAGCATCTGGGCGTCGGGGTTAGATCACTCCGCGGGATTCGAGCAGGGACACGATCGCGTCGACACACGTGCCCACCGGCCATTCGTGCGTCGGCAGCACGAGGTCGGGCTTCGTCGGTGGCTCGTACGGTGCCGACACGCCGGGGAAGTTGGCGAGTTCGCCCGTGTCGGCGAGCTTGTAATGGCCGTCGGTGTCGCGCTGGCGGCAGACCTCGAGCGGGGCCGAGAGGTGGATGACGAGAAACCGGTCGCGGCCGACCCGCTCGCCCGCCTTCTGCCGAACCTCCTCGTCGGGAGCCACGAAGGCGCCGATGCAGAGGATGCCGGCGTCGTTGAAGAGCTTCGCCACCTCGACGCTGCGACGCAGGTTTTCGCTTCGCTCCGCCGCGGTGAAGCCGAGATCTTTGCTGATGCCCAGCCGCATGTTTTGCCCGTCGAGCACGACGACGGCGCGACCGAGGTCAAACAGCTTCCGCTCGAGCGCCTTGGCGATCGTCGATTTGCCGGCGCCGGTGAGGCCGGTCAGCAGGATCGTCGCGGGCTTCTGGCCGAACCGGGCTTCGCGCTCCTCGGCCGTCACGGCGCTCGACTCGCCGTGGAGGTGCTCGGCCGTGGCCGACTCGCCCCAGTGGTCGGCCGCCGCGTCGTCGGGCTCGCGATCGAGGATCATGCCGGCGCCGACCGTCGCGTTGGTGAGCCGGTCGATCATGATGAAGGAGCCGGTGGTGCGGTTGCGACGGTAGGCGTCAAACGCGATCGGGCTCGTGAGCGTGATCGCGCAGCGGCCGATCTCGTTGAGCGCGAGCGCTGGCGCGGGCTCCCGGTGGAGGGTGTTGACGTCCACGCGGTAGCGGATCGTGCTCACGGCGCCGGTCGTCAGCTTGCTCGTCTGCTTGAAGAGATACTGCTTGCCCGGCACGAGCGGCTCCTCGCTCATCCAGACGACCGACGCTTCGAACTTGTGATCGACCTTCGGCACGTTGCCGGGCCGCACGAGCATGTCGCCGCGGCTGGAATCGATCTCGTCTTCGAGCGTGAGCGTCACCGACTGCGGCGCAAAGGCTTCCTCGAGTTCACCGTCAAACGTCACGATGCTCTTCACGCGGCTCTTCTTCCGCGAAGGCAGCGACATCACCTCGTCGCCCCGGCGGATGATGCCCGACGCGATCGTGCCGGCAAACCCGCGGAAATTCAGGTTCGGCCGCAGCACGAGCTGCACCGGATACCGGAAGTCTTCCATGTTGCGGTCGGAGCCGATGTAGACGGTCTCCAGGAGCGTCATCAAGGGCGAGCCGGTGTACCACGGCATGTTGGGGCTGTTGGTGACGACGTTGTCCCCCTTCAGGGCCGAGATCGGCATGAAGTGGACGTCGGGCAGTTCGAGCCGCGACGCGAAGTCCACGTAGTCGGCCTTGATCTTCTCGAACACCGACTCGTCGTAGTCGACGATGTCCATCTTGTTGATCGCCACCACGATGTGCTTGATGCCGAGGAGCGACACGATGAACGAATGCCGCTTCGTCTGCGTGAGCACGCCGTGGCGGGCGTCGATCAGGATGATCGCGAGATCGGCCGTCGAGGCGCCCGTCGCCATGTTGCGCGTGTATTGTTCGTGGCCGGGCGTGTCGGCGATGATGAACTTCCGCTTGTCGGTCGAGAAATAGCGGTAGGCGACGTCGATCGTGATCCCCTGCTGCCGCTCGTCCTCGAGGCCGTCGGTGAAGAGCGCGAGATCGATTTCGCCGCCGGTCGTGCCGTAGCGGCCGGTGTCTTTCTTGATCGCGGCGAGCTGATCCTCGTAGATCATCTTCGACTCATAGAAGAGCCGGCCGATCAGCGTGCTCTTGCCGTCGTCCACGCTGCCGCAGGTGATGAATCGCAAGAGCTCCTTGCGCTCGTGCTGCGCGAGGTATTCGTTGATGTCGGACGCGATGAGTGTCGATTGGTGTGACATAGTGTCGTATCGTGAAGACTTTTGAAATCACCCGCATTGCCGCCGGAACGGCCGAAGGTTCCTCGCGGAGGCCCTCGAAGACTCGGTCCTAACGCTCGTCACGCTTCCGCCGATTCCGGCGTTCAGCATCGGGGGCTAGAAGTAACCTTCCTTCTTCTTTTTTTCCATGCTGCCGGCCTCGTCGGAGTCGATGAGGCGGCCCTGGCGTTCGGAAAACGTGGTCAGGAGCATTTCCTGGATGATCTCGGGGAGCGTGGTGGCGGTGGAATCGACGGCGCCCGAAAGGGGATAGCAGCCGAGCGTGCGGAACCGCACGCGGCGCAATTCCGGCTTTTCGCCCGGCTCGAGCGGCAGCCGGTCGTCGTCCACCATGATCATCACGCCGTCGCGCCAGACGATCGGCCGTTCGGCGGCGAAGTAGAGGGGCACGATCGGGATCTTCTCGAGGTGGATGTATTGCCAGACGTCGAGTTCGGTCCAGTTGGAGAGCGGAAACACGCGGATGCTCTCCCCCTTGCGCACCTTCGTGTTGTAGACGTTCCAGAGCTCGGGCCGCTGGTTCTTCGGGTCCCAGCGGTGAAATTCGTCGCGGAATGAAAACACCCGCTCCTTGGCGCGGCTCTTCTCCTCGTCGCGGCGGGCGCCGCCGAAGGCCGCGTCGAAGCGGTGCTTGTCGAGCGCCTGCCGCAGCGACTGCGTCTTCATGATGTCGGTGTGCACCTTGCTGCCGTGCGTGATCGGGTTGATGCCCTGGGCGCGGCCCTCTTCGTTCACGTGCACCATCAGCTTGAAGCCCAGTTGCTTGGCGACGTATTCGTCGCGGAGCTTGTACATGTCGCGAAACTTCCAGGTCGTATCGACGTGGAGGAGCGGGAAGGGGGGCTTGGCCGGGTAAAACGCCTTCTCGGCGAGGCGGACCATCACCGCCGAGTCCTTGCCGACGGAATAGAGCATCACCGGGTTTTCAAACTCGGCCGCGACCTCGCGGATGATGTGGATGCTTTCGGCCTCGAGTTGGCGAAGGTGGGTGAGGTTGTAAGAGGTCATGAAAGCCGTCTGTCGCGAATGATTTCCCGGGATTCGGGTCAATCCAGTCAATCTAGGCAATCTCGCCTGTTTTCGGCAATTCGTGACGCGCCGCCATCGGCTCAATCGACTGGTCATCCGCACGCGGAGCGTGGATACTACGCCCGTGACGGAAGCCCCGACGCGCGAGCGAGGGACATTCGGTCGCCGTTTTTTCAAACCGCAAAAAGAGGTCATTGCGATGTCGCCACGATCGACCGTGAAGTCTCGAGTGTTTGCCGGAGCCGCGCGGCTGGTGCTCTGCGTCGCCGCGGGGGCCGTTTGCGTCGACGTCGCCGAGGCGAAGCCACGTGCCGAGCGGATCGCCGAGCGGCGGATCATCCGCCTGGAGGCCATGGAGCAACGCATGAAGGCGGCGGCGCAGATGCCGCCGCGGCCGGTGGACGTGCGTCGCGCGATCCGCAGCGGCGCGCCCGTTCCGGGCTTCGGCCCGAATGCCGCGCCGCCGGTGGCGGCCCGCCCGGTGCCGCAGCCCGCGAGCCCGATTGCCGCCACGCCGCAGCAGCCCGCTGCCGTGGCCGCCGCACAACCCCGCACCGTCGCGCCGCCGCAGCAGGCCAAGCCCGTGGCCGCCCCGGCGGCTCAATCGGTGACCCCCGTCACCGCCGTCGATGACGGCACGAAGAGCGTGCTCGTGCAGGGCGAACCGAAGCTCGCCGCGCCCACGCCCGCCGACGAGAAGATCGAGCCGATCGAACTGTTGCCAACCCCGTCGGCCCGGTAGGGTAGGCTTCAGCCTGCCAAGGTAGACCGCTTCGTCCAGGTAGACCGCTTCGTCCCGAAGCGGATCTGGATCCGCTTGCGGAGCAAGCG
>JBIIOM010000160.1:0-6085 GCA_044336925.1 Pirellulales bacterium
GACCGCCTGCCGGCAGCAGACGCTGTTTGAATCGTTGCCTGGAGCGGCTGCGGCGTCGAGTTCGGCGCACGAGGTGGGGATGCTCTTCGACCGGCTATCGGGCAGGCTTGGCCGCGGGGCGGTGTTTGTGCCGCAGTTGGTGGCCGATGCACAGCCGGAGCATGCCTGGGCGCCGACCGCGCCCGCCGCGAGGCCGGCTGCGAGGCCAGCTGCGAGAAGAGCCGCCCCGCGAATGGCGGCTCCCAAGCCGCCGGGGCGGGTCGCTTCCGAAAGGAGGCCGCTCTGGATGCTGCCGCGACCGGTGCCATTGGAGGCCGTCTCGGTCGCGCCGGATGGCCCGCCGGTGCGGTTTCGGCATGGCTCGGAGACCCATGAGATCGCGAAAGCCCACGGCCCGGAGCGGATCGAAACGGCCTGGTGGCGTGGGCCGACCGTGCGGCGCGATTACTACGTCGTCGAGACGAAGACCGGGGCGCGGTATTGGCTCTTTCGCCGGCTGCGGGGGGGCGAATGGTTTCTGCACGGCATGTTTGGCTGAGGTGACCTGTTTGGCTGAGGTGAAGGGGAGGCGCATGATGAACGGACCGCGTTATGCAGAGTTGCACTGCACGAGCAACTTCTCGTTTCTGCAGAGCGGATCGCATCCTGAAGAGCTGGTGCAGGCCGCCCGGTCGCTCGGCTACGAGGCGATCGCGATCACCGACAGGTCGACGCTGGCCGGCATCGTGCGGGCGCACGGTGCGTCGAAGCAAGCCGGCATCCGGCTCATCGTCGGCTGTCACCTGGAGCCCTGCGATGCCGCCCCGCTCGTCGTCTGGGTGCGAGATCGCACGGGCTACGCGAATCTCTGCCGGCTGCTGACGCGCGGCTATGCGCGGGCCGCCGAGGAAGAGGGCGAGGGCACGGCGGGGCGGTGCGCGCTCACGTTCGACGACATCGCGGCCCATTCGGGAGGCCTCCTCGCAGGCGTGGCGATGGCCGCGCTCGCGGATCCGGCGGAGCACCTCGCGCACTGGCGGAGCGTGTTTGACGACCGGCTCTGGGCGCTCGCCGAGGTGGCGCTCGAGGGGGACGACGACGATCGCCTGCGGGAGTTCGCCCGCGTGGCCCGGCTGGCCGGCGTGCCCGTGGCGGCGGCCGGCGACGTGCGTTACCACGAGCGGGCCCGGCTCGCTCTGGCCGACGTGCTCACGGCCGTGCGGCTTAGGAGCACGGTCGATGCGATCCGCGGCGAACTGCTCACCAACGGCGAGCGGCACCTGCAGGAGCGGCGGCGGATCGCCGAGCGGTTCGCGCCCCTGCGCGGCGCCGTCGAGCGCACCGTCGAGATCGCCGCGCGGTGCACGTTTTCGCTCGACGAACTGCGCTACGAGTATCCGGAGGCCTGCGTGCCGGCCGGCTGCACGGCCCGCGAGCACCTGGCCCACCTCGCCTGGAAGGGGGCGACGCGGCGGTATCCCGACGGCGTTCCGGAGAAGGTGCGTGAGCTCGTGGCGCATGAGCTCACGCTCGTGGCCGAGCTCGGCTACGAGGCCTACTTCCTCACCGTGTTCGACATCGTGCGGTTCGCCCGTCGCCGCGGCATCCTCTGTCAGGGCCGCGGGTCGGCCGCCAATTCGGCCGTCTGCTACTGCCTCGGCATCACGTCGGTCGATCCTGCGCGGATGAACGTGCTCTTCGAGCGGTTCGTGAGCCGCGAGCGGCGGGAAGCCCCCGACATCGACATCGACTTCGAGCACGACCGCCGCGAGGAGGTGCTCCAATACATCTACGCCACCTACGGCCGCATGCGGGCGGCGATGACGGCCGAGGTGATCTCGTATCGGCTGCGGTCGGCCGTTCGCGACGTCGCCAAGGCGCTGGGATTCTCGCTCGACCGCGTCGATCGGATCGCCGAGGCGCTCGACGTGGGCGACGGCGTGGAGGACCTGCCGACGAGTCTGGCCGAGGCGGGGCTCGACCCTGAGAGCGCCGCCTGCACGAGGCTCGCGACGCTCGTCGGCCAACTCGTCGGCTTTCCGCGGCATCTCGGCCAGCACGTCGGCGGCATGGTGATGACCCGCGGGGACCTCTGCGACCTCGTGCCGATCCAGCCGGCCACGATGGACGGCCGCACGATCGTGCAGTGGGACAAAAACGACCTCGACGAGCTCGGCATCCTGAAAGTCGATTGCCTCGCCCTCGGCATGCTGTCGGCGATCCACCGGGCGTTCGACCTCGTGGCCGGGGCCGGGGGCCAGAGGCTCACGCTGGCGACGGTGCCGGCGGAGGATCCGGCCGTCTACGAGATGATCTCCCGCGCCGACACGGTGGGCGTGTTCCAGATCGAGAGCCGGGCGCAGATGAGCATGCTGCCCCGGCTCAAGCCGGCCTGCTTCTACGACCTCGTGATCGAGGTGGCGATCGTGCGGCCCGGGCCGATCCAGGGCGACATGGTGCATCCCTACCTGCGCCGGCGGGCGGGGGAGGAAACGATCACGTATCCCAACGACGCGATCCGCGAGGTGCTCGAGAAAACGCTCGGCGTGCCGCTCTTCCAGGAGCAGGCGATGCGGCTGGCGGTGGTGGCGGCCGGTTTCACGCCGGGCGAAGCCGATCAATTGCGCCGGGCGATGGGGGCCTGGCGGCGGCCGGGGCTGATCGAGGAGTTTCGCCTGAAGCTCATCGACGGCATGCTTGCCCGGGGCCTGTCGCAGCAGTTTGCCGAGCAGGTCTTCGGGCAGATCCGCGGCTTCGGCGAATACGGTTTTCCAGAATCGCATGCGGCGAGCTTCGCACTGCTCGTCTACGTGTCGGCGTGGCTCAAGCGGCACCACCCGGCCGCCTTCACGGCCGCCCTGCTCGGCAGCCAGCCGATGGGCTTTTACGCGCCTGCACAGCTCGTGCGCGATGCCAAGGCGCATGGCGTGAAGGTGCTGCCGGTCGATGTCAACTCGAGCCACTGGCACGCGACGCTGGAGCCGCGAGCCGGAAAACAGCCGGCGATCCGGCTGGGGCTCGAGCAGGTGCATGGACTGGGCGAGGCGGCGGGCTCGAGGATCGAGGCGGCCCGCCGCGACGGTCCCTTCCGGCTGCCGCGAGACCTTGCCCGCCGCGCCGCCCTCGACCGCGCCGCCCTCCTGAACCTGGCCCGCGCCGGCGCGCTCGCTTCGCTCGGCCTCGACCGGCGGCGGGCGGTGTGGGAGGCGATGCAGTGCCTGGAGCGGCCCGCCGACCGACCGCTCTTCGACGAGCTCGATGACGATGACGACGAAGACGACGAAGACGACGGCCTCCTGCCGGCGCTCACGCCGCAGCAGGAGGTGATCGCCGACTACCGCACCGCGGGCCTCTCGCTCACGGCCCATCCGCTCCAGTTCGACCGCGACTGGCTCGCCACCCGCGGTGTGACGACCGTCGCCGAGACGGTGGGCCTGCCGGAGGGGCGGCGGGCGAGCGTGGCCGGCATCGTGCTCACGCGGCAGCGGCCTGCCACGGCGAAAGGCATGATCTTCCTCACGATCGAAGACGAGACCGGCGCCGCCAACATCGTGGTGCATCCGGGCGTGTGGGAGCAGGCCGACCTCGCCGCCCGCCGCGCGGCCGTGCTCGTGGTGCATGGCCGCATCCAGCGCCGCGGCGCGGTCGTGCACGTGGTGTCGACACGCCTCGAATCCGCCGCCTCCATCCGCCCCGAGGAAACGACCGTCGCCCCCCTGCCCCGCATGTCGCGCGACTTCCGCTGACCCCCCTTTTCGTCAACGCGCCCAACCCGGCTTCGGGGGACCCGTACCCCGTCGCCGGACGCTCGCTACGGTACGGAAGCCCGACGCGCGAGCGAGGAGAGTCGGGGAGTTTTTCACAGGTCGGGTGGGAGCGACGTCGGTGGGAGTGGAGGGCGGATGGACCTTGCTTGCGCTGCGGGCTTTCGTAGCCGACCAATCCGCTAGCGCGGATCGGTGCCCGACCTACGCCGGCGAGCGGGGTACGGGTCCCTCGAAGCCGGGTTGGGCATAGGGACCGTAGCCCACGCAGCCACGAATGCGTAGAACAACGCTCATGAACGATGCCGTCACCGAAACAAACCTGCCGCTCGGCACACCCTTCCGCGGCAAGGTGCGCGACTGCTATCGCTTCACGTCCGACCGGCACGGCGACGTGATGCTGATCGTGAGCACCGACAGGATCAGCGCCTTCGACTGGGTGCTTCCCACGCCGATTCCCGACAAGGGGAAGGTGCTCACGGCGATCTCGCAATGCTGGTTCGACCTGCTCTCCCGCGGGCCCGACCCCATCGCGCATCACCTGATCACGACCGACGTCGATGCGATGGGGCTGCCGGTCTCGGTTGACCGTGGCCCGCTCCGCGGCCGCACGATGCTTGTTCGCCGGGCGGAGGTGATCCCCTTCGAATGTGTCGTGCGCGGCTGGCTCGCCGGCTCCGGCCTCGCGGAATACCGCAAGAGCGGCACGGTCTGTGGCGTGAAACTGCCTGTGGGGCTCACGGCCGGCGCGGAATTGCCCGAGCCGATCTTCACGCCCGCGACGAAGGCGGCCAGCGGCCACGACGAGAACGTGTCGTTCGACGTGATGGCGCATGCGGTCGGAGAGGATCTGGCGACCGCCCTGCGCGCGAAGAGCATCGACGTCTTTCGCCGCGGTGCCGCGCATGCCGCGTCGCGGGGCATCGTGGTCGCCGACACGAAGTTCGAGTGGGGGCGCACGGCCGACGGCGGGATCCTGCTCGTCGATGAGGTGCTCACGCCCGACAGTTCGCGATTCTGGCCCGCCGCGGCGATCCTCCCGGGCCGCGTGCCCGATTCGTTCGACAAGCAGTTCGTCCGCGACTGGCTCGAGGCGAGCGGCTGGGACAAATCGAGCCCGCCCCCGGCGCTGCCCGCCGAAGTGGTCGCCCGCACCCGCGAAAAATACCTCGAAGCCTGCCGCCTGCTGACCGGCAAGTCGCTGTAAGCGCTCGCGAACCTCCGCAGCGCACGAAAGCCCGCAGCGCAAGCAAGGTCCATTCGGCCGCCACTCGGATCGGCGCAGCGTCCACCCGCCCCGCGCGAAGCCACCCCAACTCCCCTCGCTCGCGCGTCGGGCTTTCGTATCCACACGAAAGCCCGCAGCGCAAGCAAGGTCCATTCGGCCGCCACTCGGATCGATGCAGCGTCCACCCGCCCCGCGCGAAGCCACCCCAACTCCCCTCGCTCGCGCGTCGGGCTTTCGTATCCACACGAAAGCCCGCAGCGCAAGCAAGGATTGCCGGCGATTCACCTCGGACGGAAGCGCTCTATCCGAAGCGCTCTAGGGGACGGGTGCGTCTCGAACTAGAATCGTCGGAAGTTTCCTCCCCACCGACCCGCTTCCGTCCCCCCTGCCATGCTGCGTTACTGGACTGCCGGCGAATCCCACGGCCCCGCCCTGCTCGCGCTCGTCGACGGCTTTCCCGCCGGGCTCACCGTCGACAAGGCCAAGATCGACGCGGAGCTCGTCCGGCGCCAGGGTGGCTATGGTCGAGGCGGACGGCAGCGGATCGAGACCGACGCCGTCACCTTTCTCTCCGGTCTCTGGCACGGCGTGACGCTCGGCAGCCCGCTGGCGCTGGAGGTGGTCAACAAGGACGCGAAGCTCGAGCGGCTCGAAGACGTCGATCGGCCGCGGCCGGGCCACGCCGACCTGCCGGGCGCCATCAAGCATCTCGGCGGCGTTCGTGCGGTCCTCGAGCGGGCCAGCGCCCGCGAGACGGCGGCGCGAGTCGCGGCGGGGGCCCTGGCCCGCCAGTTGCTCTCCGTCTTCGGCATCGAGGTCGCTGGCTGGGTGACCGAGCTCGGCGGCGTCGTGCTCGGCGACCGGGCGGGCTCGCTGCCCGAACTCCGTGGCCTTCGCGACACGAGCGCCATCTATTCGCTCCATCCGGAACGTGATGCGGAGGTGACCGAGCTCATCGACCGCGTCGGCAAGGAGGGCGACACCTTGGGCGGCGTGGTCGAGGTGCGGGTCGATGGCCTGCCGATCGGCCTGGGCACGCACGCGCAGTGGGATCGCAAGCTCGACGGCAGGATCGCGCAGGCCGTGATGGCCGTGCAGGCGATCAAGGGCGTCG
>JBIIOM010000161.1:0-6069 GCA_044336925.1 Pirellulales bacterium
TTGAGCCCGCCAAACCGCCAGAGCTCCCGTCCGTCGGCGAGCGCGTGGCCGGTGATGCAGTCGGCCCCGTGCGCGACCAAAAATTCCCGCGAGCCGTCGCGGTAGACGAAAGGCGACGCGTAGGAATGCTTGCATTCGAACTGGGCGTCGGTGACACGATCGACCGCCCAGACGGTCTTGCCCGTCTTCTTGTCGAGCCGGATCACCTTGCCGGTGCGGGTGTCATCGCCGAGCACCATCGCACCGTGGATCAGCTGCAGGTAAAGCGCGTCGCCGTCGAGGACCGGCGTGCTCGTCATGCCGAACTGGATGTCGATCTTTCCGAAGCGGTCGGCGACGTCGAACCTCCAGACTTCTTCCCCGTCCGTCGTGTAGCAGGCGAGGATGCCGGTGCCGAAGAACACCCAGACATGCTCGCCGTCGGTCGACGGCGAAGGCGACGCGGAGTTGCCTTCGCCGGCCCGCGCATCCTGATTGCCGCTGCAGACCTTCTTCTTCCAGAGGATCCGGCCGTCCGGGGCGCTCACGCAGAGGAGAACGAGATCGTCTCCCTCGTTGCTCGTGAGGTAGATGCGGTCTTCCCAGATGCACGGCGTGGCGCCCGCCCGGCCGGGGAGCGGCGTGCGCCAGGCCACGTTTTTCGACTTCGTCCATTCAGCGGGGATGCTCTGCGCGGCTGCGATGCCGTCGCTCTGCGGCCCACGCCACTGCGGCCAGTGCTCCGCGGGAAGCCGGGCTGTGGACGCGGCCGCGAGGGCGGCGAGCAGCAGAGACGCAAGGGAACGCGGCGGGGTGGGCATGCGGGAAGCCTCGGCGGGGAGTCAGGGCTTGGCAAAGACGAGCCGGCCGGCGGAGGTCTGCAGCGTGCTCGTCACGGTCACGTGGACGGTGCGACCGATCTGGTCGCGGCCCCCCTCGACGACCACCATCGTGCCGTCGTCGAGATAGCCGATGCCCTGGCCGGGCTCCTCGCCGGCCTTCACGAGCCGCAGGCTGAACTCGTCCCCGGCCACGTAGGAAGGCCGCAGGGCCAGCGCCATCTCGTTGACGTTGATCGCCGGCACCGACCGCACGCCCGCGATCTTCACGAGATTGGCGTCGTTGGTCAGCACGCGGCCGCCGAGCCGGCGGGCCATCGCCACGACGCGGGAATCGTCCGGCGCCTCGGCATCAATCTCATCGACCGGCGCGAGCACCTCGATGTCGATCACCTTGCTCGCCCGCAGCCGCGCGAGGATGTCGAGCCCGCGGCGTCCGCGGGCCCGGCGGTTTTTGTCGCCGGCCTCCGCCGCCGCCTGAAGCTCGTCGACCACGAACGACGGCACGACGAACCGGCTCTGGAAGATGCCCGTGTCGGCGAGGTCGGCGACGCGGCCGTCGATGATGGCGCTCGAGTCGAGAACGTTGGGCCGCAGGCCCTTCACGTCGCGGGCGAATTCCACGAAGGGAATCAGGAAGCGGAAGTCGTCGCGGGTCTGGAGCAGCAGGCTCGTGCAGATGTAGCAGAGCAGCATGCCGAGGATCATCGGCAGCCAGGTGCCGACGGGGCTGCGGGGGCTCGACGGCAGGATCGGGGTCAGGGCGAGGATCGCGACGTAGGTGAGGAACACGCCGACGAGCAGGCCGAAGTAGATGGCCGTGATCACCGTCAGGTCCTTGCGACGCAGCGACCAATCGATGCCGATCACCGTCAGCGGCAGGGCGATCATGCCAAACAGCACCGCCCACGGCACCCATTCAGGGGCCGACCGCATCGGCTCGGAATTGAAGATCAAGACGGCGATCCCGACCGAAACCATCACGAAGATCGCCCGCAACATCACGAGTGCCATGCGACGAGTTTACACCCGCCCGCCACAGCCATCCACGGCACAATCCCGTTCACCCGAGCCGGCGGCCGTGATCCCATTCGAGATAGCGGTCGGTCATGCCCGCGATGTAGTCGGCCACGCTCCGCGGCACGCCGAACTCGCCGCAGCGGCCGCGGAATCCCGGCGGCATCTCGTCGGGATGGTCGCAATACCAATGGAAGAGGCGGGTGAGCTTCTCCTGCGCCGCGGTCCGCACGGTCATCACGCGGTCGCTGCGATAGACCCGCTGGAAGAGGAATTTCTCCAGCTGTTTCTTGCCGGCCGACACGGCCGGCGCATGTTCGATGATCCGCACGCCGCGGCCCCCGTCGAGGCCCCGAAACGCCTCGCGCACCGCTTCACCCGAGTCGATGCCGAGCGACTCGAGCCGACGGCGGCTCTCGGCGGCGAGCTCCGCGACTTGGAAGTCGACCAGTTCGTGGAGCACGGCACGGCGCTGCTCGACCGCATCGAGTGCTTCGAGCGGGCCGTAGCGGTCGTGGGCGCGGGCTGCGGCGTCGGCCACGAGCGGCAGTGCGAGCAGTTCCTCCAGCGTCACGAGCCCCAGTTCGACCGCGTCGTCGGCATCGTGGGTGTCGTAGGCGATCGAGTCGGCCGCATCGACCACCTGCGTCTCGAGGAGCGGGGCGGGGGCGGTGCCGTCTTTCTTGCGTGTGGCCTGCGCGTCGAGCACCTCGCGAGAGAGGTTGAGGCCGGGGAAATGCGGGTAGCGGGTTTCGAGAAACTCCATGATCCGCAGCGCCTGGGCGTTGTGGTTGAAGCCGCCTTCGCTCCGGAGCAGGTCGTCGAGCGTGTCTTCGCCGGCGTGCCCCAGCGGCGGATGGCCGATGTCGTGGCCGAGCGCGAGCGCCTCGACGAGATCCTCGTTGAGCCCGAGCGCCCGCGCGAGCGTGCGGGCGATGCTCGTGACCTCGAGCGTGTGGGTGAGCCGGCTGCGGTGGTAGTCGCCTTGATAACCGGTGAAGACCTGCGTCTTGTGGGCGAGCCGCCGGAACGCGGCGGAATGGACGATCCGGTCGCGGTCGCGCTGGTAGGGGCTGCGGAAGGGGTGGGCCGGCTCCGGGTGGACGCGGCCGGCCGAATCCGCGGCGTGCATCGCCCAGGGGGCGAGCAGGGCCGACTCGCGTCTCTTCCAGTCGGCGGGCATCATCGGCCCGCTTCCCGGGCCGCGGTGGTGAGCTGCTCCCAGAGCGCGTCGAGCGACTGCGGGAGCACGCGGACGCCGGCGGTGGTCGGCATGAAGTTCACGTCGCCGTGCCATCTCGGCACGATGTGCCAGTGGAGGTGGCCCGGCAGGCCGGCCCCGGCCACCGATCCGAGGTTGAGGCCGATGTTGAACCCCTGCGCCTGCATCGAATGCTCGATGATCCGGCACCAGCGGGCGAGCGCCTGCTGGAGATCGAGCAGTTCTTCGGCTGCGAGAGCGGTGAGCGTGGCCCGGTGGTCGAGCGGGGCGACGAGCAGGTGGCCGTTGGAATACGGAAACCGGTTGATCACGACGACGCTCCGCGCCGTCCGCTCCACGACGCCAAGCGTCCGATCATGCACGGCGTCGGCGGCCGCCGCGCGGCAGAGAAAGCAGCCGTGGTCGGCTCCGGCCCGCCACGCCGCGGGGACGACCTCCTCGCGCGGCGCGCCCTTGTCGTGCCCCTGCACGTAGGCCAGCCGCCACGGAGCCCAGAGGGTTTCGATGCTCATGCCGCGGCATCTTACTCGAAAAGACCGCTGTCGGCCGCACCGGCGCCCGCGAGCGCGAACGGGATTGACACGAGTCGGCGATCGGCCGCAAATGAGCCCATGGAATTCAAGGTTGCGACCGACGTCTTCTCCGGGCCGATGGACCTGCTGCTCTATCTCGTGAAGAAGCACGAGGTGGATGTCACGCAGGTGCCGATCGCCAGGATCGCCGAGGAATTCGTCGCCTACCTCGACGTGCTCGAAAACCTCGCCATCGACCAGGTGGGGGAGTTCGTGGAGCTCGCCAGCGTACTGCTCGAGATCAAGGCGCGGTCGCTCGTGCCGCGGCCCGAGGAGGCCGCCGAGGAGGTGGTGGAGACGGCCCGCGAGGATCTCGTGAAGCGGCTCCTCGAATACAAGCAGTATCGCGACGCCGCCGTGATGCTCGAGGACCGCGCCCGCGAGTGGGAACTGCGGTTTCCGCGCATCCCGGCCGACGAGGCGCCGCGCCGGTCCGTCCCGGCCGAGGTCACGATCGGTGAGGTGCAGGTATGGGATCTCGTGGGCGCGATGGCCCGCGTGCTCCGCAAGCGCGAGAAGCGGAAGCCGCGGCAGATCGTCCAGGACGACACGCCGATCGAGGTGCACATGGAACGGGTGGAAACGCTCGTGACGGAGAAGGGAAGGGTCGCTTTCTCGGAGCTCTTCGAGGACGATATGCCGCGGATGCGGCTCGTGGGTATCTTTCTGGCGGTGCTCGAACTCGTGCGTCGCGGCCGACTGGCCACGCGGCAGGAGCAGCTCTTCGACGAGATCTGGCTCGAGTCAGCCGCCAACCGCCCCACGGCTTCGTCCCCCACGACCGCATGATCGAGACCGCATGATCGAGAACGCACCGCTCCGCACGTTCGTCCACAAGGGGCTCACCGTCGAAGGCTATTCGCGGGCCGCCGTCCAGAGTTATTGGCGGATCCCCGAACTCAAGCTCGGCTTCGATCTCGGCGGCCAGCCGTGGAGCTTCATGGCCACGAGCACCTGGTTCATCACCCACACCCACCTCGACCACATCGCGGCCCTGCCCGTCTACGTGGCCCGGCGGCGGATGATGAAGATGGAGCCGCCGACGATCTACCTGCCCGAGACCGCGATCGAGCCGATCGAGAAACTGCTCAAGGCGGTCAGCCGGCTCGACCGCGGCCGGCTCCCCTGCACGCTCCTGCCGGCGCGGCCCGGCGACGAGATCGAGCTTTCCCGCGAGCACGTCGTCAGCGTGTCGAGCACCTGCCACACGCTCCCGAGCGTGGGCTACGTGGTCTGGGACCGCCGCCGCAAACTCAAGCACGAGTTTCAGGGGCTGCCGGGCGACAAGATCCGCGACCTCCGGCTTTCCGGCGTGGACGTGACGCACGAGGTGCGCGCGCCGCTGGTGGCCTACCTCGGCGACAGCTCCCCCGAGGGCCTCGACCGCTGCCCGGCGATGTTCGAGGCGATGATCCTGATCACCGAACTCACGTTCGTGGCCCACTCCCACCGCAAGGAGAAGATCCACAAGTTTGGCCACATGCACCTCGACGACCTGCTCGCCCGCCGCGACCGGTTTCGCAACGAGGTGGTGATCGCGACGCACTTCTCCACGCGTTACACCGACGAGCGGATCAAGCGGATCATCGCCAAGAAGCTGCCCGACATGCTCGACGGCCGCCTGCAGCTCTGGCTCTGACGCGTGCGCGCCCGCGCCGGCTTCGGTTGACCCGTACCCCGTCGCCGGACGCTCGCTACGGGCATCCCTGCCTACGACGGTCACGAAAGCCCGCAGCGCGAGCAAGGTCCATCCGCCCTCCACTCCCACCAACGACGCTCCCACCCGCCCCGCGAGAAACGCCCCAACGCTCCTCGCTCGCGCGTCGGGCTTCCGTATCGTCCGCAGCGAACGCCGGCAACGGGGTACGGGTCAACCGAAGCCTCCCCGTAGACCACTTGCTCCCCGTAGACCGCTTGCTCCGCAAACGGATCCCAAACCGCTTGCGGAGCAAGCGGTCTACTATTTACCTGCATGCATCCGAGCCACGCCTACGTCCACGTGCCCTTCTGCCGCCACCGCTGCGGCTACTGCGACTTCACGCTCGTGGCGGGCCGCGACGATCTGATCGACCGCTACTTTGCGGCGCTCGGGCGGGAACTGGAGCGGGTGGATCAGCCGCTCGATCTCGCCACGCTTTATCTCGGCGGCGGCACGCCTTCGCACCTCGGGCCCGCGGGCCTGCGGCGGCTGTTCAAAATCCTTCACGAAAGCCTCCGGCCCGCCGCCGATGCCGAGGTGACCGTCGAGGCGAATCCGCTCGACGTCACGGCGGAGTTCGTCGCTGCGTGTCGGGAGGTCGGCGCGACGCGCGTGAGCCTCGGTGGCCAGTCGCTCGACGCGGCCACGCTCGAGTCGCTCGACCGCGACCATGCGCCTGATGACGTGCGGGCCGCGGTGGCCCGTCTCCTCGATGCCGGCCTCGTAGTGAGCCTCGACATC
>JBIIOM010000162.1:0-6065 GCA_044336925.1 Pirellulales bacterium
GTCTTGGCGTCCTTCAGCTTCACCACGTCCGCGGCGTAGACGGCTCCCGGGACGACGTGCAGCAGCAGGATTTCCTTGAGCTTTTCCTTATTCTCCGGCTTCAGCAGGCTCTCGAGCGTGCCGGCCGGCAGCTTCGCAAACGCCTCGTCGGTCGGGGCGAAGACGGTGAACGGGCCGTCGCCCTTGAGGGTCGTCACGAGATCGGCCGCGGTCAAAGCCGCCGCCAGTGTCTTGAACGTGCCGGCCCCGACTGCCGTGTCGACGATGTCTTGCGGCGCCTGCGCCATCGCCACCTCGCGCACGGGATGCGAGGAGATCACGCGCTCGCTGATCACGGTGTGCTGTGTCTGGACCACGTGCCCATGGTGCACGGTTCGGCCCGAATTTCCCTTGCAGGGCGCAGCCAAGCCGGGCACCGAAGCCAGGGCGAGCCCAAACGCCATCGCCATCGCAACGCCGGTATGTCGAGAAAGGTTCATGATGCACTCCGAGGAGGAAAAGAGGAGGTCGTTCCAGAGATCGAACCCTAGGCCGAAGCAGTCGCAAGGCAAGAGCGCATGCCGGCAACGCATGCTTCGCCGGCGGAAATCGCGGCGGCGCCACGCGGGCTCGCCGCCGACAATCGCGAAAAGCATCACGGTCGTTCGACCGACGTGGGCCCGATCGGGAAGAGACGGAAGCAGATGCCGAGCAACAGCGGCACGAGCACGAGCGTGACGAGCGTCGAGATCAGCATGCCGCCCAAGAGCACCGCGCCCAGGCCGCGGTAGAGCTCGCTGCCCGCTCCCGGAAAGAGCACCAGCGGCAGGAGGCCGAGCACCGTCGTCAGCGTGGTCATGAAGATCGGCCGGATGCGGCTGCGGACCGCCTCGAGAATCGCCTCCGTCGGCCCCCACCCGCCCGTCCGGCCGTCGTCGGCCTCGCCACGCACGAGTTGCAGAGCCCGTTCCACGATCAGGATCGGATTGTTCACGACCGTGCCGATCAGGATCACGAACCCGAGCATCGTGAGCACGTCGAGCGACTGGTAGATGCCGAACGGGGCGCCCAGCCGGTTCAAGACCGCAAGCCCCAGCAGGCCGCCCACGCTCCCCAGCGGCACCGACAGGATGATCACCGCCGGGTAGACCCACGACTCGAACAGCGCCGCCATCAAGAGGTAGGTGATCAGGCCGGCGAGGACGAGATTGAACCAGAGCGATTGCCAGGTGGTGACGAGCTTGTCGGTGGTGCCGCCGAGCGTGATCGCGTAGCCGCCCGCGAGCGATCCTGATTCCACGAGCGGCTTGACGACCATGTTTTTGATGCGGTCCTGCGCCTCCTCCAGCGGCATCCGGGCCGGCGGCGACACCTGCACCGTGATCGCCCGCTCCCGCTCGCGGTGGAGGATCTGCTCCGGGCCGCTCGAAAATTCGCGGACCTCGGCCACGCTGTCCAACGGCACGAGCTGGCCGCCGGGCGTGATCACGGGAAGCGTGCGCACGTCCTGCGTGCGCTTCACGAACCGCTCGTCTCCCTTGATCACGAGATCGATCCGGTCGCTGCCGAGGTAGTAATCGGTGGCGTAGCCGCCGTCGACCAGGCAGTCGACCATATAGCCGAGTTGTCGGGCGTCGAGCCGCATGTCGGCCGCCTGTTCCAGCCGCGGCACGAGCTGGATCTCGGGGCTCGAGAGATCGAGCGACGGCTTGGGCAGATTCTGGCTGCCCGGCGTCGCCTCCGGCAGTTTGCCCATCACCTGCACGCCGAGCTGCACGAGCTTGGCGAGGTCGGGCCCGGTGATCTCGATGTCGATCGTGCGGCCGGAGCCGATCCCCTGTTCGAAGAGGCTCGATTGCTTCGCCACCGCGAACGTGCCCGGCAGGTCGGCGGCCACGCGGCGGATCAACGGCACCAGCTTCGCGGCCTGCAGCGGATCGAGCGAGCGCACGCCGATAAAAACACTCCTGCCGCGGGCGACGAAGAACATGTCGCCGAGGATCGGCGCGTCGAGCGCGGCGGCCGCGGGCGTGCCCGGATCGACGTCCCAGTAGGGCAGCAGCCGCGCCTCGACGATGTCGCCCATGCGCAGGAGTTCGTCGATGTTGTAGCCCGGTGGCGGCAGCAAGATGCCGAAGACGAGGTTGCGGTTGCCCTCCGGCAGATACTCGACCTTCGGCATGAGAAGCCACGTGGCGGCGATGGCGGCCGCCACGATCGCGAGCGACGTCACGGCCTGGCGCGCCAAGCCGCCGAGCAGGAACCGATCGAGCGAGATCACGGCTTCCGTAAAGCCGCCGCCGACGAGCCCCACGAGATCGCCGGCCGTCCCCCACGCCGATCGCCGCGCGCGGACCTCCGTTCCTTCGCCGCCCGTGACCACGGCCACGGCCGCGCGGGCATGGCGGCCCTGGAGGAGCCAGGCGGCCGCCACGGGCACCACCAGCCCGGAGACGGCCAGCGACAGGCCGACCGCCGCGGCGATCGCCAGCGCGATGTCGCCGAAGAGCTGCCCGGCCTCCCCCTTCACGAACAAAACGGGCAGGAAGACGGCGACATTGGTGAGCGTGCTGGCGAGGATGGCCCCCCACACCTCGCCGGTGCCGCGGACCGCGGCCGTCTTCGGGTCTTCCCCGCGGCTCCAGTGCACGAAGATGTTTTCGAGCACGACCACGGCGTTGTCGATCAGCATGCCGACGGCGAACGCGATGCCGGCGAGGCTGATCACGTTGAGCGTGCGGTTGAACGCCGCGAGCGCCAGGAACGTGCCCATGACGCTCACGGGGATCGACAGCGCCACGATCAGCGTGGAGCGGATGTTGCGCAGGAAAAGCAGGAGCGTGCCGAGCGTGAGCAGGCCGCCCACGAGGATGTTGTCGTTGACCAGGCCGATCGCGGAATTGATGTAGTCGGTCTCGTCGTAGACGAGCGAAAGGCTCAGGCCGCGCGGCCGCAGGCCCGCGTCGATGTCGGCGGCCACGGCCCGCAGCCGGCTCATCATGTCGAGGACGTTGGCGCCCTGCTCGCGGGTCACCCTGACGGCGATGTTGCGGGCGCCGAAGCGGCGCACGATGCCGTCGGGCTTCTTCGTGCCGAGCTGCGCCCGGGCCACGTCGCGCACGTAGACAGGCTTGCCATCCCGCCGCGTGATGATCACGCCCTCCACCTGTTCCGGCGAGCGCAGCCGGCCGAGCGTGCGGACGACATACCGCCGCTTCCCTTCCCAGACGTCGCCGCCGGAGGTGTCTTGGTTTTGATTGGCGAGGGCCAGGCGGAGATCGTCGATCGTGAGCCTGCGGGCGGCGAGCAGCTGCGGATCGACGATCACCTGCAGTTCGTCCGCGCGGCCGCCCACCAGGTCGGCATTCGAGACGCCGTCCACCCGCTCGAGCCGGCTCTCGATTTCATCTTCGGCCATGCGGCGCATCGACTCGACGTCGAAGTCGGGCGGCCGCAGCGGCTCGAGCTCCGGATGCGCTGCCGCGAGCCGGCGCAGCCGAAAGAGGGCGAGGTCGGGCGTGCGCGCCGATGTCACCCGGTCGAGTTCGGCCGCCAGGGCGGGGTGGTCGGCCTTGGCCTGCGCGATCGTCGCCGGGTCGGGGGCCGCCTGCCCGAGGATGAACCAGGCCACGGGACGGTCGTTGGAACTGGCCGTGCGAATCACCGGCCGGTCGGCGTCGATCGGCCAATCGCGGACCTGCTGCACGCGGGTGTTGACCTTCACCAGCGCCTGCGACATGTCGGTGCCGACCGCGAATTCCAGTTCGATCACGCCGAGGGAATCGCTCGAATCGCTCGACAGTTTCACGAGTCCCTCGACGCTCCGAAGCTGCTCCTCGAGCGGCTGCACGAGCTCGCGCTCGATCTCCTGCGGGCTCGCGCCGATCCACCGCGATTCGACCGAGATCGTGGGGATCTGCACCTCGGGCGTGAGCTGCACCGGCATCGTGACGATCGCGAGGATGCCGAAGAGCGTGATCAGGATCACGCCAACCGCCACCTTCACGGGATTGGCGACGCAGGCGGCGATGAGATTCATGGCGTCCTCACCGTCAGGGCGTCGCGCGGGGCGGCGCGAAGGAGACCGCCATGCCGGGCCGCAGCCGCTCGTTGCCGCGCACGACCACGAGCTGCCCGGCCGCGATCTCCCCACGCACCTCGACGGCCCCGCCGACCGCCGCGCCGAGCGAGACGGGCACCGGCCGCACGGTGCCGGCGCCAGGCGCCGTCGTCTCGACGGCGTAGACAAACGGGGGGCCGGCACCGAGGACCAAAGCGTCCTTCGGCACCACGATGGCCAGGCCCGTTTTTCCGACCGGCAGCCAGGCGCGGGCCAGGAGGCCGCCGCGCAGCGCGGGCTGGCCATCGACGACCCGATTTTCGAGCGTCACCTTCACGGGGAAGCTGCGGCTCAAGAGGTCGGCCTGCGGCACCACCCGCTCCACCGTGCCGATCCAGGTCTGGCTGGGCGCCGCGTCGATGTCGAGCCGCACGGTGGCGCCCGCGGCCAGCGTCCCGATCGAGAGCTCCGGCACCTGCACCTCGATCTCGACGCGGTCGAGCTCGGCGATCCGCGCGATGAGGCCCCCCCGCGAGACCCATTGCCCCTTCTCGGTGAACCGTTCGACCACCCAGCCGTCGAACGGCGCGCGGATCGTGTGCTTGCCCAGTTGATCGTCGATCCGCTCGACCTCCGCTTCCTGGGCCGCCACGGCGGCGGCGGCCTGCGCGATCTGCTCGGTTCGCGGTCCGGCCTCGGCCAGCGCCAGCGCGGCCTTGGCGCCGGCGAGCTGCGCCTCGAACTGTCGCATTTCGGTCTGCGCGTCCTGCAGTTCGTCGGTGGTGCTCGTACCGCGCTCGACCAGACGCGTGAACCGCGCCAGACGGCTGCGGGCATAGTCGAGCCGGGCCTCGAAGCCCGCCACCACGGCGCGGGCCTGCGCGATCTCTTCGGGTCGCGTTCCCGCCCGGAGTTCACCGAGCACCTGCCGCCGCCGCTCGAGCTCGGCCGCGGCGCCCGTCCGTTCGATTTCGAGCAGGCCGCGCAATAATTCCGCGATCGGCTGGCGGGCCGAGACGTGCTGCCCGTCCTCGATCGGAAATTCGACGAGCCGCCCATCGACGGCGCTGCCGACGTCGCTGATGCGCCGCGGGTAGACCGTGCCCACGAAGGGCTGCGAAGCGGCGATCTCCGCTTGTTCGGCGGCGGCGACGACGACCGGCGGGGCGGGCGGTTCGGCTGCGACGGCCAGATGGCCAGGAAACGCCGGCCAGAGCAGGGGGGCGATCGCGGCCCAAAGCGGAGCGACTGAGAGAGCGGTTGCGCGAGGGATCATCCTGCCGTTTATACCCTCGCGCGTCGTCAAAACCGTGGGCGGACGTTGTTTTTAGCCCGTATTTTCCAGCCGCTTGACGCCCACCCTGAGCTTCGCTAATTTTTCCTCAGTCCCGCGGCCGATCCAAGATTCTCTGGTTCGGATCCCGCTGGATGGCTCGTGGCGCTTCCGTCACGGCCTGCTCGTGGTTTCCGGTCGTGGGTTGAGGCCCGCTTCGGCAGCAGTGTGCTGGTGTACACCGTTGCCGAGACGAACCTCTGTCCATGACAGGCCACGAGCCGGCGTCGCTTCACTTCGGTGCTGCGATGGCGGCTTGTTTTGTTCTTTGACAATTTGGTCGTGGTAGTTGGCATCTTGAAAAGAATGCCGAAGGGATCGTGTTCTCAAGACACGTTTCTGGAGGCGTTCTCCCAAGGCTCAAGCGTGAAGCGGCTGTCTCTCCTGATTTATCAGTGTGGAGCCGGTCGCTGGCACGCAGCGAGAAATACGTTACTGCCCTGGATGGGGTCGGCGCGCTTGCCGGCGATGATCCAGGGCTGATCCAGTGCCAAACAAGCACTGGGCCCGTAGTTGAATCTCGAAAAGTTTGTCTCCGGAGATCCGATTTGCGTCGGTCTTCGCGAGCATTCGATTCGGGTGGTCAAGCTACAAAGGGCGCATGGGGGATGTCTAGGCGTTAGGAGGCTTTGAAGGGCGCGGAAGACTGCGATAAGCCCGGGGAAACCGTCAAACAGGTGATGATCCCGGGAT
>JBIIOM010000163.1:0-6011 GCA_044336925.1 Pirellulales bacterium
AGTATCGCCTGCAGGCCAATCACGATGTCTTGAATGTCGCGATGTGCGATGGATCGGTGCGGGGCATCTCTCCGCGCGTGACCCGCCGCGAGCAATGTGATCCCGACGTCGCCGGCCGCGAGTATGGCCGGGATACCTACAACCCCATGGGGCTGGGGGGCACTCCGGCGCTTGTCATTAGCGGCACGTCATATCCGTATCTCGACGGCATCTGGGACATGCTCATGGTGCCGAACGACCCGCCCGGCAACGTGCTCGCCAATAGCGGCGAGATCGGCAAGGAAAAGTAGCGGCTGCCGGCCCGAAGCCCTTGGCCGCCCCTACGGCGGCGTGACGGCCTGCCCGTCGTCGATCCAAGCGAGCCGCTGCCACGTGCCGTAGTTGCCGCTTGTAGTTCTGGATTCGATCGCATCCTCGATGAACTGCACGCGGCCGTCGCAGAAGAGCACGTTCACGCCGCCACGATGGCGGCTTCGCGAGGTGGCGAAACCGTCGCTGCCGCTCCTGCTCGAAGGGGCGATGTCTCCACGGCACGGCAGATTGAGGTCAGGGCGGTTGTTTGGCGAGCTGGAAACTCCGCTAGTGGCATCTTCGCTGTAACAGCCCCAATCGGTGACCTTAGCTTCATCAATACTGCCCGCTCGAAACCGGTTGAGCGCATCCGGCACCGATGAACTATTGGGCTGACTCGCGGCTTGCAGCATCTGCATTCCCGCATCATTCGACCAAAAGGCGCCGCGACCATCCAAATCACTCACTCCCCGCAGGTGTTCCGCGACTGCCATGGTGTTCGATATCCCGTCTCTAATCGCTTGTACCGCCGTCCCCTGCCCAAAACCAAAAACGGCACGGCGGTCGAACGGACGTGGAGGAAGCGGATGGATTCGGCTGTCGCGCCAGTCCACCGGAGGCGATACGACATAGGAAAGGCTTTCGCGAACAGAAGTTCCTGAAAACAAGGCGAGGTAATTCGACTTCGCCAGCCGAATCGCTCCGCGGCTGACTGAGCCAAAGCGAGCCGAAGTCCAAAGTCCAGAGGCCTGCGTATCGGAAGGGCAAAGCAGCGGTTGAAGTGGCACGCCGTCCACGCGACGGTAGAGCAACTGGGCGTTGCCTGTTGCGGTTAAAGTTCCACTGCTGGCCACGTTGCTCAGCCACTCGATGCGAAAGAGCGGGCCCCGCAGGCCGTCGTAATAGGCCTGCTCGTCCAGTCGCGGCAGCATCTCATGGAGAAAATAGGTCCACTGAAAAAAGCCGAAGCTGGCGATTCGGCCGCTCAGGGCGGAACTGGAAGTCTCGACATTCCCCGACCGCCACGCGCTTGCCATGATCCCCGGCGGAAACGCCCCGGCCGACGACTGATGGCCTGCCAACGCGATGCCGATCTGCTTGAGATTGTTCGAGCAGCTCGTCCGCCGGGCACTCTCGCGGGCAGATTGGATCGCCGGCAGGAGCATCCCCACGAGGATCCCGATGATCGCCATCACGACGAGCACCTCGATCAGCGTGAAGCCTCTCGCACGGCGCCTGAAGGAATGATCGCCCCGCCGCATATGCCACCCTGCCACTGGAAAAAGACAGCCGACCACACCCTTCAATCATACCTGTCCCCCGGAAACGGCACCACATTCAGACCGGGAAATTGGGTCGCAAGGCCCACGAGCCCACGGCGGGCTGGTATGCGGCCGACCCGCTCACGCTCAGCACGTCGATCAGGATCGCGGCCCGCGATGCTCTCGCGCCGGTGCCTGCTCCGATATTGCGGCCTTGCTGCGAACCGCTACGATGAAGCTATGGGGTTTCGGTTGACCCGGCCACATTGCAGAGAAGTCGTTCGCATGATTTCCCGTCTGGGAACCTGCCTTTTCGCCGCCGCTTTGGCCGTCGCAATCGTTTTCGGCCCGCCGGTCCCGGCCGCGCATGGCCAAACGAAGAAAGAGGAGGTGGAGCTGCTGGCCGCCCCGGACGCCGAATTGATCTCCGCCGACTTCCTCGAGCCGGCGGTCCGGCAGGCTGTGGCCAACGGCGCGGCCGCGTTGCTCGCCCGCATCATGGCAGAAGACAACATCTTTTCGGTCGCCTTCCCGCCTTTGTAGAGCCAGCGGCTCGATGGCTACAAGGAGGTCAATGCCAGTTTTAGGGAGGTCGAGGTGCCGATCTACGCCAAAGACGGCCCCGCCGTATGGCGGGCATACCTGCCCGGCCTCAACGGCATGGCGCTCTACGTGCTCGCGAAGGCCGGCCTCGGCGAGCATGAGGCGACGGTTGCCCATGCCGCCGCGCTTGCCGACCACGCCAAAACCGAGATCGGGCTGCCCGACCTGACGTTTGATCTTGCCTGGATGGCGGCCGGCTTTGCCGCACTGGGCCCCGACTCGCCGCACGCCAAGCTGGCCCGGCGGCTGCTTTCAAAGCTGATCGACGGCCAGATCCGCGAGAAGGGAGAGCTCGAGGGCCTAGCTCATGACGTTTGGGCAGTTGATTCTGCACGAATTGAATACCGTCATCCCGAAGAAATTGCAGACGGCCTCGCCGGCGGAACAGGGAAAGCTCGTCGCCATGGGCAAGGAGATGAAGGCGTTTGCCGACATCTATCAGCAAACCCAGCGGGATGTGTTTCGTGCCGGCACAAGGCTGACAAACATTCTGGCCTCATATGCCGTCAGCGAGACGCTCCACCTGCCGGGGATGCCGCTCAACGCCTACCAGTGGGTCGTCAGCGACGTTGAATCGACGGAGGCCGCCGCATTCGCGATCGCCGTGGGCAAGCAGGCCGGGCTTCTGCCGAAGGAGACGGAACGCGGCAAGATCAAGGGGAAAACGGTGATGCCGCCGCTCAAGACCGACGCCGTGTTGAGGTTGGCGGCGAAGCGGCTTGCCGCCGCGATCGACGAGAGCGGCGGCTCGACGGCGCTGGCGTTTGCGACCGAAAACAAGAATCTGAAAGACACCGGCTTTCCAGCGCCGCTCCTGAACCACGACCGGCTGCCGCGGCTCTTCAACAACCAGACGGCCTCCACCTGCGTGGCGGCGCTCGATGCGATCGAGTCGCTCGTGGCCGCGGATGCCGCCCTCAACAAGCAGCTGGAAGCGCCACGCAAACGCGCCCGTGAACGCGTCAAGCAGATCGCCGCACGCTGGTACAAGGAATCGGCGACTCCCGGCGCCGTCGGCTGGAAGGGGATGTATCAAGGAATCACGATTTCGCACGCCGATCTCAAGGAGTCGGACGAACTGCCCCTGCTCCCGGAGTCCGATTCCGCCATCGACTCGCTGGCGTGGGGGCCGTTGGGCGCCATGTATCGGATCGTCCCGGGCTTTCGCGGCCTTTTTGCAGGCGAGAAGCCCAAGGATCGCTACCAAGACGACCTCTTCCGCGAGATCGCCTACCGATTGGTCGCGTTGCAGGATCAAAACGGCCAATGGTCACACCCCGGAAGCCATATGCAATCGACAGCGGTCGAATGCCTGCACATCAACAGGGTGGCCGTTTATTGGAATAGACACCTCATTGCACACGGCGAACTCAAAACCGTGCCGGATCCCATACCGTACGACTTGATGATCAACCACGGCGCTGTTCACAATCCCTGGATGGGTGGCGGCTCGAACGATGCGGCCCTGTTTCCCACGCTGGCAAGCCTGGTGTTTCTCGTGGAGGCGATCGACGAGCCCGTGAGCCTCGACGGCATCCAGATTCGCCCGGAGACATCCTCGGAGCCCGATCCTTCGGGCAAGCCGGATCCCAAGCGGACGCCTGTCGGTGCCGCCGGAAGCGTGGCCCGTCCGAATGTGATGCGGACCGATCTCTTCGGCTCGCTCGTGGGCGCCAAGTCGGGCGCGAAGCCCGCGGCCGCCGCACCGGCAGCCGGCAGCGCGCCTGCGGAAAACACCGCAAAGAAGCCGGCCGCGGCTGCCGCATGGGACGACAAGAAGAAAGACAAGGACGAAGAAGACGGGGAATACAAGGGCATCGACAAGCTCGACAGCCTGCTGGAGCCGGCCGAAGAAAAGGAATGACATCGGCGGACCTGGCCTCCGATCCAACCATGATCCTCGACTCGCTTCCGCTCTGGCGCCGCTATGCCGCGGTCAACCCGCGGCTCGCCCACGGCTTCGAGTTTCTCGAAACGCTGCCGGCCGATCCGGCCATCGGCCGCCATGAGATCGACGGCGACGCCGTCTACGCGCTCGTGCAGCGGTATCAGACGCGGCCCGTCGAGCAGATGCAGTTCGAGGCCCACCGCCGCTACATCGACATCCAGTATCTCGCGAGTGGACGCGAGGTGATCCAGTGGGCGGCGCTCGACAGCCTCGGCGATGCCACGAAGCCCTACGACGCCGCGCTCTTCGCCCTGACGCCCGACATGCTGCCGGTGGCATTGCGGGCGGGGCAGTTTGCGATCCTCTTCCCCGACGACGCCCACGCCCCGTGCTGCGCTCTCGGCGATCCCGCCGACGTGCTCAAGGTGGTGGTGAAGGTCGCGGTCGCCTGACGCTGGAATGCTGCCATCCCCACTATCAGGGACGGCGAAACCAGTATTCCCAAACGAAGTCGCGATCGGGTGCGAATTGGCCGGCCGGTTGGCATGCTCATACCAGGAGACTTCGTGATGATTCGCAGATTCAAGCGGGCGATTGAGCGCGGACTGTCGGCGTTGAGCGTGGTAACGCTCGTGTTTGCTGCGACGGTGTCGCAGGCCGGCCCGCCCACGCTGAGCACCAATCCCGGCCGGCATGCGATCTTTCCGGCCCGCGGCCAGAGCCCCGAGCAGCAGCGGGTCGATGAGGCCGCCGCCTACGATTGGGCCACCAAGCAAACCGGCTGGGATCCCTACCAGGCAAAGACGGTGCTCGATCAGCAGAGCCAGGGCGCGGCGGAACAGGCCGGCGCAGCGCTCGGCGGGGCTGTGAAAGGCGGAGCGGGCGGTGCTCTGATGGGCGTGGCGATCGGCGCGATCGCCGGCGATGCGGGCAAGGGAGCCGCCATCGGCGCAACGGCCGGCGGCATGACCGGTGGCATGCGGTCGCGGCGGACCATGAAGGCGGCGGGGGGCTCGGCCAATGCCGCCGCGGCGGCCTACCAGCAGCAGTTCCAGTTTTGGGACAGAAATTTCGTCGCGGCGCTCGAAGGGATGGGCTACTCGGTGCGATGAGCCGCTGGCCGGCATCGCAAACAGGCGTCTTTCTTCAACATTCGCAATCCGAAGGAGTGGGCAAACGATGAATCACGCAATCACGATGATGACGGTGCTGTCGGTCTTCGCGGCCAATCTGGCCTGGTGCGGCGGCGCGGCCGCCGACCAGCCATGGCTCTGTGCGGTGTCGTCGGCCGTGGCGGTGGACGAGGATGGCACGGTGGGCCCCCCCGATCTCGGCGACCGCGAGCGGCCCACGTTCTTTCGCGTGGACGCCGCCACGAAGGAGTTGACGCTCCTGGCGCCAGCCTCGCGCCGTGGCGAGGTGACGAAGTTCGACACGGTCTCTGAAATCGACGGATCGCACCTCTTCTCCGGGGTGGAGCATGGTCGCGGCATCAACCTGCTCATCAACGCCGAAGGGCGGCTGAGCCTCTCCATCGTCGCCGACGGCGTCGTCTGGTCGGTCTTCGGCCACGCGTTGCGCGAGGGGGAACCCGATGCCGCACCGAAGGAAGAGCCGAAGGAAACAGCCTCGGAAAAACCAACGCCCGAAGAACCCGTCGCCGCCGCAGAGACCGAATCGGCCGAGTAGGCGAGGTCGGCCAGCCCGCGAACGTGAGCCAGCTCCCTGCCGAGCCCGGCCAAACATCGACGCACGCGGCGCGAACGGTAGTTTGCGGCGAGTTTCCGCCTCCAGACTGACATAGCCTGGTCCCAGGATCAGTTGGGCGACGGCGGACGAATCGTTCCGCACCGGCAAGACGGTCGAACTGCCGTCGTAGCCCTCGTTTCCAGGAGCATTGAATCGTGCTGCGCCGCCCCACCATACGCCTCGCCCTCGCCTGCCTGCTTGCCATCATCTGCCCCGCG
>JBIIOM010000164.1:0-5961 GCA_044336925.1 Pirellulales bacterium
CGGGCGCCGAGTAAGCCGGCGCCGCCTGCTGCATCTGCACATACTTGGTCGAATAGACGGCGCGATACTGCGTGACGGGCACGTTCACCGCCTGCTGCACGTAATTGGTGACCTGCTGCATGCACTCACGCGGGCAGCCGGTGCAGGGATCGATCTCGGTCGATGGCTTGAACGAGGTCACCGGCACATTCTGATACTGCGTGCGGTAGGTCGTCTCGGGCACGTAGCTCACCTGCTGCACGGGCACGACGACGGGCGGCGGAGGCGCGGGGATCGGCGCCGGCACGGGCGCCATGACGGGCGCGACGGCATAGGCCGGCGGCTTGCGGAAGCACGTGGCACAGCCTGCGAAAAAGGCGTCGAGGCAGCATTGCGCCTCGGTCACCTGCGGCCAGGTGGATGCACTGCTGCCGGCCAGCAGCAAAACAAACATCCAACGTCGCGTCTTCATCTCGCTCTCCTCAACTCGGGTTGGTCGAGAAAGCCGGGAATGACCGGTCTTTTTCAACTGCTTCCAAGCGTAGGTTGTGCTTCGGGGGGGATGCGCGAAAAAAATGCCGCGCGGTTCATAAATTTTCCGCCCCGCCCCGTCACGATCGGCACGCCGTGCATCACCCGTACAACCGGGCCTGCTGGCTTCAACCCGGCCCGGATCGCCGTCGTTCCTCGAACCGATCGTAGAGCTCGTAAAGCGACTCGCGGATGTCGCCGCCGTGGCGCGAAAAAGAGGTTTCGAGATCGGCATCCTGGATCAACGAACCGCCCCACGACGCATGGCCCGGCAGGCGGCGGACGATGCCCGCGAGCAGCGCCGGAGACGTGTCGCACGCGACGAGCAGCGGCAGGCGGGTGCCGCGGTGCGTCGTCACGACGAGGCCGCAACCCCGCAGCCACGCAAGCGCCCCGGCGACCGCCGCGGAGGGCCCCATCTGCTCCCAGCCGTCGATGCAGACCGTGCCGCCGGCGGCGCACCGCAGGATCGCGCGGAATGCCGCGGCAACGTCGCCGCCCGCGGCCGCGGCGCCATCCCGCCAGGCCCGCAGCCGCACACGCTCGACCGCGGCGCCGCGGTCTTCGAGCCCGTGGGCCAGGTGTTCGAGCAGCGTCGTCTTGCCGCTGCCGTGGGGTCCGCGGATCGCGGCGCGTCCGCCCAAGGCGGCAAGCCGGTCGAGCAGGGCCGCCACGTCGCGCGGATGCCCGTCGCCATCGAGCGGCTCGATGCGCCCCGGCCGCGTGTGCCGCGTGGCGAATGGATTGCCGATCGAATCGCCGGAGAGCCCGGCCGGCACGGCATCCACGATTCACCCTCGCTCCGCGGTGCCGAGCGGCTCGCGCGGCCGCCGGGCGGGCGGAATGCGGCCGATGTCGAAGACATGTTCCGAGACGAAGTCGCGGCCACCGGCGAAGAAGAGCCTCACCCGCACGCACCAGCGCACCTTGACGATCACCCCTTCGTAGGAAAGCGGGCTCGTCGGCAGGCGCACCGCGAACGACGCTTCCGGCAGCGCGGCGGCGAGCCCTTGGGGATCGTCGATCCGCTCGAAGAGATGGATGCCGAGATCCTCCTCTCCCTTGCCCTCCGTATACCAGAGCACCGATCGCTCGATGGCCGTGACCACGGCGTCGTCGATGCCATCCACCTGATACCGAATCGAAAGATGCTCGAGCGGCTCGTAATCGCGGCCCACGCGGTCGAATTGCGTGGTCACCTTGGGCGAAGGCGGTGCCGGTGTGCCATGATGGGCGGCGGTGACTTTCACGACACCTCCTGCCAAGCGGCAGCCCGTCTGAAGCGCGGCTCCGAGGCGGCGGGCGCCGGGAAGACCACGAGCGGAAAGACTCGCAGGAACGCGGGCCGCCGTTCGGGCCGGCCGCGCACGACGAGCCGCCACTTGACGGCATTGTGGTCGGAGGCGAACGAATGCATCGCGTCGGGCGGGATCACGACCGTGACATGCGTTTCGAACCGTGCGCCGGGGGCGAGCTGCACGTTCTTCCATTCCTTCACGAGCTCGCGCCACACGACCGATCGCTCCGTGCGGATGTCGGTGCCCTGCCGAAACGTGGCCAGTTCCTCGAGTTCCAGATGGAGCTCGAGCGAGCGAAAGTTTCCCACCCCTCCCTGGCCGAGCAGGACGTCATAGCCGCCGCCGGGCAGGAGCGGATGGTCGGAAATCTCGATCTGCGTCGGACCGACGGCCGTCGCCTGAAAGAACGCCCGACCAAAGAGCACGAAGCCCCCGATGCCCACGGCCACGAACGGCACGAGCAGCGCGAGCAGGAGCCAGTCGGTGCGGCCGCTCATGAGGTCGAGACCGGCCCCCACCGCCAGCACGAGCACGATCGCGTTCCAGAGCAGCGCAAAGAGGCCGAAGCCCAGCAGCGTCCAGTTCTCCGGGCTCTCGATCGGCAGCCGATAGCGGAGGATCGTGCCGGGTGAGTTGACCAGGTCGTCGCAGGTGGGCACGCCGGGATGCCCGGGGGCCTCGTCAGACGCATGCCCCATCGTGTCGAGGAGCGACGGAATCTCGACGGCGGCCGCCCGCCGCTCGTCCGACTTGCCCCACGCGCGGATCACGCGCACGAGCCCCGAGCCGCCGAACGCGAGCAGCGCGCCGGGAATGAGGAGCGTGAGCAGCCAGAGCCACCAGGCCTGCCCGCGGCCAAGCGCCGCCCCTGCTCCGCCCGCCGGCGCCTCGCCCACGGCGCCGGAAAGCAGCAGGCCTCCGAAGAGGAGCCCGGCCGCGACGAGCGCAGTGTAGAACAGCCCTTCGCCCACGGAGCCCCAGACCGCCAAGCCGGTGCGCCGGTGGCCGCGCTTCTTGCCGAAAAACCGCGGCAGTTTCACGATCGGCCTCCTCGGTCAGCCCGGAGTATACCCGCGCGGGCCGATGGCCGACCGTCAGGCAACCGACGTTTCCTGCCGCTTGGCGTCGGCGGAGGCTGCGGCACGGAAAAAGCCGATCTTCTCGAGCGAACGGTAGACCTCTTCGAGCGTCTTCTCGCCGAAGTTGGAGATCGAGAGAAGGTCGGCCCGCGTGCAGTTGAGCAGGTCGTGCACCGTGAAGATGCCCCGTTCTTCGAGGCAGTTGGTCGTCCGCACCGAAAGGCCGATCTCGGCGGTGCTCATCTCGAGCTTCTCGGCGAGTTCGTCCGACTGGGCAAGGTTTTTGTAGGGGATGCGCGGCATTGAGGGGTCCCTCCCGTTCGTTCCTGATCCGTGTTTGTGGGTCGTGTGCGGCTGGGGGGCAACCGTGCCCGATCCTAGCCCGCGCGGGAATATACTCCACGTGACGGATATTCGACTACCTCGCCTCTGCTTGCTTGCTAGCACTCCCCACCGTGCCACGCCTTTCCATCGACTCCCTCAATGAATCGCAGCGGCAGGCCGCCACGCACATGGACGGCCCGCTCCTCGTGCTGGCCGGCCCCGGCAGCGGCAAGACCCGCGTGGTCACCCACCGCATCGCCCACCTGATTTCAGAGGGCGTGCCCCCCTCCCAGATCGTCGCCCTCTCGTTCACCAACAAGGCCGCCGACGAGATGCGCCGCCGCGTCGCGGAACTCGTCGGCCCCCAGCCGGTCGAGATGGGCACGTTCCACCGCTTCGCCGCCCGCCTCCTGAGGCGGCACGCCGGCTTCGTCGGCCTCACCAGCGACTACTCGATCCTCGATCCCGACGACGCCGGCGCCGTGCTCAAGCGGGCTGCGAAGAAGCTCGGCCTCTCGCTCTCGCACACGCCGATCGACCGGCTCGCGGGCATCATCAGCCGGGCGAAGAACGACCTGCTCACCCCGGAAACCTTCGAGCCTCGCTGGGGACGCCCGGCCGACGAAGTGGCCCGGCGGCTCTGGCCCGTCTACCAGCAGATGCTGCTCGACGCCAACTCGGTGGACTTCGACGACCTGCTCGTGCACGTCGCCCGGCTGCTCACCGACAACCCCGACCTGCGGGCGATCCTCGACGCGCGGCACCGCTGGATCCTCGTCGACGAATACCAAGACACCAACGCCGCGCAGTATTGCATCGTCCGCGGCCTCTCGATCGACCATCCCAACCTCGCAGTGACGGGCGACCCCGACCAGGCGATTTACGGCTGGCGCGGCGCGAGCATCCGCAACATCCTGGAATTCGAGCGCGACTATCCTTCGGCCGCCGTGGTCAAGCTCGAGCACAACTACCGCAGCACCGCCAACATCCTCGGCACGGCCGACCGCCTCATCGCCAACAACGCCCGCCGCAAGCCGAAGCGGCTCGTCACCGACGCCCGCCCCGGTGATCCGGTGCGGATCGTGCTCGACACGACGAGCCACGACGAGGCCGATCGGATCGCCGACGAGATCGCCCATGCCGTGTCGTCGGGCAAGCGCTCGCCGCGTGACGTCGCGATCCTCTTCCGCACCAACGCCCTCTCGCGGTCGCTCGAAGTGGCGCTCCGCAGCCGCGGCGTGCCCTATCAGCTCGTCCGCGGCCTCGAGTTCTTCAAGCGGCGCGAGATCCGCGATGTGGTGGCCTGGCTACGGCTCTTGAAGAATCCGCGCGACGACGAAGCCCTGCTGCGGGTCGTCAACGTGCCGCCGCGGGGCATCGGCCGGCAATCGCTCGAATTGCTCGCCGCCTGGGCCGAGGATCACCACCTGAACCGGCTCGAGGCCGCCGCGCGGGCCGCCGACATCCCCGGCCTCTCGAAACGGGCGACGAACGCCCTGCAGCAATTCGCCCGGCTCCACGCCGAGCTTTCCAAACTCGCCGCCGCCCCGGACCTGCGGGTCGCCAGCCTGCTCGAGGCCGTCCTCGACCGGGCGGGCTACCGCCAGTGGCTCGCGGACGACGGCGTGGACGAAGAGGGAAATGACCGACTGGCGAACGTGGAGGAATTGATCACCGCCGCGCAGCAACTCGACGACGACGTCGCCGTCGGCCGGGCCGAAGGGGGCGCCGCCGACGGCGACGACGACCCGCTGGGCGCGTATCTCGAGACGACGGCGCTCGTGGCCGACACCGATGTCTGGGACCCGACCGTGGAGCGAGTGGCGCTGATGACGTTTCACGCCGCCAAGGGACTCGAGTTTCCGGTCGTCTATCTCGTGGCCATGGAAGACGGCATCCTGCCGCACGAGCGAAGCCTCGACAGCCCCGACCAGCTCGAGGAGGAGCGGCGGCTCGTCTTCGTGGGGATCACCCGCGGCATGCAGGAAGTGCATGCCAGCTGCGCGCGGATGCGCGACTACCGCGGCACGCGGCGGATCTCCGCGCCGAGCGTGTTTCTCACGGAGATGACCGGCAGCGAGACGGTGCTCGCCGGCCCGGAAGCGCCCGCCTCGGGCAGTCTGTCGGTCGACTCGTTCTTCGACGATTCGCCGGCCGACGACGGCGGCTTCACCGACCTCCACGTCGATGAAGCGACGCACGACGCCCCCGCTCCGGCCGCCGGCATCGCGCGGCCGGACGGCCTCACGCTCGAACTCGAAGACGCCCCGGCCACGTCGTCGGGCCGCCAGCCCCGCCGCCAGACCGCGGCTTTTTCAACGGCCGCCGACCTGGCCGCGAAGCTCGCCGGGATGTCGAAGCCCAAACACAATTACGAAGCCGGGCAACGAGTCCGCCACGCCGAATATGGCGACGGCGTGCTCTCCGGCATCAGCGGCACCGGCCCGCGGTCGGTCGGCACGGTGATCTTCGACGGCCCCGCCGGCACGCGAAAGTTCATCCTCGGCCACGGGTCGCTCGAACCGCTCGAATGAGCACGCTCTACGTCAACGCGCCCAATCCGGCTTCGGGCGCCCCGTACCCCGTCGCCGGACACTCGCTACGGAAGCCCGACGCGCGAGCGAGGAGAGTTGGGACGTTTTCGGAGGTCGGGTGGGAGCGTCGCCGGTGGGAGTGGGGGGCGGATGGACCTTGCTTGCGCTGCGGGCTTCCGTAACTGCTCGGCATACGCCCGCGAGAGGGCAGACGCA
>JBIIOM010000026.1:0-19138 GCA_044336925.1 Pirellulales bacterium
GCAAGGAGTATTACCAGGCCGACGGCGGTGACCTGATCTGCGTCTCGAATTTTCCCTCCGCGATGCTCGACCTGCCGATCGAGAGTTCACAGTCAAACGAGGCGCTGCTCTTCGAAGCCTTCGAAGGCCGCGTGCCCCCCAGCGGCACGGCCGTCGATCTCATCTTCTCGCGTGCCGAGTAGGGTAGCCTTCAGGCTGCCAAAGGAGACCGCTTGCTCCGCACAAAGTAGATCGCTTGCTCCGCACAAAGTAGACCGCTTGCTCCGCAAGCGGATCGGGGATCCGCTTCGGGACGAAGCGGTCTACTTTACGAAGCGGTCTACTTTACGAAGCGATCTACGACACGCGGCAGTGCGCGAGGATCTCCGCCGCCGTGGCGACATAGCCGGTATAGAACGGTCCAAACTCGGCGTAGCGGGCGCTCGCCTCGTCGAACCGCATCTTGTAGACGATCTCCTTGAGGAAATCGGGGCGACGCGCCCAGAGCGTGACGCCCCACTCCCAGTCGTCGAGCCCCACGCTCACGGTGATGAGCTGCGTGACGCGGCCGCCGAACGACATGCCGGTGCGGCCGTGCTCGGCCATCAGCCGGCTGCGTTCGGCGAAGGGGAGCGTGAACCAGTTTTCCCCCACCTTCCGCTTCTTGTTCATCGGATAGAAGCAGGCGTTGGGCCACGGGGGCAGATCGGGCTCGATGCGGGCCTTGCGCATGGCGTCTTCGCGGGAGGCGTAGCCCTGCACCTTCGCCTTGAAGGAGGGGCTGTCGGCCACCTCCCCCTCGTCGATCAGCCGCTTGCCATACTGCTCGACGGTGGGCACGTATTCGCTCACCTCCGTGAGGCTCACGAACGAGTAGGTGGGCACGAGCGCCTGGCCGAGCGGGCCGGCGAGCAGCCGCTGGTGAACGTCGTCGACGACCATCGGCGATGGATCCATCGCCATCACGCCGAAGTCGGCCTTGTGGCCGGGCACGATCCAGCCCTGCAGCCGGCGGGGCGCGTTGGCGGCGGACGGATCGATCGCGGCGGCGAATTCGCGGACGCCCTCGGCGCGGGCGGCGGGGGAGAGCGACGCCAGCCGGGCCCGGTCAAACGCATAGAAACTGTGCGTCACATGCCAGCCCTTCGCAGGCTCGAGCGAGACCTCCGCCGAATCGTGCTCGGCGGGCGCGTGCGGGGAGGCGGGCCTCTGGGCCGGGGGATGGGCGGCGGGCTGCATCGTGGCGGGATCTCCTGGACCGAATGAAAATGGGCCGATGAAAACGACTGAGTCTACGCCGCCCCGCGGCGGTTTCCCAGCCGCTCGCCTGTCCAAGCCACCGGCTTTCACGATAAGATGGATGAGCGATGAAAAGCCCGTCGCATACCCGCGCGGGCGATAGGCACCGCGGCACTTGAAAAAGGGGATCTCGACCATGGGACAGGCAATCGTCGATCCGCAGGAATTGCGGCGGTTTGCGGCCCGTCTGCGGCACTTCAGCGACGAAGTGATGAGCCAGATGCAAAACGTGCAGCGGCAGCTCGCGGCCCTCGGCTCCACCTGGCGCGACCAGGAGCACAAGAAGTTCGAGGAGGAGTTTGCCCAGCAGCTCAACACGTTCGGCCGGTTCGTGCAGTCCACCGGCGAATACGTGCCCTACCTGATCCGCAAGGCCGAGCGGGTCGAGGAATACCAGCAGCAAGGCTGAGGACGGGAATGTCTACGCAAGCCGACGTCAAATCGCTCGACACGCTTTCGTTCGTGAAGGCGGCGCTCGCTTCGTATGCCCACGAGACGGGTCAGGCGATCGCCGAAGTGGAGCTCGAGGGCCGCCGCGCCGTCGACTACATCACGGTCGACATGGCCGCCCACTGGAAGGCGGAGGTGCGGCGCTGCAATGACCTGGTGAACGCCGCGATCAAGGATCTCGAGCACTGCAAGGCCTTCAAGAAGGTGGGCGACAACACCCCCTCCTGCGTCGAGGAGAAGAAAAATCTCGAGAAGGCGCGGGCCAAACTCGCGAATGCCGAGCGCAAGGCGGAGGCGGTGCGACGCTGGACGCCGGTGGTGCTGCAGCAGTATCGCGAGACGTGCGTACGGCTCGTGCACTTCCGCGAGGTGATCGACGTCGATTGCCCGAAGGCCATCGCGCGGGTCGAGCGGATGCTCAAGTCGCTCGACGCCTACCGTGAAATGTCGTCTCCGCGACCGTCGGCCGAGGGCAGCGGCGGCACGGCGTCGGTGACCCGGCAGACCAACGACGAGCCGGCCACCGGAGACCAGCCGCCCGCGCAGACGGCGCCGTCGGGCGAGGCCGCCGCGTCCGGAGGGCCCGCATGAAACACTTCGATCTTTCGAGCGGCGCGGCCAAGATGGCCCTCTCGCTCAAGCAGCTCGACATCAAGTGGGAGTCGGCCAAGGAAACCTGGAATGACGCCACGAGCAAGGCTTTTCACAAGGAGCACATCGAGCCCTTGATGCCCGACGTCAAGCAGACGCTCGAGGCCGTCGGCCGTCTGGCCGAGGTGCTCGCCCGCGCCGCCCGCGACGTGGCCGAAGGCTCCGATTACTAGACCGACCCACCGGCCCGACCCCGCCCCACACCTTCGCATGGCCACCACCTCGCCCCCCGAAGCCGACGCAGCGCCGATCGGCGAACCGCCTTCCGCCGCCACCGCGCCGGGGGCGTACAGCCGCGAAACGCTCCGCAGCCAGATCGAGCTCTTGCGGCGGGAATCGGCCGTGCGGTCCAAGCTCGAAAAAGAGATCACCGCCGAGCACGAGACCGAGCGGCAGGCCACGCTCGCGGAGGCCGAGCAAAAGACCGCGGCGACGAACCAGCACTACGCCCGCGAGATCGAGGCGACGAAGCAGGAATACAAGGTGCTGCTGCAAAGGATCGCCGCCCAGGCGGCCGCCGATCAGCAGAAGCTCGACGAGCAGCGAAAGACGGTCGGCACCACGATCCTCCGGACGTGCGACAAGCAATCGCGGCAGCTCCAGGACGACGACCAGTTCGAGGAGGGCTCGTTCCGGGAGGTCTACAAGGAGAAGCGGAAAGACCCGGTCAAGATCTTCATGAAGGCCGAGAAGGAACTCGGCCGCACGCTCGGCCAGTTCGATGCAGCCGACGCCGACACGGCGAAGGCGCTCAAGGCCTGGGGAGTGAGCGTGGCCGCGCCGGCGGAGGCGGGAGAGGCCGGCGATGACGCCGCCGCGCTGCCGAGCGGCGCGGAGATCCTCACCTTCCTCGAGCAGCTTCGCGCGGCGGTGGTCGAGCAGGCCAAGGCCCTCGTCGGGCTGAAGGCGGCCAAGTCGGCCTACGCCGGCAGCACGACGGGCGCGGCGGTGGTGCTTCCGCTCTTGCTGGGAATCGGCGCGGCCGCGGGGGCCTTCTTCGGCGTGCCGGTCGCTGACCTGCAGACAAAAGCGATCGCCGCCGCCGTGGCGGGGCTCGTGCTGGCCGGTGGCGGCATCGGTGGCGGCCTCTGGTTCGTGGGCCGCAAGAAGAAGCGGGCGCGGGAGCAGGCGGTCGCGCTCCGCACCGACCTCGAGCGGGATCTCGCGACGGCCCGCCGCGGACTCGCAGCCGCGGGCGAATTCATCAAGACCCGCCGCGACGAGCAGATCGCCGCGATCGACGAGAAGTTCAAGCGGCAGGTGGAGGAGCGGAAGGCTCTCCTGGAGACGCGGCTCGCCGAGATCGCCACGAAGCGCGACAAACAGACGGCCGACCTCGAGGCCAAGTATCAGGCGGCCACCGTCGCGATCCGGCAGCGGCGCGACGGCGGCAAGGACGCGGCCGACAAGAAATACCCGCCGCGGATCGCCGCGCTCTCGACGAGCCTCAAGGAGGATCTCGACAAGCTCGCGCAAAAGCGCGACGCGCGTCTTGCGGCCGCCGATGCCCGCCGCGACGAGCGTTGGACGCAGATGACCGACCATTGGCGGGAGGTGCGCACCGCCACGGCCGCGGCCTATTCCGCAGCCAACCGGATCGATGCCGACGCCTTCCGCGGCTGGGGCGACCTCGCCCGCGAAGACGTCGCCCTGCCGGCGGTGCCCCCGCCGGGATTGCGGTTCGGCTCGCAGACACTCTCGCTCGAGAAGCTGCCGGGGGGGGTGTCGGCGCACCCGGAGCTCAACGCCTTCGGTCCGATCGACTGGACGCAGCCGGCGATCGTGCCCTTCCCGCACCAGGCTTCGCTCCTCATCAAGACCACGGCCGATCAGAAGGAGATCGCCTCGGAGATGATGCAGGCCCTCACGCTGCGGATCGCCACCGGCATCCCCGCAGGGCAGAGCCGGTTCACGATCATCGATCCGCTGGGCCTCGGCAAGCAGTTCGCCGGCTTCATGCACCTGGCCGATTACGACGAATTGCTCGTCACCAGCCGGATCTGGACGGAGCCGCAGCAGATCGAGCAGCGGCTGGCCGACATCACCGAGCAGATGGAGGTGGTGATCCAGAAGTATCTCCGCAACGAGTATGAGTCGATCGGCGGCTACAACGCCGACGCGGAGGTGCCCGAGCCCTATCGCTTCGTGGTGGTGGCGAATTTTCCGGCGAACTTCACCGAAACGAGCGCCCGTCGCCTCGCCAGCATCGCCGCCAGCGGCGCCCGCTGCGGCGTCTACGTGATCCTCTCGATCGACACGAAGGCCCAGTTGCCATCCAACTTCAGCATCGCCGACATCGAAAAACACGCCACCACCGTCGTGCTCAAGGACGGCACCTTCACCTGGACCGATCCGGAATTTTCGAAGTGGCCGCTCACGGTGGAGCAGGCGCCCACCGACGAGGTCTTCACGCAGATCATCCAGCGGGTGGGCAAGGCGGCGAAGGCGGCCAAGCGGGTGGAGGTGCCCTTCGACCGCGTCGCGCCCAAGGAAGAGGATTGGTGGAAGGGGAGCACGGCGGGCGAGGTGCTCGCGCCGCTGGGGCCCGCCGGCGCCAAGAAGCTGCAATACCTCAAGCTCGGCAAGGGCACGAGCCAGCACGCGCTCATCGCCGGCAAGACGGGCTCCGGCAAATCGACGCTCATGCACGCGATGATCACGAGCCTCGCGCTGCAATACAGCCCCAACGAGATCCAGTTTTATCTCATCGACTTCAAGAAGGGCGTCGAGTTCAAGCTCTACGACCACTACAAGCTCCCGCACGCCCGCGTGATCGCGATCGAGAGCGAGCGGGAGTTCGGCCTCTCGGTGCTCGAGCAGCTCGACCGCGAATTGAAACGCCGCGGCGATCTCTTTCGCGACCTCGCCGTGCAGGACGTCGCCGGTTTCCGCAAGACGGGGCATGCCGACCCGATGCCGCGGATTCTGCTCGTCATCGACGAGTTTCAGGAAATCTTCGTCGAAGACGACAAGCTCGCGCAGGATGCCTCGCTGATCCTCGACCGGCTCGTCCGGCAGGGCCGTGCCTTCGGCATGCACGTACTGCTCGGCTCGCAGACGCTCGGCGGCTCCTACAGTCTGCCGCGGGCCACGATGGGCCAGATGGCGATCCGCATCGCGCTGCAGTGCAACGAGGCCGATTCGAGCCTCATCCTCAGCGAAGACAACACCGCCGCCCGGCTGCTCACGCGGCCCGGCGAGGCGATCTACAACGACGCCAACGGCATGGTGGCGGGCAACAATCCCTTCCAGGTGGTCTTCTTGAACGACGAGCGCCGCGAGCGGTATCTCGGCGCGCTGCGGGCCCTCGCCGACCGCCGGACCGACATCCCGGCGGTGCCGCGGATGGTGTTCGACGGCAACGAGGCCGCCGATCCCGCCGGCAATCCGCTGCTCCGCGAACTGCTCGCCTCCGGCACCGTCCATGGCAAGGAACTCACGGCGCCCCTGGCCTGGCTCGGCGACGCGATCGCCATCAAAGACCCCACGGCCGCGATCTTCCGGCGGCAAGGCGGCGCCAACATGCTCATCGTCGGCCAGCGCGAGGATCTCGGCACGAGCCTGCTCGCCATGTCGATGATGAGCCTGGCCTCCTCCCACGATCCCCATCCGGGCGGCGCGCAGGGCCGCGCGGCGAGGTTCGTGCTCTTGGAGCCGGCGATCGCCGAGGAGAAGCCCGACCTGTTGCTCTCCCGGCTCACGAGCCACCTGCCCCACGAGGTGGATGTGGCGGGCCGGCTCGGCGTGGCCGACGCGTTCGAGAAGCTCGCGGCGGAGGTGCAGCGCCGCATCGACAACCAGATCCTCGACGGCGAGGCGGTCTTCGTGATCATCCGCGATCTCGGCCGCTTCCGCGAGCTGCGGAAGGCCGACGGCGACTTCGGCTTCTCGTTCGGCGCCGAGAAGAAGGCGGGGCCGGCGACGAATTTCAACACGGTGCTGAAGGACGGCCCGCCCGTCGGCATCCACACGATCATCTGGTGCGACTCGCTCACGAACCTGATGCGCACGTTCGAGCGGGGCACGCTCAAGGAATTCGAGCTCCGCTGCCTCTTCCAGATGAGCGGCTCCGATTCGAGCCAGCTGATCGACAATCCCCTCGCGAGCAAGCTCGGCCCCCAGCGGGCCCTCTTCATCCACGAGGAAACCGGCACGTTCGAGAAATTCCGTCCCTACGCCTTCCCGGCGCCCGAATGGCTCGCGAGCATTTCGAGCCAGCTGCGGTCCCGGCCGCAGGGCACGCCCGCCGAGCGGCCGGCCGCCGATGCAACAGCCCCGAAGCCCGCGGCGTCGGGATCGGAAGAGGCGTCGGGATCGGAAGACAAGTTCGACTTCGGCTTCGGAGCCGGCGACGGCGACTTCAACTTCACGAAGTTCCTCGACGACGACCCGCCGAAGGAAGACGCCCCGCCCGCCGAGTAGGACCCGTAGACCGCTTCGTCCCGAAGCGGATCTCCGCCCAACGCGCCCAACCCGGCTTCGGGCGACCCGTACCCCGTCGCCGGACGCTCGCTACGGGCATCCATGCCCTTCGCTCGCTCGGAGGTGACTACGCTTCGGCATCGTGCCTGCGCTTGTCACCTACGCCGGCGAGCGGGGTACGGGTCGCCCGAAGCCTCCCCGTTTTCAGTAGGACAGGCTTCAGCCTGTCAGCAATCAAGACAGGCTGAAGCCTGTCCTACCGTTCGCTGGGGCGGCGGCCGATGTGGACGGTGAGCGTGAGCCGCTCGCCGCCGCGGAGAATCTCGAGCGGCACGTTGGTGCCGATCGGCGTCCGCGTGAGCAGGAGCACCAGTTCGGCCGGCTCCGAGATGTCCTCGCCGTCGAACGCCAGGACGACGTCGCCCGGCTTCACGCCCGCCAGCTCCGCCGGGGACCGCGGCTCCACGGCGGCCACGACGGCGCTCGCGCCATCGGCCGCAGGCGTCGGCAGCGTGGCGAGCGCCATGCCCAGGTAGCCGCGTTCCACGTGGCCGTTCTGGCGAATCTCCTCGGCCACACGACGGGCCGTGTTGCTCGGGATCGCGAAGCCGATGCCGGTGTAGTCCTTGCCGACGATGGCGGTGGTGATGCCCATCACGCGGCCGTGGACGTCCACCAGCGGTCCGCCGGAATTGCCCGGGTTGATCGCGGCGTCGGTCTGCAGGAATTCCTGCAGCGGGTTTTCGAGGACGCCGCGGCGGCCGACGGCGCTGACGATGCCATAGGTGAGCGTGCGGTCGAGGCCGAAGGGATTCCCGATCGCCCACACCATTTCCCCCACCTCGACGGTGTCGCTGTCGCCCCAGGAGGCGGTGGGCAGCTCATCGGCTTCGATCTTCAGGATCGCGAGGTCGGTCGCGGCGTCGGCGCCCTGGAGCCGCGCCTGGAACCGCCGGCCGTCGGCGAGCGTCACCACGATCTCGTCGCTGCGGGCGACGACATGGTAGTTGGTCACGATCACGCCATCCGATCCGATGATCACGCCCGAGCCCACCGATTCGTCCGTGGCGCCCCGCGGCCTGGCCCCGCGCAGCGAGGCGATCTCGTCGGCCACGGTCATCACGCGCCTGTTCGACGTGACGTTGACGACCGACGGCCCGATGATCCGGGCGAGCAACGTGAAAAGCTTGCCGACCGGCGCGAGCTCCGTGCCGATGGCGGCGTCGCGCATCGCGGAGAGCTCCGCACGGGTGCGGGCGTATTGCACTCTCGCCACGAGCGACGGCCAGACGATCAGCCCCACGAGGGCGACGAGGCCGAGCGTGAGCAGGAGCGTGCGGCGGGAGGCGGGGCTGGCTGCGGCAGGCATGAGCGATGGAGGTGCCGGGGACGAAGAACGGTTATCCGCCCGCCGCGTCAGGAGTGCAACTGGAGCCGCTTGCGGACGAAATCGATCGCTGTCTTCGACGCCCGCGACAGCCGCAGCGACCCACTGCCGCCGAGCCGGTGCTCGATCACGTCGGTGCCCTCCGGCCCGGCGAGGGCGATCGCCACCGTCTCCAGGCCGTCGGCATTCCGTTGGACCGGCCCCACCGCGAGGCCGAGCGAGCCGCCGAGTTCGGCCCTGGCCCATGCCGCGAGTTCCGCCGGCGTTCGGCCCTGCGCCTCCGCGGAAAACACGATGCCGCCGGCCACGCCCCCGTCCGCTCCGGCCGCCTGCCGCCGAGCGGCGGCCTGCGCGAGCATCTGCGCCACCTGCCCCTGCGTGGCGATCTCGACCGTGGCCAGCGTGAAGCCCGCCGCAGCCACCGCCGCGAGGGCCGCGTCCTCGATCTCGTCGTCTTCGGTGCCGTAGATGAGGTCGCCGAGGCATTCGCGGATCACCCGTTCCGTCGGTGCGATCTTCGCCTGGCAGGCGGCCGCGTCGGCGCCGCGGGCGACGATCCGCAGCGTGATCGTCGCCTCGTGGGCCGTGATGCCCACGAGCGGATCGCGGCCGCGCTCGATCAGGTCGGGCAGCATCGCCTCGACGGCGCTCTCCCCCGCGCCGAAGCACTTGATCCGCCGAAACTGGATCGTGCCCCCCTCCGGCTGCATGGCGAGCAGCGCGGGCACCACCGAGTCGTGCCACATCACCCGCATCTCGGCGGGCACGCCCGGCAGGGCGAAGACGCGGCTCGAGCCGGTTTGCCGTCGCAGAATCTCGAGGTCGATGCCGGGGGCCGTGCCGTCGGGATTGGCGATGATCCGGCTCGTTCGCGGAAAGAGCGCCTGCCGGCGATTGCTCTCCGGCATCGGCATCGCCCGCCGGGCAAACCGCGCCTCCACGGCCACGAGCGCCTCGGCCGAAAACTCGAGCGGTTCGTTGGCGACGATCGCCAGCACGTCGCGGGTGAGGTCGTCGGCGGTGGGCCCGAGGCCGCCGGTCACGATCACCACATCGGCCCGCTCCACGGCGATCCGGAAGGCGGCCACGCCGTCGTCGAGCGCGTCGGTGATCGTCGTGTGAAACGAGGTGGTGATGCCGAGCACCGAGAGCTCGCGCGAGATCCACTGGCTGTTGGTATCGAGCCGCTGGCCCGTCGTGAGTTCGTCACCGATCGCGATCACTTCGGCGTTCATGCCAGTCTTGCTCCGCGGGCCTCGTGAAGACCGTTACCCTACGCTGCGGCGACAAACCGCTCCACTGGTCAGCCGCGGCTCCGCACGAAACAATGTGTCCATGAAGCTCGGCCTCCTCGGTATCGACCACCAGATCGCAGCCATCGTGGCGGCGGCCCGCCGCCGCGGCGACGACATCACGCTCGTGTGCGACGTGGCCGCAGACTCCCCCCACGCCGCCCTTCTCGATGGCCTGCCGCGGGCCGATTCCTGGGAAGCGCTCGTCGATCCGCGGTCCACGGATGCCGTGCTCGTCGGCGGCGACGGCTGGAACGAACTGCGGGCCGAGGGCGTTCGCAAACTCGTGCAGGCGGGCCGCACGCTCGTGCTCGCACAGCCGCTCGAGCTTTCGATGCTCTGGGCCTACGAGCTCGACATGATCCGCAAGGACTCCGGCGCCCGGCTCATCCCCGTGCTTCCCGACCGGCTGCAGCCATTCCTCGCGCGGCTCAAGGAGGCGATCGAGGCGGGGCTCGCCGGCGCAGGCTCGCTGGGCGCCCTCGAGACGATCGAATGCCAGCGGCGGCTCCACGACCGCTCGCGGGAGAGCGTTCTCGGGCAGCTCGCCCGCGACGCCGATCTCCTGCGGGTGCTCGTCGGCGATCCGCGCCGGCTCTCGACGCTCGGCGGCGGCGAAACTGACGCCGCCTGGGGCACGCTCGCCGTGGGGCTCACCGGTGCCGCGAACCTGCCGGTGCGGTGGCGGGTGGCCCGAGGCGAATCTCCCGGCCTCTCGATCTCGCTCGTGGGCGGCTCGGGCTCCCTCACCGTCGACATTCCCGATGACGACCGCGCCGAGTGGACGCTCACCTCCGAGCCCGGTGGCCGCGTCGAACGGGCCGCTTTCGACCGCGCCGCCACGGTCCTCGCGCTGCTCGAAGGCTCGTCGTTCGCAGGCACGGCAATCGCTCCGGCCGCGTGGGACGATGCCGCTCGGGCGATCGAACTGGCCGAGACGGTTCCCCGGAGCCTGGCGCGGGGCCGCGCGATCGACCTGCATCAGGAGGAATTTTCCGAGCTGGGCACGTTCAAGGGTACGATGGCGTCGCTGGGCTGTGCCATCGTGCTCGGCGTGCTCTTCGTCCTGCTCGTGGCGACGCTCGTCGGGGGCGTGGCGAAGGAGGCCGGTTGGGAGTTTGGCGAGCGGATCGCGAGCGTCTGGCCGGTCGCGGTGCTCGTCGTGCTCGGAGCCTTTCTCCTGCTGCAGCTGCTGCCCCTCCTCATCGGCTCCGAATCACCAGCCCGAGGGGGTGGCGCCAGCCCCGAGGATTCCGCGCGGCCGCATGAGTAATTTCGCGGACGCTGGCGCCAATTCCGGTTTTCCCTGGTATTTCCGCGGCGCGGCGGCCACCGTGGTGTCGGTCCGGAAAACTCTGCGGGCCTGAGCGAGCGGCGATGGAATCGCCGTGGCCCGGCGTCCGATTCACCTTCTCAGTCGGGGGGCTCGAGGCTGCCGCCGCCATGCGGCCAGCCCGGTGTTCGCCTTCCAGGGTGTGAGTGGGCTCGGGGAATCGTCTCCATGCGGTGTACGTGGGTGCTTCTGCCGTGCGTGGCCGTGCTCTTTGCGGCCGCGGCGGCCCGACCTGCGTATGCCAACGAGTCGCGGCGCACCGCGATCGTTCGGGCGATCGAGTCGAGCCGTGATTCGGTCGTCAACATCCACGGTCAGAAGGTCGTGTCGAGCGACGCCGACCCGAACGCCGAAGGCGAGCAGCGGCGCGTCAACGGGATGGGCACGGGCGTGGTGATCGATGCCCGCGGCTACATCGTGACCAACTACCATGTGGTCGAGGGTGTGAAGCGGATCGAAGTGACGCTCGCCTCCGGCAAGACCGTCGCCGCCACGCTCGTGAGCCACGATCCGCGGACCGACCTCGCCGTGATCAAGGTCGCCCACGACGCCCCGCTGCCGGTGATCGCGATCGGCACGTCGAGCGACCTGATGATCGGCGAGACGGTGCTCGCCCTCGGCAACGCCTACGGCTACGAGCACACGGTCACCCGCGGCATCATCTCCGCGTTGCACCGAGACGTCGAGGTGACCCGCACGCAGCAATACAAAGACCTCATCCAGACCGACGCGAGCATCAATCCGGGCAACTCCGGCGGGCCGCTGCTCAACATCAACGGCCAGATGATCGGGATCAACGTCGCCGTGCGGGCCGGCGCCCAGGGGATCGGGTTCGCGATCCCGATCGACAAGGCCCTCACCGTGGTGACGGAGCTGCTCTCCGTCGAACGGGTCGACCGCACCTGGCACGGGATCGTGGCCAAGGGGGACGGCCAGCGGGGCGCGATCGTGGAGGCGGTGCACCGCGAGAGCCCGGCCGAGACGATCGGCATGAAGGCGGGGGACCTGATCACGCGGATCGGCGACCTGCCGGTCACCTCGCAGCTCGACATCGAGCGGGCGATGCTCGGCCACAAGGCGGGCGACAGCGTGGTGCTCATGGTGAGCCGCTCCGGCGGCGTCGAGCGGATCGAGCTGCCTCTCGCCGCGGCCCGCGCGGTCTCGATGTCGATCGAGGACCGTTGTTGGCTCGAGCTCGGGCTGCGGGTCGAGACGATGCCGGCGGCGAAGGTGCAGAAGCTTCAGGCCCGCTACCGCGGCGGCCTGCACGTGAAGGAGGTCCGCACCGGCGGGCCCGCCTCCGACCAGGGCATCCGCAGCGGCGACGTCCTCGTGGGGCTCCACGTGTGGGAGACGGTGTCGGTCGAGAACATCACGTACGTGCTCGACAAGGCACGCGAGGACAATCTCGGGCCGCTCAAGTTTTACGTCCTGCGGGGCCGGGAGACGCTCTTCGGCCATCTGACGAGCGACACGATCCGGCGGTAGGGTGGACAAGCTGGTCAGCGCTCAGTAGACCGCTTGCTCCTCAAGCGGTTATGGATCCGCTTGCGGAGCAAGCGGTCTACTTCCTGCTACCATACGGTTTTCCCGCACGAGCGACCCGTGGAAACCGACTTCGTCAATTGGCTCATTTCACGGATTCCGGCTGATGCCCGGCTGGAGGTGCCACCGGGCGACGATGCGGCCGTCTTGAGGCCGCCGGCGATGCGGCGCACGGTCGTCACGGTCGACATGCTGATGGAGGGCACCGACTTCATCCTCGGCCCCGACTGCCCGCCCCAGGCGATCGGCCACAAGGCGCTCGGCGTGAGCCTGAGCGACCTCGCGGCGATGGGGGCCCGCCCCGAAGCGGCGTTCGTGGCGGTTTCGCTACCGCGGCGCGGCGGGGATCAGCTCGGCCGCGGGCTGCTCGCAGGGATCGAAGCGCTCGCCGCCCGGCACGGCGTCACGCTGGCCGGCGGCGACACGAATGCCTGGGACGGCCCGCTCGTCGTCAGCACGACCGCGATCGGCAGCGTGCCCCCCGGCAGGGCGTGGCGGCGCGATGGCGCGCGGCCCGGCGATCTGATCGTCGTCACCGGTGCCTTCGGGGGCAGCCTGCTGGGGCGGCACCTCGCCGTCGAGCCTCGCTGCCGCGAGGCGCAGGTGATCGCCGAGCAGTTCACCGTCCACGCGGCGATCGATTGCAGCGACGGCCTTTCGCTCGACCTCGACCGCATGATGGCGGCCAGTGGCACGTGCGGCGTGATCCGCCTGGCGGACGTGCCGATCCATCCCGACGCCCTGACGATGAGCCGCCAGCCGGGCGACGGCAAGAGCCCGCTCGACCATGCGCTCGCCGACGGCGAGGATTTCGAATTGATCATGACGATGCCGCCGGAGGCGGCGGAAGCGCTCGTCGCGGCCGCGCCGTCGCTCGGCCTGTCGATCACGATGATCGGCGCGGTCGAGGCCGGCAGCGGGCTCGTGGCCATCGAGGCCGATGGCCGCCGCCGGTCGCTCGAGCCGCGGGGATTTCTCCATGACTTCGACTCCTGACCCGGCTGATCGCCACTGCGTGGTTACAGTGGCCGACGAAAAGCCGCTCGCCGGCGTCGCGGCCGATCTCGTGGCCGCGCTGCCTCGCGAGGCGTTCGTCACGCTCGAAGGGGATCTGGGCGCCGGCAAGACGACGTTCGTGAAGGCGATCGCGGCGGCGGCCGGGATCGATCCGGCCGAGGTGGTGAGCCCCACGTTCGGCCTGATCCACATTCACGAGGCGGCCGCGCCCGCGGGCGGCCTGCCGCTGCGGCTCGTTCACGCCGACATGTATCGGCTCGCCGACGAGTCGGAGCTCCACGAACTCGGCTGGGAAGATGCGCTGCTCCCCCGCGAGGGCAGCCGCACCTGGGCATTCGTCGAATGGCCGGGGCGGATCGCCCGGGCGCTCCCCGCACGCCGGCTCGACATCGCGATCGGGATCGATTCCGAGACGGCCCGCACGCTGACGTTCACGAGCCGCGGGCCAGGCTATGACCGCGTCATCGCGGCGCTCTCGCCGCGAGCGACTCGAGTTCCGACGCAATCTCCCCCGTGAGCGTCTGCTCCAGGGCCGCCAAGGCCCGTGCGACGGGCACGCCATCGAGCAGCCGATGATCGGCCAGCAGCGTGACGGTCATGCGGCCCGCGTCGTCGAGCGGGGAGTAACTGAGGCTCGTCGTGAGAAACGTGGGATGCATCCGGTTGGAGCAGCCCTCCCCCGCGAGCGTCGAAAGGCTGAACGTGCCGATCCGCAGCGCCCGCTTGGGCGACGTGGATCGCAGGTTCCACCGCAGCACGATCCGTCGCAAGAGCCGCGGCACCATCGCCAGCTCGAGCTGCCGTCTGAAGGCGTCGTCGATCGGCGCCGTGGCGAACCGCGTGATCTCGGCCTGCAGCGCCGCGAGCGACATTCCGTCGGGCGCGCGGATGCGGGCCCAATAGATCGCCTCCGGGTCGAGCGCCCGGTCGGCCGGGGCCGCTTCGTCGCCGCGCGGCCGGCTGAGCGCGAGCGATGCCACGCTCACCGGGCTCGTCGCCCAGCGGGGCCGCCGCAGGAGCCCCGGCACGTGCCAGCTGCGGAACGCCGGCCGATCGCGGGCCACGATCGCATACGCCTTCAGAAAGATCGCCGCCCAGCCGATCCGCGTGGCAGCCGCCCGCCGGAGACGCTCCACCTCGCCGAGCTGCATCACCCGATCGACCGGAAAGATCGGGATGCGCCGCGACAGGCGGACGATGTCGGCCACCAGCATCCGCTGGGAGTCGAGCCGGTGCGTGGAAATGGAAAGGCGGTCGCGCGTCATGGGGTGGAAACCTACCCCGGCCCGAGCCGATTTGGATAGACTGCCGGCCCACCACTCACCGGGCCACTGCTCATGCGCATGCTTCCCGCCACGACACTTCTCGGCGTCATCGACATTCAGGAACGGCTCATCGCGGCCGTGCCGGCTGCGGATTTCGTGATCGCGCGGGCGGCGCGGCTCGCGGAGGCGGCGCGGATTCTCGGTGTCAGAGCGATGCTGACGGAGCAGTATCCCAAGGGGCTCGGGGCGACGCCCGCGGCGCTCGCGGCGCTCCTGCCCAAGGCCGTCGCGAAGATGTCGTTCAGCTCCTGCGGCTGCGAGCCCTTCGCCGCCGCGGTGGACGATCCCGCGTCGCCGGCGGTCGAAGCGGTCGTGCTCTGCGGTCTCGAGACGCACGTTTGCATCGCCCAGACCGCGCTCGATCTATTGGCTCGGGGCGTCGCGGTCTTTCTCGCGGTGGACGCCGTCGCCTCGCGGCACACGCTCGACCACGAGGTGGCGTTGCGACGGCTCGAGGGTGCGGGCGCGATCCTGACGACCACCGAGGCGATTCTCTTCGAATGGTGCCGCACGGCCGAGCACCCGCAGTTCCAGGCCGTGCGCAAGCTCGTGGTGGACGTAGGGTAGGCTTCAGCCTGCCACTTCTGAGGCAGGCTGAAGCCTACCCTACTTGCCCGAAAGGTCGATGCCTTCCGCGGGGAGCGGCTTGCCTTCGAGGGCCTTGAGCCGTGCGATCTTCGCCGCCGCCGATGGCTCCCCCTCGCGTTCCTGCCCCGGCGCCGAGCCGAAGAGGATCACCTGACCCTCGGGGCCGACGATCTCCCAGACTCTCGCGCCGGAGATCGCCTGCGGTCGGCAATCGACGAGGCCGAGCGACTTCCACTCCGGCCCGATCACCACCGCCACTGCCGCCGCCTCTTCGACCGCCGTATCGCCCCAGGCGGAGCCTTCCGGCCCCTGCGGGCTCGATTCGATTCCCGTGACCCGCGGATATTCCGCGGCCGCTTCAGGCGTGAAGTCGCCGCTCGGCAGCACGACCCCTTCGGCATCCACCGCCAAGAGCCCCCCCTTCACGCTCACCATCGCCACGGGCTCGCGGCAGAGCACCTCCACCACGGCGGCGGCCGGATGCCGCGGCTTCACGCTCACCACCTGCTTTACCCAGGGATGTGTGTCGAACGCCCGGGCGAGCCGGTTCGGCAGTTCGGGATCGCCGATCGGCACGCCGCCATCGAGGCTCGCGGTCCGCAGCGCCTCCGTCTTGATGTCGCTCTTCACCCACGGGGCCACACCCAGGAGTTCCACCATCTCGGGCCGCAGGATCGCGTCGTCGCGCCAGATGACGACGTCGCCGATCCGCGCCCAGAGCAAGGCTCCGGCGGCGAGCGCGGCGAGCACCACGGCCACCGCTCCGAGGCCCGACCGCCTGGCCGAGACGAAGTCGGCCAATCGGCTCCCGGCCGGTGCGGGCTCGATGCTGGGCGGCTTGCGCCGTGAGTATCCGCTCATCGACGGCTTCACCACATCTCGATCTGCGGCGTGAGCTCGACGCCGAGCTTCTCGCGCACGCGGCCGCGCACCAGTTCGATCAGACCGCGCACATCGTCGCTCGTGCAGCCCGGCGCGGCGACGACGTAATTGGCATGCGTGGCGTAGACCGAGGCCTCACCCACCCGCAGGTCGCGGGCGCCCGCCTGGGCCACGAGCGACTCGGCGCTCGTGCCGTGCGGATCCTTGAACATCACCGCGACGGCCCTCGTGCCGAGCGGCTGCTCCGACCGCTCCACGATCCATTCCTTCTGCATTCGCTTCGTGAGCGCCTCGGGGCTCTCCTCGTCGAGTTCGAGCCGGCAGCCGATGACGATGCCGTCGTCGAGGTTGCTCCAGCGCGAGCCGAAGGCGAGCCGCCCGCCGCTCCGCACGTCGATCTCCCCGGTGGGCAGCATCACGCTCACCTCGCGCACCCGCTCGCCGATGTCGCCGCCATGCCCGCCGGCATTGCCGATGACCGCGCCTCCCACCGTGCCGGGAACTCCCACCAGCGTCTCGAGGCCGGAAAGCCCCGCCTGCACGGCCGCCGACACGAGGTGCACGAGCTTCGCACCCGCGCCGGCGATCACCGCCGGCTTCTTCACCTCGATCGCGGAGAAGGCCGGCGCCGAGAGCCGCACGACCATGCCGGCGAAGCCCGTCGCGGGGATGAGGATGTTGGAGCCGCCGCCGATCACACGGAGCGGGATGCCCCGCTCGTGGCACCGCTTCACGACCCGCGACAGGGCCTCGACGTCCACCGGCTCACAGAAGAAGGCAGCCTCGCCGCCGATCCCCAGCCAGGTGTGATGGGAGAGAGGCTCGCGGCACGCGACCGCGAGACCGAGATCGTCGAACGGGGTGCTGGCAGCCGGTTTCGAACCCTTGGTCATCTCTCGCTCACGCTCTTGCCGGGGGGAATGCTTGCCTGGGGGCACTGATTGCCCCGTCCATTCTGCCCAAGCCGGCCTGAAAGCGGCAATGCGGCGCTGGTCGCCGGCCGCGGGCGTGGGGAACCGGCGGTTCAAGCACCGCATCAGGCGGCGCGGCGGCGGCCCCACACAGGCGGATGCGCCAGCTGCAGCCAGCCGTCCACGAGCGCGGCAAGCGACGCCTGCGGCTCGCCGGGATCCCCGGGGTCGCCCTGCCTGCGGAGCCCTTCGCCGACAACGACGACGCAATCCCGGCCGTCGAGCGACGAGAGCAAGCGGTCGAGCCGGGCGTAAGCGGCCACGGCATCGTTGCCGGCATCCTGATCGAGCACGGAGGCCGGCACGACGACCGCCTCGTCGCACCAGCGCGAGGCCCGGCGGGCGAACAGCCCCGCATCGATCCGTTCGGCGAACGATTCCTCCGCGACGAGCACGAGCCGCCCCGGCGTGAGCCGCCGCAGGCTCGCGAGCGTCGTGGCGAGGGCATGGCCGCTCGTCGGCCGATCGAGGAAGACGGCCGCGTCCTGCCCGCGATCGATCCGCTCGAGCCGGCCCGACACGCTGCCGGCAGCCTCGAGGCCGCGGGCGATCCGTTCGAGCGGCACCCGATACCGTTGGCCGACGGCCGCGGCGAAGACCGCGTCGCGCACGAACGACGTCACCGGCGTCGAGAGCGTCACGGGCGCCACGTGACCGCCCGACCGCAGGAGCACCATCTGCCCGTGGAGGCTGCGCTCGACGGGGATCGCCGTGAGATCGGCGTCGTGCTTCAAGGCCGCCGTCAGCCGCGGTCCCCGGTGGCGGGCGGCGAGTCGCTCCACGCGTTCGTCATCGACGTTGGCGATGAGGCAGCCATGCGCGCCCAGGCTGTCGAGGATCCGCGATTTGATCTCGTGATAGGCCTCGACCGAGCCGTGGTCGTCGAGGTGCGCCGTGGCGAGGTTCGTCACCACGACCGTGTCGCAGGCGATGCCGGCAAGGGCGTGGCGGGCGAGCATCCGGCTCGACACTTCCACCACCGCATGCGTGCACCCGCTCGCGGCGAGCCGCTTGAGCCAGGCGGCGAGCACCCGCGGCTCCTCGAGGTCGGCAACGACCGGTTCGGTGGAATCGGCGTCGAGGCAGCCGAGGTCGGAGAGCACGCCCACGCGGAGGCCGGCCTCCGAAAGCACGGCGGCGGCGAGCCAGGCCGTCGTCGTCTTGCCGCTGGTGCCGGTGATCGCGATCACCCGCATGCCGCCGGTGGGATCGCCCGCCAGGGCCTGCGTCAGCCGGGCGAGCGCCCAGGCACTGTCGGGAACGATGCACAGCGGCGTGCCAAACGTGGGGATGATCCGTTCCGCCACGATGCCGCTCACGCCCCGGGCGATCGCCCGCGCGACCAATTCGTGGCCGTCGCCGTGGCCGGTGAGCCGCGCCACGAACACATCGCCGGGGCCGCAGGCATCGGGATCGTCGTGGCAGCCGGTCGCGAGGATGTCGTCGCAGGCGACGAACCGCGTGGTGGGCAGGAGCTCCGAGAGACGGATGCCGCGGCCGCGACGGACATGCATTTCCGGCTCACGCAACGGCTCGTGCTGAAAATCAGACCAGCACGAATCATCGTCCATTGCTTCGAACATGACGGGCCTCCTGCCTCGCATCGACCACGATCCGCATTCATCCTTGAACACGGTTGAAGCGAAATTGTGCGCGGACGTGAAAGGGGGTCAATGCCGCGTTGGCGACGTTTTTTCGAGAAAAACGGGTCAAGCCCAAAAAGTCGTTTCGCAAGTCCGCCCGTCTTGCCAGGCTTGTAGGTAGACCGCTTGCTCCGCAAGCGGATCTCAAACGGCGCCGCGCCGGCTCGGGGGCGGCAGAAGGCTCCTCGCGGTGTCCCTCGCGGACTCGGGCCAAATGCTCGTCACGCTTCCGCCGACCCCCTCGCCTCCGTCCAACTGGATCCGCTTGCAAAGTAGACCGCTTGCTCCGCAAGCGGATCTCAAACAGCGCCGCGCCGGCTCGGGGGCGGCAGAAGGCTCCTCGCGGTGTCCCTC
>JBIIOM010000165.1:0-5862 GCA_044336925.1 Pirellulales bacterium
AGCCGGGCAGGCCGCTGCCATGGAGCGCCTGCAGAAAACCGGTCGTGAATTGCTCCGCGGAGAGGAAGACGGCGCTCGCCTTGGGGTGAAGCTCGCGGAAGTGGGTGCACAAGGCCTCGAGGAGGTGCGTTTTTCCGGAGCCGCTCGGACCGTGCAACACCAGCGGCGACATCTGGCCGGGCCGACTGGCCGCGAGTTCGACCGCCGCGAAGGCCATGCGATTGCTCGGCCCCACCACGAACGAATCGAGCCGCGGGGCATGGCGATGGGCCGGGGCGGCCTGCACCGGGAGACGCTTGCCGTCTGCTTCGGAGGCAACGGCGGCGGAAGCCTGATCTGATTGCGTCGCCCGCCGCGCGGCACGGCGCTGCTTCGGCGGCTCCCGGGTGGCTTCAGGGGCGGATCCGGCCGCGGCCGCAGGCTGCGTCGGCGCGGCTGTTTCAGGATCGGCTTTGGCGACCAGCCATTCCGCGCGGGCCGACTTGCCGCAGACCTGATGGACCGCCGCGGCAAAATCACGGTGAAACGTCTTGCGGAGCCACTCGTGCGTGAAGGCGTTGCCGATCCGGATGAACCCGCAGGCCGCGCCCGAATCCTGACGCACGACCTCCACCTCGGCCACGTCGCCAAACCACACGGCGTGCCGCTCGGCGCCGATCCGAGCACAAAAGGCCGCGCTCACTCGCCGGGCATCCTCCGGGCAGGTCTTCCCCGCGCCATGAGCCCGGGAATCCGGCTCCGGCACCGTTCCGTCAGTGATTCCCGCCTTGGCCACGTCCTGCACCAGGCACCCACTCATTTCCTTGAATTTTTCGCATCCATCCATAGACCGCTGCGACTCGTGATCGCGGCGCGAGTATAGGGGTGCATGCAGTGCTGTCAAACCATGCAAGCAGCGCGAGCGAGAGACTGCGAAGTGCTGTTTTGAGCGCGCTGTTTTTCGCGCGCCGCCGCGCGCCGCATCGGTTCGCGGCAGCGGCGGAGACGCCCCGCACAACCGGCAAAATCGGCTGAAAAACGCGTTCCGCAGGCCGCGGGACGAAATCGCTGAAATCTCCTATACTCGTCGCCGACGATCGACTGCGGCTGTTCAGGATGAACGACGTGATTCACGCACGATCCTTTTTCGGTCTCCTTCGCGCGGCGTGCACGATTGCCGCCGCGGCCGCGACCCTCGCCGCTGGCCTTCGCGCCGAGGAACAGTCCCGTTTCGAGCCTGCTGAAATTTCGATCGGCGAGCCGCTCGAACTGCCGACGCGTTCCGTTTCGCAGCAGGCGACGGCCGCCGGCAACGGCTGGCTTGGCCTGACGGCCGACGACTCGCTCGTGCCGGGTCGGCTGGTGGTGGTGGACGTGGCGCAGCCCGGGCCCGCCGCGCAGGCCGGCATCAAACCGCAAGACCAGGTGCTCGCGATCAACGGCAAGCCGCTGCGAAACTCCGACCAACTCGCCGCCGAACTGGCGGCCATCGCCCCGGGCAGCGACGTGAAGATGGCCGTCGGCCGCGGTGACAGGATCGACGAGGTCGTGCTGAAGGCGGCGGAACGCCCCGTTCGGGCAGCAATTCCACCCGCTGCCCCGACGCCAACGGTCCCGCTGGCTGCCGCGGCACCAGCCGGCCAGCTGCCTCCCTCCTCCTTTGCGATCCCGGCAGAGCTGCCCGCCCCGCAGGCAGCCCCCGCCCCATTTGGGGCGCCCGTTCCCCAGGCTGCTGCACCGGCGATGGCGGCGGTTCCGCAGCCGTTGGCGGTTTCGCAGCCGTTGTCAGCTCCCGTGCAGGCCAGGCAGTCGGAAGAGGTGGTTGGGGACTTCGGGCCGGCAAATCTTCCCGCTCAGCCAGTGGTTCCGCCACAAATGGCATCGACCCCCACTGAGCCGCACTTGCCGGCCTATGTGCCGCCCGCCGCGGCCGCCCCCTCGTATCTGCCTCCCGCTGCCGCGGCTCCAGCTTTCGCCCCGTCGATCGCCCGGCCTGCGGAGCCCGCGCCGCTCATGCCGGCAGAGCCGCGTCGCGTCGCCGGCCCGATCCCGTCGCCGCAGACCGGGGCGAAGGGCCGCACGGCGCTCGGTGTGCGGACGCTCCCGGTCGATCCGGGCGTGCAGGCTCGATTCGGCCTGCCCGAACCGGCCGGAGCACTCGTGATCGGCGTCGTGCACGACCTGCCCGCCTCCCGAGCCGGCGTGCCGCCCGGGAGCGTGATCGTCGCCCTCGATGACAAGCCGGTGCGATCGCCCAACGAACTCACGCAGGTGGTGACGTCGAGCCCGGCCGACAGGCCGATGACGCTGCAATACATCCTGCCCGGCGGCGAAAAACGTCGTGCCGAGGTCTCGCTCCAATCGCTCGAAGTGCCGCTCGAACAGGCACTCGTCGGCCCGCAGCGCTAGATCGCGTTTCTCCGACTGAGTAGACGTAGGCTTCGGGCTACCCGTGCCCCAGGAGCCGGCGTTGCTGACAAGCGCAGGCATGGATGCCGAAGCGCAGGCAGCATCGAGTGAGCGAAGGACAGGATGTCCGTAGCGAACGTCCGGCGACGGGGTACGGGTAGCCCGAAGCCGGGTTGGGCGAGCGACCACCCGTTCAGGCGGCAGGGCGTTCGTGCGTTTCCGTCATCGTCAGCACGGCGCACCGGCGGAGTTCATCCTCGAGCGACACACCGCTCGGCGCCGGCAGCCGCGCGGCCCACCGGGCGACCCGCGACGGCTCTTTGCGCAGCCGCACCTCGCCCTCGCGTCTCTGCCCCGAGCAGGCCCACCGCTCGGCGTCGTCGGAGAGCTGCACGAGCAGCCGCTCCACGCCGGCGCGGTGCCACTCGAGGCCTTCGCGATCGACATCGGGGGGCACGTGGATCGCACGGCTCACGATGGCCCGGGCGCGCGTGAACGGCTTCGGGATCGCGAAGCGATCCCACGTGCCCACGCGCCAAGGATGTGCGTAGCCGAGCCCCATCGCCACGATCGGGATGCCGAGCGTGCTCGCGAGAAACACGCAGCCGGGTGCGAGCCGCCGCCGCGGGCCGCGCGGGCCGTCCGGCGTGATGGTCAGATTCTCTTCCTGGGCCCGCTGCGCCAACTGCCGCAGGGCGACCGAGCCGCCGTGAAACGTGCTGCCCCGCACGACGCCAAACCCCATCATCCGCGCGACCCGATCGAGGACGTTGGCATCGTCGTGGCGGGAAAGCAGCATCGAGATATTGGAATGCCCGCGGAGGAAAAGGGGCAGCAGGATGTTTTCGTGCCAAAAGACGTAGATCTTCGCGCCGCGGTAATCCGGATGGACCGGATCCACGGTGGGGTCGCCGAACTCCGCGCGGCAGTCGAGCGTGGCCATCCATTGCCGAATCGTCGCCGTCGACAGGAGCGACACGGCGCCGATTTCGAGCGGTCCGGTGAACTTCACGAACGGAATCCCTTTCTAAGCTTGTCTGCCATGCCGGCCCTGCCTGGCCCGGCCCGCGCGATCAGGCGTCGGGCCATGCGCCCTCGAATACCTCCTCGGCCGGCCCGGTCATGAAGACCTGCCCGCCGGGAGCCCATTCCAACTCCAGCTCGCCCCCGGGCAACTCGGCGACGATCCGTCGTCCCGTGCGGCCGGTGAGCACGCCGGCCACGCAGACCGCCGATGCGCCCGTGCCGCAGGCCTGCGTGATGCCGCTGCCCCGCTCCCAGGTTCGCATCCGCACGCGATCGCCGGAGAGCACCTGCACGAAATGCACGTTCACGCGTTGCGGGAAGAGCGGGTGTTTTTCGATCCTCGGCCCTACGCTCTCGAGCGGCACTGCCGCCACGTCGCGGCAGTAGAAGACGACGTGCGGATTACCCATCGACACGCAGGTCATCCGCGGGTCGAGGCCGGCCGCCTCCCACCATGCCTCCGGCGCGGCGAAAGCCGCGCAGGGCGCATCGACCAGCCGACCGGAGCCGACGCCGGCGACCGGAATCCGGTCGGCTTCGAGCAATGGCTCCCCCATGTCGACCCGCACCTGAGAGAGCCGTTCTCCGATCCGTCGCACGTCGACCGTGAGCACGCCGCGGCCGGTTTCGATCGCCACGGCGCCGGCCGGCGCGTGGCCATGAGCCACGACCAGATGCGCCACGCAGCGAACGCCGTTGCCGCACATCTCCGCCTCGCTGCCGTCGGCGTTGAACATCCTCATGCGGGCCGCCGCCTTGGTCGACGGGAGGACGAGCACCAGGCCGTCGCCGCCGACGCCGCGATGCCGGTCGGCGATCCGCGGGGCGAGTGCGGCCGGGTCGGCCGGCGGCTGCTCGGTGAAGCAATCGATGTAGACGTAGTCGTTGCCGGCGCCGTGCATCTTCACGAAACGGGTCTGGGTGGGGGGCATGGGGTGGGGTTCGTGCCTGTCTGGGAGTCGTGCGGATGGACCATTGTGCCGCCCGGGGCCGCTTTCTGTCACCGTGGGGTCTCGCGGCGGTCGCCCAGGCCGACGCGGCCGGAGTCGCGGCGATTCGATTGCAGCTGCTGCAGCGCGGCATTGAGCGTGGGGAAGGCCTCGGTGGTGATGTCGGGCTGCGCGAGGGTGCCATCGACGTGGACGAGCATGAATTGCCCGCTCGCGCCACCGAGCACACGCTTCATCACCGGCAGCTGCGTCTCGGAGTCGCCCATGATCGAGCGAAACGTCATCTGCACCCGGGAGTCGAAGTCGATCTCGCCGTTGCCCACGAGGCTGATCGCGTCGCCGGAGAGCTCGATGTTGTCGAGGTAGGCACGCGGCCCTTCGATCCGGAAGTCGACGAGGCTCGAACTGAATGCCTTGCGGTCGGGCGCCTTCACGCGGAGCACCTTCAAGAGCGCCACGATCACGGGCAGTTCGTAGATGTCGGCGTCGCGCAGCCGCAACTGGCCCCGGCCGGCGAGCGAGTGGGTGCCGGCGCGGGAACCGCTCACCTCGATCGCCCCGAACACCTTGCCGCAAAACCGCTGCGCGGCGCCGGGAAACGCCGGCGAATCGCCGGCGAGCCGTTCGAGCTCGGCGTCGCTCACCGACGCGGCCACGGCGAACGTGCCTTCCGGGCCGGACGACACGCTGCCGTCGGCGAAGATGGAGCCGCCGGCAACGCGGGCGGAGAGCCGGCGGGCGCGGCCTTGCCCTGCGCCGGCCGTCAGCCCGAACCGCACGCCCTCCCCGTCCATCACGAGCGGTCCCTGTACGGCCGTCAGCTGCACGCCGCGCCAGATGGCGCTGTCGAGCGCGAGCTCGCCGTGCGATTTCCACGTGCTGCCATCGGTCCGTCCCTCGAGCCGCACGCCGCCATGCACGTGCTCGAGCGGGATGCCCGCGTCGAGGCTGCCCTGCTCCATGTCGAGACGCATGTTCCAGGCGGCCGAGGCGGGACCGGCTCCACCACCGGGCGCCCCTTGCGCGTACATGTCGAGGACGCCGTTGAGCGAGAGCAGTCCCCGCGGGTTCACTGCGGCGATCGCCCGCCTGAGCCCGGCCGGCATCGCCTGCAAGACCTCATGGTCGGCGCGGAAGCGGTCGGCCGTGAGCCGCGCGAACGAGACGTGCCAGCCGCCGTCCGGGGCGAAGCGGCAGGTCCCCTCGCTGCTGACCGTGGTGCGGTCATGCACGCCGCGCACGCCGTCGAACCGGAGCAGGCCGTCCTTCCAGGCGAGCTTGCCCCGGAGCTTCTCGAGGCGATAGGGAAACCAGGCCGGCTCGATCGACACGGTGTCTGCGTGCGGAATCGCCTCGACCTCGACGTCGGTCTTCTTCGCCTTCACGCGGTGGCGGACCGTCGCCGTGAATCCCACGTTCCCGCGCGGGTCGATGTCGTCCCAGATTCGCCCCATGCCCCGGGGCAATGCGTCCCGCAATTCCCGATCGAGTACGACGC
>JBIIOM010000166.1:0-5854 GCA_044336925.1 Pirellulales bacterium
GTCGAGATCGTATTGCGAGAAGAGCTCCATGTAGCGGGCGGCATTCTGCTGCCGGGCCGTGGTCCAGGCGTCGAGGTGCGGGAGCTTCACCCGCAGCACCGCGGCCTGGATCGAGTCGAGGCGGCTGTTGATGCCGACCACCTGGTGATAGTAGCGCGGCTCCATGCCGTGCACGCGAAGGAGCTTGAGCGACTTGGCGAGGTCGTCGCGAGTGGTCGTCAGGAAGCCGCCGTCGCCGACGCCGCCGAGATTCTTCGTGGGGTAGAAGCTGAAGCAGCCGATGTCGCCGATGGCGCCCGAGCAACGGCCGTGCCAGGTGGAAAGGATCGACTGCGCGGCATCCTCGATCACGGGAACGCCGGCCGCCTTGGCGATCGGCAGGAGCGCGTCCATGTCGGCGGTGCGACCGAAGAGGTGCACGGGGATGATCGCCTTCGTGCGCTTGCTCACCTTCTTCTGCACGTCGGCGGGATCGACGAGATAGGTGTTGGGATCAATGTCGGCGAAGATCGGCACCGCGCCGAGCCGCGTGACGGCGCTGGCCGTGGCGAAGAACGTGTAGCTGGGGAGGATCACCTCGTCACCCGGCTTGATGTCGATTGCCATCAGCGCGAGCAGCAGGGCATCGCTGCCGGAGGCGCAGGAGATCACGTGGGGCACGTCGAGGGCGCGGGCGAGCTCGGTCTCGAGCTCGGCGACGTCGGGCCCGAGCACGAAGCGGCCGGAATCGCAGACCCGCTCGATCGCCGTACGGATCTCCTCGCGGAGGACGGCATACTGCCGATCGAGGGCGAGCAGGCCGACCGCGGGCAGGAAGCCGCCGGTCTCCGGAGAATCGTCGGCGGAGTTGGCGTGCTTCGCGCTGGCGTTGGCGGGCAGGATCGACGTGTTTGGACGGATCATGATGGCCGGTTCTCCGGGGCGTTCTCGTGCGGGAGGCGCCATGCAGTCGACCCTGCAGGTCGCGCCGCCTCCGGTGTCGAGATCGTCACGATCGCCCCATTCGCTACAGTCATTTGCTCGAGGTGGTGAAAGGAACGGTCCGCAGGCTCTCGCCTCGCACGGAAGTCGGGGAAATACGAGAGGTTGCGCGCAGCGTCAATGCCATACGTCCGCGGCTTCTGCGGCCGGATCATGGCGGCGTCCGCAGGCCCCGCCAGGCACGAAAGCGCGTGGATGGGAAGGCTGGGAAAGACGCCTCGCGGCAGGCCGCCGCGGTTGCCCAGCCTGAAAAGTTTGACATCCCCCCGTCACGCACCCTAGATTCCTGCGGTTTCCAAGTCTCGCACCCTGTCGTCGCCCACGCGCCGGCACGCGGGAGAAAGGTGGAGTTGGGCGGTCGCTCGTCGCTGTTTCAGCGGCGGGCACGCCAGTCGGATGGGATCCATAGCGATCATTGATCTGGGGCAGATTGCCCACCGGCTCGGCCTGCGTGCGGCCGGCGTCGAGGCGGTCGTCCACCTCCTCGACGAGGGGAACACCGTTCCCTTCATCACCCGCTACCGCCGCGATCAGACCGGCGGCCTCGACGAGGTCGACGTGCGGCGGGTCGCCGAGAGCGTCGGCAAGGCCCGGCAGCTCGCCGATCGCAAGCAGACGATCCTGCGCACGATCCAAGGCCAGGGGAAGCTCACCCCCGAACTGACCGCGCTCGTCGAAGGGGCCGACAGCCCCAAGCAGCTCGAAGACCTCTATCTGCCCTTCAAGCCGCGGAAGCTCTCGCTGGCGGAAGTCGCCCGGCAGCGCCGGCTCGAACCCCTCGCCCGCGAGATCCTCGCCGTCGATGCCGCGGCCGCCGACCTCGATGCCCGGGCCGCCGACTTCGTCGATGCCGAGGGCCAGGTCGCCACCGCGGCCGACGCGCTCCTCGGCGTGGGCCACATCATCGCCGACGACTTCAGCGAGCGGGCCGACGTGCGACAGCGGCTGCGGTCGATCCTCCACAAGAAGGCCCACCTCAAGAGCCAGCGGGTGGAGAGCGAAGGCAAGGCGCTCTCCAAGGACGAAAAGCACTTTCGCGATTACTTCGACTACTCGGAGCACATCCAGCGGATTCCGCCGCATCGGGCGCTGGCGATCAGTCGCGGCGAACGGGCGAAGCTGCTCAAGGTGCGAATCGACGGGCCGGCCGATGAATTGCAGGCCGCCGCCGAGGAGTTGCTCGTGCCGGCCGGCCACCCCCACGCCGATTTCCTGCGCGGGTGTGTTCGCGACGCCCTCGCCCGGCTCGTGCTGCCGAGCCTCGAGCGCGAGGTCCGGCGCGAGATCACCGAATATTGCGAGTCGCACGCCGTGGAGGTCTTCGCCCGCAACCTCCGCAACCTGCTCCTGCAGCCGCCGGTGGCGGGGCGGCGGGTGCTCGCCCTCGATCCCGGCTTCAAGAGCGGCTGCAAGGCGGTGGCGCTCGACGAATGCGGCAACCCGCTCGACCATGCCGTGCTCCACATCATCGGCAAGAAGGAAAAGCGCGACGCGGCGGCCCTGAAGATCGTCGAGCTGGTGAAGGCCCATGGCTGCACCGTCATCGCCGTGGGCAACGGCACGGCGGGCCGCGAGACGGAATCGCTCGTGGCGGAACTCGTCGCCGGCGAGCTCAAGGAGCTCGACGTCGGCTATGTGATCGTCAATGAAGCGGGCGCGAGCGTCTATTCCACGAGCAGCTATGCCCGCGAGGAACTGCCCGGCCACGAGGCGGCCGTGCGCGGGGCGATCTCGATCGGCCGCCGGCTCCAGGACCCGCTTTCCGAGCTCGTGAAGATCGAGCCGGCCAACATCGGCGTCGGCCTCTACCAGCACGACGTTAAGGCCCGCCATCTGCATGCCTCGCTCGACGCCGTCGTCGAGAGCTGCGTGAACTACGTCGGCGTCGACGTCAACACCGCGAGCCCGGCGCTTCTGCGGTATGTCTCGGGATTGAACCAGACCACCGCGAAGGGCTTTCACGAGTGGCGGGCGAAAAACGGCGCCTTCACCTCGCGGCAGCAGTTTCTCGAGGTGCCGGGGTTCGGCGAGGCGGCGTTCGTGCAGGCCGTGGGCTTCCTCAAGATCACCGGCGGCGTGAACCCGCTCGATTCGACCTGGATCCATCCCGAGAGCTACGCCGTCGCCGAGCAGGTGCTCGAGCGGCTCGGCGGCAGCTTCGAGGTGCTCACGAGCCGGCAGCAGGCGGAGACCCTCGCGGAGAAGGCGGCCGCCCTCGACCTGCCCGCGCTGGCCGCGGAGCTCGGCGTGGGGCGGCTGCTCCTGGCCGACATCGTGGAGCAGCTCGCGCGGCCCGGCCGCGACCCCCGCGAAGACCTGCCGAAACCCTTCTTCAAGAAGGGCGTGCTCAAGCTCGAGGATCTCGAGGTGGGCATGGAGCTCCTGGGGTCGGTGCTCAACGTGGTGGACTTCGGCGCCTTCGTCGACATCGGCCTCCACGACAGCGGCATGGTGCACATCAGCCAGCTTTCGAGCCGCTACGTGCGCGACCCGCACGATGTGGTCACCGTGGGGCAGATCGTGAAGGTCTGGGTGCTCGAGATCGACAAGGCCCGCCGGCGCGTGGCGCTCACGATGATCCAGCCCGGCACCGAACGGCCGCAGCCGCAAAAGCGGCAGCGTCCGGAGAAGGGCGAGCGTCGCCCCCGGCCCGCCCCGCAGCCGCAGGCCGGCAACGGCCAGCCTGCGCCGCCTTCAGCCGCGCGGCCGCCGCGGCGTCAGCCTCCGGCCCGCCCGCCCCGCGAGCCACAGCCGCGAACTTACACAGCCACCGCGAAGAAGCCCTCGAAGCCGATCTCGAAGGAGATGCGCGACGGCAAGGAGCCGCTGCGGACGTTCGGCGACCTGAAGCAATTCTTCGAGAAGCGCGAATCCGCCGGCGAGCAGGAGTAGGACGGGCCGAGATGCCCCCTCGCACGCGCGTCGGGCAAACGAAAGCCCGCAGCGCAAGCAAGGTCCATCCGCGCTCCACTCGGTCCAACGACGCGTCCACCCGCCCCGCGAGAAACGCCCCAACTCACCTCGCTCGCGCGTCGGGCAAACGAAGCGCCCGCAGCGAGGGTCCGGCGGCGGGGTGAGGGTCGGCCGAAGCCGGGGTGGGCACGTTGGCCCCGCTGCACGGCAGGCTGAAGCCTACCCTACCGGGGACAGGCTGAAGCCTACCCTACCGGGGACAGGCTGAAGCCTACCCTACCGGGGACAGGCTGAAGCCTACCCTACCGGGGACAGGCTGAAGCCTACCCTACCGTTCGCGGAAGGTGATTCGGCCCTTCGTGAGGTCGTAGGGGGAGAGTTCGACCTTCACCTTGTCGCCCGGGACGATGCGGATGAAGTTCTTCCGCATCTTGCCGGCGACGTGTGCATTGACGATGTGGCCGCCGCTGATCTGCACGCGGAATCGCGTGTTGGCGAGGGCCTGCGTGACGACGCCCTCGACTTCGAGTGCCTGTTCTTTTTCGGCCATGGGTTTCCTTGTGGGCTCAGACTGACTGTGAAAAGCGTATCGCCGGGCCGCGGCACCGTCCAGCGGGCGTCATTCGTCGCCGCCCGACTGCGGGGCGGACCCCGAGGCCTTCCACTTGAGAAAAGCGTCGAGAAAGCCGTCGAGATTGCCGTCGAGGACGCTCTGGAAATTGCCCACGTAATGGCCTGTGCGCTGGTCCTTCACCCGCTGGTCGGGGTGGAGGAAGTAGTTGCGGATCTGTGAGCCAAACCCCGTCTTCGGCTGCTGCTTGTAACGGGCGAGCTGCTCCGCCTCGCGCCTCTCCTCCTCGAGCCGCGCGATCCGCGACCGCAGCATCTTGATCGCCGTCGCGCGGTTCTTGTGCTGGCTGCGCTCGCTCTGGCACTGCACGACGATGCCGGTGGGGAAGTGGGTGAGCCGGATGGCGCTCGATGTCTTGTTGACGTGCTGGCCGCCGGCGCCGCTGGCGCGGAAGACGTCTTCGCGGATGTCTTCGTCCTTGATCTCGACCTCGGTGTCGTCGTCGGCGATCTCCGGCGAGACATCGACGGCCGCGAAGCTCGTCTGCCGCTTGCCTTCGGCGTTGAAGGGGCTGATCCGCACGAGCCGGTGGATGCCGGTCTCCCCCTTGAGATAGCCGTAGGCCCACGGGCCGCGGATGGCGACGGTGGCGCTTTGGATGCCGGCCACGGCGTCGTCCTGCCGGTCGAGCAGCTCGACGGCATAGTCGCGCTTCGACGCCCAGGCCGAATACATCCGCAGCAGCATCTCCGCCCAGTCGTTGGCGTCGGTGCCACCGTCACGGGCGTTGATCGAGACGATCGCGTCGGAGGAATCGTGCGGGCCGGAAAGGAGCGACGTGAGCTCGAGGGCATCGACCAGCTTCTCGAGCCGATTGGTCTCCTGCGCGAGCTCCGCCTCGAGAGACGCATCCTCGCGGGCGAGCTCCTCGAGCGCCTCGAGGTCGCGGCCCACGGCGAGCGCCTCCTCGAGCGGCTTGAGGACGGAATTGACGCTCTTCAGTTCGGCGACGGTGGCCTGAGCCTTCTCGTTGTTGTCCCAGAAATGCGACTGCCCCATCGCGTCTTCGATGCGGGCGGCCGACTGCTTGCGGCCTTCCCAGTCAAAGAGAGTCCCGCAGCTGCAGCAGGCGGGCCCGGATCGCTTCGGCGCGGTTGAAAAGAGCTGTATCCATTCGACGAATTCTACGGGCCGCCGTGCCGACCGAGAAGCCGCCGCGGTTTCTGCCTACCTGCGCCCGCGGTGTTGAACGCCTCCATCGCGGCGAGGACCCCGGCACGGGCGGCCGGCGAGCGGTGCCAAACGAAGCCGCACACGGAAGCCCGCAGGGCACGGAAGCCCGCAGCGCAAGCAAGGTCCATCCGCCCTCCACTCCAGCCAGCGCCGCGC
>JBIIOM010000001.1:0-53529 GCA_044336925.1 Pirellulales bacterium
CGCGAAAGACATTGCCGGTTTCAAGCGGCAGGGCCGCGCATGATCGTCGTCGATACCAACGTCATCGCCCACCCCCAACCGAGACGTCCGCGAGCGAGCCGGCGGAGACGGTGATCACGCGGTCGCAGTAGGATGTGGTTGAGAGGCGGTGGGCGATCATGATGATCGTGAGGTCGCGGGAGAGACCGGCAAGCGTGTCCATGAGGGCCTTTTCAGTGGCGTCGTCCAAGGCGCTCGTCGCCTCGTCGAAGACGAGCACGGGCGCCTGCTTGTAGAGCGCCCGCGCAATCCCGATCCGCTGCCGCTGGCCGCCGGAGAGCCGTACGCCCCGCTCGCCCACGGTCGTGGCATAGCCCTTCGGTAGCGACTCGATGAATTCGGCAATCTGGGCCTGAGCGGCCGCGGCCTCGAGACGGCCCTGATCGACCTCCGCCGCCGGGATGCCGAGCGCGATGTTCTCTGCGATCGACGCGTCGGCGAGAAAGATGCTCTGCGGCACATGCGCGATGTTCGCCTGCCAGGCCTCGGAGTCTACTTCGCGGCCGTCGATCAGGAGCCGGCCACTCGTGGGGGCGAGCAGCCCCATGAGGATGTCGGCGAGCGTGCTTTTGCCGCTGCCCGTCGGCCCGACGAGGGCTACGCGTTCGCCCCTCTTGATTTCGAGCGACACATCGCGGAGCACGAGCGGCAGTTCGGGCTGGTAGCGGAACGAGCAGTCGTCGAGCGCGATCGACTCGGTGAAGGCAGCGGGGGCCGCCCGGGGCCGGTCGGCCTCGGGGGCCGGCTGGTCGAGGAGATCGAGCACGATCTGGAACCCGGCCACGTGGTTTTGCAACAGGGAAAACGACATGTAGGTCTGCTGCAGCGCCGGCAAGAGCCGCTGGGCACCGAGCGCGAGAGCCCCGAGCACGGGCAGCGCCGCCGCGATGCCGCCGGACCGCGTCACGAGCACATAGGCCAACGCCGCCACGCCCGCCATGCCCGCCGCCTCGATCACAAACCGCGGAAACCCGCCGAGCAATTCGGCCCGGGCCCGCAGTTGGCGGATCGCCCAGTCGGCGTCTCGATAGCGGGCGAGATAGTAGGGCTGCGAATGGTCGAGGAGCACGTCGCGGATCGCCCCCAGGCCCTCCTGCACGTTTTGCACGAGGGCCTTGTTGCTCGCCGCCTGCTCGCGGCTGTTGGTGGTGAGCGAGGCCTTCGTGGCCAGCGTGATCGCCAGATATGCCCCTCCGAAGGCGAGCACCGTGAGAAACGCCACCCACGGGTCGATGAGCACGAGGCCGAGCGCGATCGCGGCGATCACGGCGACGTTGACGCAGATCAAAAGCAGCGGATTGAGTACGCCGTAGATCAGCCCATCGACGTGCGAAATCACGGCTGTCGTGATCGTGGCCGAGTTGCGGGCCACATGCACGGCATACGGCTGGTAGAGCGTGCGGCGATAGGCCTCCTGCGAGAGATCGCTGCCGGTGCCGGCGGCGACGCGGCCGGAGAGCCAGAGGTTCACGAGGCGGATCAGACCCGAGGCGACCGCGGCAACCACGAAGAGCATCGTGACGGGCAGGAGCAACTGACTGGGCTCCGTGAGCCCGCGGGCCTCCGCGGCTGCCCGCACCCACGGCCGGCTCCAGAGCCGCTCGGGGTCGGCAAGCACCGTGAGAAACGGGACGACCGCGGCGAGGCTCACAATCTCTGCGAAGCCGCTTGCGAGCATCGAGCCCAATACGGCCACGAGCTGAAACCGCCGCTTGCCCGGAAGATGGGCCCAGAGGCGGCGGAGGAGCGCGGGGAGTGGCGGATGGTCGGTCATTGGGGCGGAAGCGTGGCCGAGGGGCCCGAGGGCACCAGCGAGTTTCCCATCGGCCGGTTACGAATCAATGCAGAGCCTCGAGCCGCTCGCGCAGGGCCTTGATCTGCGGATGATCGAGGCCGCCTTGAGGCAGGGCCGGAAGACGGGTGATTTCGTCATACAGCCGCCGGGCCGTGGCCGCATCGCCCGCATCGAGTGCGAGGTTGGCCAAGCGGGTATGGCCATACCACACATACTCGATCGTGCGCGGCACGCGGCGGGCGATATCCGCGAGCGGATGCGGCTCGAAGCAGGCCGCGCCGCGATAGAGCGCCACGATCTCACCATAGGCCCGTGCCGCCGCCTCTCGATCGCCGACCTCTTCAAGGGCCGTCCCCAGATTCGCCCAGGCCTTCGTGCTGTGCGGGGCCTTGATGGCCGTGTCGGCCCAGAGCGCGAGCGGCGAGGTGTGAACCGTGTTGCGCTGATAGGTCGCCCCGGCGAGGGCGAGGGCCGCCGTGCCGAGAATCGCGGTCGAGAGCCGCAGATCGGAGAATGCTTGCACGGTGCCCAGGGCAACGGCAGCCGCCACGCACGCCAGCGAAAGATAGATGCGGTGCTCGAACGCCAGGTCGATCGTCGCCGCCACGCTTGACGTCGGAAGGAGCACGAGCCCGAATGCCAGCGGCAAGAAACCGAGCTGCGGATCGCGCCGCCAGAGCCATGCCGTTGCTGCCGTGGCCACGGCGACGAGCCCCCAGGCGATCGAGAGCCACACGGGATCATCTTCGACTGGCCAGGAGGGATCGATGCAGAGCCGGCTCGGCCAGAGAGCCTGGGCGAGATAGTGGCCGATGATCTCGGGCTGCGTGCGGAGGTATTGCCAGGTGCTCACCCGCTGGGCACAGAGCAGCCCGCCGGCGAGATAGTGGCTGCGATTGAGGAGCACGTAGCCCACTCCAGAGCCAACAGTGGCGACGAGCGCGGCGTAATACCAGCCGCGTCGCGAAAACACCTCCCGCCACGACGCCGCGAGAAACGCCCGGTCGAAGAGCAGAAACACCGTCAGCGCCACGATGCCCACCTCCTTCGTGGCAATCGAGAGCAGCACGCAGCCATATGACGCTGCGAGCCACGGCCACGCCCGCCCGCCCGCCGCCGCCCGCCAGAGGCAGTAGAGGCCGGCGAGAAATAAGAGCCCCATCAGCGACTCAAACCGCTGGTAGAGGTAGGTCACGGAGTGCGTCTGGAGCGGATGCAGGGCCCAGAGCAAGGCGGTGAACAGGCTCGCCGCCGCGGCCCGTGGCGGCCCCAGGCGGCGCGTCGTCACCCCGCGCACGATCAGAAAGAGCAGGCAGGCGGCCGCGGCATGGATGGCGATGTTGACGAGGTGAAACCCCGGCAGCCACATTCCGTGGAGCGTCTTTTGGAGTTCGAACGTGAAGAAGCCGAACGTCCGCGGCCGGGGCAGGAACCAGCCGGCGGGATCGGAGGGTGACAGCGTCCGCAGGCCCTCGGCGAGCGGGATGCCGTCGAAGAGAAACGGGTATTCGAGGCTGTTGGAATACGCAGCCGCAACCGCCGCGACGATCAGCCCGCACGCGACGGCCGCGCTGGGCCAGCCCTTGTTGTCACTGACCGCGCTCATCGGATTCTCACAGTGAGGGTGCCGGGCATTGCAGACGTCGGGCATCAGGGTTGGAATGGGTCGGCTGCGGTATCGTACTCGCCCTCCTGCTTCTTCCGCGCGACAGCATGGCTGCATCGTTCATCACCCGCCCATCGTTCTTTCCGATCGTGCTCCTCGCCACGGTTGCGGTGCTGTTTGCCGGCTCGGTCGGCCCGGGGCTCTTGTTTGCCTTTCGCGACTCGCTCCACTTCTATCCGCCGCTCTACCGGCTCGTGGCCGACGAGTGGCTCGCCGGCCGGGTGCCGCTTTGGAACCCGCTCGCCAACTGCGGCCAGCCGCTGGCCGGGATGGGGAGCGCAGGCGCGTTTTATCCCCCGCAGATTCTGCTCGCGATGCTCCTGCCCGACGGCACGTCGCTGAACGTGTATTGCATTCTGCATCTCGCGTTTGCCGCGACCGGGGCGTATTTCCTCGCGCGGGATCAGGGCGGCTCGCGGCCGGCGGCGACGGTGGCGGGGCTCGCGTATGCGTTTGGCGGGAGTGTGCTCCTGCAGGTCTACAACCCGATCTACGCGGCGGGCGCCGCGTGGGTCGCGTGGGCCGTCTATGCGGGCCTGCGGCTCTTGCAGGCCAGGGGTGGAACCCGCGACTTCGTGCTCTTGGCCGCGGCACTGGCGATGTGCGTCTTCTGCGGCGACCCTCAGGCTGCCTACCATGCCGGGCTCGTGCTCGGACTCTTTTGGCTCATGCTGCCCGGGAGATCGTGGAAGGGTTTTGGAATGCTCGCCGCCGCGGGTCTGGCGGGCGGGCTCTTGTCACTCGTGCAGGTGGCCCTCGCAGCCGAGTTCACCCGCGACACGCAGCGGTCGATGGATCTCGCCCCCTACTCGCTCTGGGAGATTCCCGCGTATCTCGCCCACCGCGCGGAGATCGGCGACCGGGCGGCCTGGTACGACATCTTCATCGGTCGGCCCCGGGCGGCGGCCGGGCATTACGGGGCGATCTATGCATTCGCGCTGCACCCGCTGCGGCTCGTGGAATTTCTCTGGCCCGACGCGCTGGGCACGATCGCCGGGAGGTGGGCGGCGAATCTCCGCCTCGACAACAGTGAAGTCTGGGCCAACTCGCTCTATTCGGGCATCCTGCCGGTCGTGCTCGCCGCCGGGGCCTGGCTCGTGCCGGCCGCGGGGTGGCCGACCCGCAGAGCCTGGGGGCTCGCGGCCGTGCTCGCGCTTGTCGCCAGCATGGGCGGGCTGGGCCTCGTGGGGCTCGTGCGAAATGCCGCCGCGATCCTCACGGGCGACTTTGGCTCACTCGGCTATGCGCATGGCGACGAAGTGGGCGGCCTCTATTGGGCGATGTCGATCGGTCTGCCCGGCTATGCGGGATTTCGGTATCCCGTGAAATGGATGACCGTGTTCGCCCTCGCCCTCGGGCAGCTGGCGGCCATGGGATTTGACGGCCTCGGTGACGCCGCCGTGCGTGCACGCTGCCGCAAGATGGCCGTTGCCGTGGCGGCTGTGCTTGCCGTCTTGGTCGCGGGGCTCGGGATCGCGGCGCTCGCCAACGGGCAGGCGGACGTGTTGCCGGCGGGCAGTTTGGAGGCACGGCGGGTCGCCGTCTTTCAGGCGGTGTTTCATGGCGGCGTCCACGCGCTGGCGTTCGCCGCGATCACGGCCTTGCTGATCGGCGGGCCCCGGTGGGCTTCGCGGCGGGCGGCGTTCGCGATGCAGATCGGGCTGGTACTGATGGTTGCGGCCGACCTGGCCATGGCGGGCCGACGTGAACTGGTGGTCGAGCCTGTCGCGCGGCTCGTGGCCGGCGGGGACTATCTCGACGAACTGGCGCTCCGCCGGCGGGCGGACATGGCGACCGTGGCGTCGCGGCCGCGGCTGGCGGTCGTCGATCCGGCCTCGATCCTGATCGACCCGCTCGACATGCCGCGCTATGTCTGGGAAGTCGGGCAGACGCTGATCGGCCACACGGTTTGGTTCCACGGCCAGGAAAAAATCGGCGAGCGGAGTACGGCGATGTCTCGGGAGCTCGAGTTTCTCTTGTGCCCGCTGGAGCACGAGGGCAGGAAGATCGTCTCGCGGCGGACCTACGACCTATGCGGCGTCGAATTCTTCATCGTCGGAGCGGGCGAGGCCGAGCTCACGGCCTCGTCCACGCTGCTCCATGAGTGGACGGCCGAGCAGCGGCGGGGGGCTTTCGACGGGCCGGTGCCGCTCGGGCCGCCGCTGCCTGCGGTGCCGATCATGAATCTCGGGCCGAACGGCGGCGAGCCGCTGATGGTGGTGGCCCGCAACGAGTCGGCCCTGCCGCGGGTGCGGGTCGTGCGGCAGGTTGCGACCGTCCCTCCGGCGAGCAAACGGGATTGGGCCACATGGATCGACCTGCTCAAGCGGATCGCGTTTCCGAATCGGGAGATTCCCGACCTGTTTCACGCCGCGATCGTCGAGGGCACGGCTCTGAATGGCCCGCCCTTTCCGCAGGGCGGCCGCGCAGCCGTCCGCGACGCCTGCCGGATGGTGGTCGATGAGCCGCAGCGAGTCGTCATCGAGGCTGATCTCGCCACGCCGGGGCTGCTCGTGGTCGCCGATAGTTGGCACCCCGACTGGACTGTCAGCGTGTCGAACGACGGCGGGCCGCCCCGGGCTGCGCCGATCCGGCGGGCCAACCGGATTCATCGCGGTGTCGGGCTGCCGGCAGGCCGGCATGTGCTCGAGTTTCGGTATCGCTCGAAGACGTTCGTCTGGACGGCGCCCTTGACGCTGGCGGCATGGGCGGCCGCCGCGGTCGCCGTGGCGGCGTCGTTTCGGAGTGGCCTGACCGCTGCGAGGCATGGGGCGACATGAGCGACACGCCTTTCAACTCCGCGTCGCCGCTCGATCGCATCCGTGAGCAGGTTGATGCGGCGCTTGCCACCTGCGCGGCGTGGGCCGACAGCCGCTGGCTCTTTCCGGCGGTGCTGGCGGCCACCGTGGCGGGGCTCTTCTTCGATGCGGTCGGGCCCGACTGCGTGTTTGCCTATCGCGACTCGCTCCACTTTTATCCGCCGCTCTACAAGCTCGTGCGGGAGGAGTGGCTGGCGGGCAGGGTGCCCCTCTGGAACCCGCTCTTGAACTGCGGCCAGCCGCTGGCAGCGATGGGCACGGCGGGAGCGTTTTACGTTCCGCAGATCCTGCTCACGATGCTCCTGCCCGACGGCGTGTCGCTCAACGTCTTTTGCATCGCGCACCTCGCACTCGCCGCGACCGGGGCCTACTGCCTGTCGCGAGACCAGGGCTGTTCGCGGCCAGCGGCGACGGTCGCGGGGCTCGCGTATGGGTTTTGCGGCAGCGTGTTCCTGCAGATTTACAACCCGATCTATGCCGCGGGGGCGGCCTGGCTCGTGTGGACGGTCTATGCAGGACTGCGGCTGCTCGAGCGAGGCGGCCTCCGCGACGGGCTGCTTCTCGCGGCGGCGCTTGCCATGGCCGTCTACTGCGGCGACCCGCAGGCCGCCTACCACGCCGGGATCGTGCTCGGCCTCGTCTGGCTTTGCATGCCGGGGAGGTCGTGGCGGCGGCTCGGGCTCGTGGCCGCGGTGGGCGTCGCGGGCGGGCTGCTCGCGCTCGTGCAGGTCGCGCTTACGGCCGAGTTCATGCGGGGCACCTCTCGCGGCATCCATATGGTGCCGCACTCGATCTGGGAGATTCCGTCTTTCCTCGCCCGGCCGGCCGCGGAGCGGGGCGGCTTGCACTGGTACGACGCGCTGATCGGCCGGCCGCCGGCGGGCGACTCGCATTACGCCGAGATCTACTCGTTCAGCGTCTTCCCGTGGCGGGTGCTGGAGTTGGTGTGGGCCGATTTTTCGGGGACGACGTTTTACCGCTGGCCGGTGATGCTCGGCATCGACATCCCGGGGGCCTGGGCCAACTCGCTCTACGCGGGCGTGGTGCCTGTCGCCGCGGCGATCGCCGCAGTATGCGCAGGCCGTGGCCGCCGGGAGCCGCGGCGGATGTGGTGCGCTGTGCTCGCTTGGGCGGCCGTCGCGAGCCTTGGGGGCCTCGGCATCGTGGGCCTCGCCCGCAACGTGTTCGTGATCGCGACCGGCCGTTGGCAGGAGTTTGGTTATCGCCCCGGCGACGAGGTCGGCGGGCTTTCCTGGGGGATGTCGATCCTGCTCCCCGGCTATGCGGGCTTTCGCTACCCGGCCAAGTGGATGACGGTGTTTGCGCTGGCGCTCTCGCAACTGGCGGCCCTCGGCGTGGCGGAACCCGATGAGCCCGACTCGCGAGGATCGTTCGCGCGGGCCGCGGTCGCGATCCGCACATGGGCCCTCCTCGGAGTGTGTCTGGGGCTCGGTGCGGCGGCGATCTTGGGCGTCGATCGCGCGCTGCCCGGGGCCGAGGGAGATGTGCGGCGCGGACTCGCCTGGTGGGCCGTCATGCGCGGGGGTGTGCTTGCGGCGGCCGTCGCGGCAGCACTGGCGGCGTTGCTCGGCGTTTTGCAACGCGATGCGGGCGGCGCCGTCGCGCGGCGTGGGGCGGCGGTGGCGGTCGCGCTGCTGGCCGCGATCGATCTCGCTTTGGCCGGGCGGGGCGAGATCGTGGCGGAGCGGTTCAGCGATCTCGTCGCGAGCAGCGGGTATCTCGCACGGCTTCCGGCGGCAGAGCCGCTCGGCGGTGAAGCACGCCCCGCGCGGCCGCGGCTCTATGTGCAGGGCGCCCCTCCTAAATTCGTCGATCAGCGGGAGCCGGGCCGATTCGTCCGCTACACCGGCATCATGGGCCGCAGCCATGTGCCCTGGCTCCACGGCGCGGGGATCGTCGGCGAGCCGAGCACGGCGATGCCGGCCGACCTCGAGCGGCTGCATGAGCCACGGCGGATCAACGGCCGGATGGTGCCGCCCCGCCGGGTTCTCGATCTGGCCGGCGCGGAATACTTCGTCGTCTCGCTCGAGGGCCTCGGCAAAGCAGCCGCGAAAGCGGCGTTTGCCGACTGGTCGGAGGCACAGAAGCAGGGCGTCTATGAAGGCCCCGCGCCGCGCGGCGAGCCGCTGCCGATGCAGCCGCTCTGGCTGCCCGGCGAGGAAGAACATGCGCCGGTGGCTGTCGTCGTGCGAAACCCGGCCGCCCTGCCGCGGGTGCGGGTCGTGCGCGATGTGGACCTTCACCTGCCGGGATCGCCACCGCTCGATGAGATCGCGATCCCGAGCGTCGAGACACCTGATCTCTTCCGACGCGTGATCGTCGAGGCCGCGAGCGACGCGGCGATCGCCCCGCCGGAGGCATCTTTGCGCGGGCCGCCGCCGACGCAAGACGCCTGCCGGATCGTGGTCGATGAGCCACAGCGGGTCGTGGTGGAGGCAAGCCTCGCCGCGGCCGGGATGCTCGTGCTGGCCGACACGTTTCATCCCGATTGGCAAGCCACGCTTGTCACCGACGACGGCGGTTCGCAGCCGCTGCCGATCTTCCGGGCCAACCGGATGCACCGGGCCGTGAGCCTGCCTGCCGGCCGGCATCGCGTGGAGTTTCGCCATCGGTCGCAGACGTTCGCCCGCACGGCCGGCCTGACGCTCGCGGCGTGGGCCGCGTGGGCCGCGGCGGTGATCATGTCGTTTCGTGGGCCGCGCAGCCGGGAGGGCTCGTGATGCGAGGCTTTCCGCTCCGGCCAGACGGCGATGCACAGCCCTCCCAGACGACCGAGTCATGGGATGTGTGGCTCGTGGGCTGCCTCTGCGCCGGCGCGGTGCTGCGGGTGCTGGCGTCGCTCAACGATCTGTGGCTCGACGAGATCTGGACGCTCTGGATGCTCGGCCAGGAAGTCAAGGAGCCGCTCGATCTCGTCCGTGGTGCGATGCGGCACGACAACAATCATCTCCTGAACTCCGCCTGGTTGTATGCCCTTGGGCCGCATCGGCCGAGCATCGTCTATCGGCTGCCCGCGATCCTGGCCGGCGTTGCCGCGATCGCGATCGCCTGGGCGATCGGCCGGCAGCGATCCCGCGCGGCGGCCCGCCTGGCCGCCGTCGCGTTTGCGATCAGTTACCTGCTCGTCAACTGCCAGTCCGAGGCGCGGGGATATGGGATGCTGTCGGCATGCGTGCTTGCGGGGCAGTGGGCGATGCAGGCGAGGTTCTTCCGGGGCCACGGCGAAGCGGTGCCGGCGGCGGAAGGCGTCCCCGTTCATGCAGCCTGGTTCAACGTGGCCTGCCTGGTCGGGTTCGTGTCGCACGCGACGTTCGTCCTCTGGTATCTCGCGGCCCTGCCTTGGACAGCCGTGAAGATCGCCGCCGCACAGGGGTCGGTCGCGCGGAAGTGTGGAGCACTCGCGGCGTGGCACGCCCTGCCGCTGGCCACCTTGGCCACGGTCTATCTCGGCTTCTACAGAGGCATGACGATCGGGGGCGGGCCCGAGTCGTCGCTCTTCGCCACCGTCTGCCAGACGCTTTCGCTCCTCGCCGGAGGCCCGGCAGGGCTGCCCGGCTCCCTGATCGTCGCCGGCTGCGTCGCGACGATTGGCATCATGTGCCTCGTGCAGGCGGCCCGGCGGGCGGCCGACGAGGCGGTCTTTTTCCTGCTCGCCATCCTGGTCGTGCCGGCCGCCGTTCTGGCCGTCGCTCCAATCGCGCACTATGCGATCCGCTATCTGCTCGTGCCGTCGATCATCCTGCTCATGCTGATCACCCGCGAACTGCCGGAACTCTGCCGCGGCTCGCGGCTGCTCCGCGGCGTCGTCGTGGCCTTCGCGGTCGCCGCGGCGGGCGGCAATCTCGCCCGCGATGCGATGCTCGTCGCCCGCGGCCGCGGCGGCTATGCCGCCACGCTCGAGTGGATGCGGTCGGCATCGGCGGACCCGCAGGGCGTGATCACCTGCTACAGCAACCACGAGTTTCGCAATCGCCTGCTCGTCGCCTACCACTCGGCGGCGATTCCCGGAGCTCGCTACAGGCTCTTCGATGCCGGCTCGCTGCCGCCCCACGGCGCCGAGTGGTATATCCTCTTCGACCCGCGCGAAGGCGGCGTCGGCAAGGAGCGGATCGCCGATCGGCATGGAAACGCCTATCGCCTCCTGCGATCAATGCGGTCGGGCGGCCTCACCCCTTCGCACTGGCACGTCTATCGCCGCGAGTCGCCCCGCTGAAGGAGCCGGTTTGGTGCCGAATCCCACCCATGATCCCTCGCTTCGGGCTCCATCGCGCGCCCGCAGCGTCGCCGTGCCGCTTTTGATCGCGGTCTTGGCAGTGGTCGCCCACGGCCGCGGCGTGTGGAACGGATTCATCTGGGACGACGACGCCTACGTGACGGCCAACGAGACGCTGCGGTCTGGCGACGGGCTGCGGCGGATCTGGCTGGAGCCGCGGTCGATCCCGCAGTATTACCCGCTCGTCCACACCACCTACTGGGTCGAGTATCGCTGCTGGGGGCTCGAGCCGGCCGGCTACCACGCCGTCAACGTGCTCCTGCACGCAGCCACGGCCGCGCTGCTCTTCCGCGTGTTTCTCCAGGTCGGGCTTCCCGTTCCCTGGCTGGCCGCAGCCCTCTTCGCCGTGCACCCTCTCGGCGTGGAATCAGTCGGCTGGGTGACGGAGCGGAAGAACACGCTGTCGTTGTTCCTGGCGGTGGCTGCGGCAGGGGCCTGGTTTCGGTGGCGGCTCGGTGTCAACGGAGAAGGCGGCAAGCCGCAATGGCTCGCTCTGGCCGTCGCGCTCTTCACGCTCGCGATGCTCGCCAAAACGGTGGCGGCGATGCTCGTGCCGATGCTGCTTGTCGCCATGTGGTGGAAAACCGGCCGGCTCGGCCGGCGCGACCTCGTCGGGGTGGCTCCGCTGGTGGCCGTCGGGCTGCCGCTGGCGGGCTTCACCGTGTGGCTCGAAAAACACCACGTGGGCGCCGACGACGTGGAGTGGCGGCTCTCCCCGGCGGGGCGGCTCGTGCTGGCGGGCCGGGCAGCCTGCTTCTATGCCCAGAAGCTGGTGTGGCCCTGGCCGCTCGCGTTTTTCTACGACCGCTGGCGGATCGATCCCGCGCAGCCGGCGCAATGGATCTTTCCGGTCGGGGTCGCGGCGACCGTGGCCGGTGCGTGGTGGCAGCGGAGGCGGATCGGCCGCGGCCCGGTGGCGGCGCTGCTCGCCTTTCTCGCGGGGCTGTTCCCGGCGCTCGGCTTTTTCGACGTCTTTCCCTTCAAGTATTCTTTCGTGGCCGACCACTTCGCCTATCACGCGCTGCCCGTGGGGCTCGCGGCCGCGGCCGCCGGGCTGGCGGTGCTCTGCGGCCGGGCAGGCATCCCGCTCGCCGTGCCGGCGGCCGGGCTGATCGCGATCCTCCTCGCGGCGACATGTGCCCGCACCGGAGTGTTCTCGAGCCAGGAGACGCTCTATCGCGACACGCTCGCGAAGAATCCGTCGTGCAGCATCGCCGCCAACAATCTCGGCGCGTTCTATCTCGACACCGATCGCCCGCGCGAAGCGATCGAACTGCTCGCCAGGGGGGCGGCCAATGCGATTTTTTCCGACGAGCGTTCGCGGAGCCTCGCCAATCTCGCGCAGGCTTTTCTGCGGCTCGACGAGCCCGGTCGGGCCTACGAGGCCGCCGCAGCCGCCCGTGCGGCTCGTGATTCAAGGCGCACCCGCGGGATACTGGCTCGGGCATGCGTCCGCGCCGGCAAGCTCGATGAGGCGGATGCCGTGATCGCTGCTGCCAGGCCCGATGAGGGAGTCGGATCGGACATGCTGCTCACCCGCGGCGAGCTGGCTCTGGCCCGGGGAGATCGCGCCGCCGCCGCTACGCTCTTCCAGGCCTGCCTCGACGGCTGCGACGGACGGGCCCGGCTCAACGCGATGCTGGAAATCGCCGTCGCCTACCTCGAGCGGGATTTGATCGCAGAGGCCGAGTGGCTGCTGGCGGCCATGGCACCGGGGGCGACAGCAGCTCGGGGCTGGATGAACGTGGCGGTCGCCTACGCGCGGCGAAACGAGTTTCCGGCTGCGATCGAGGCCTGCGAGCAGGCGGCGACGCTCGACCCGGCATCGGGCGAGATCGCCTCACTGCTCGGCAGATTGCGTGCAGCGGCGAGCGGGGCGGCCCGGCCCTGACCGTGAAGCAGTGGCCGGCGGCCGGAAAGTCGAGGTTTCTCGGCGGAAAACCCCCTTTTTGTTTTTCACACAAATCTCATGGCAGGCTGATTGCATCCTCATGCTTCGCGCGTAGCATTCGGCCCAGCAAGCGGATTGGTGGATCGACCGCCGGGCGACTTGCAACATGTGCATGAAAAGGATTTGCAATGACTCACACGAGTTTCCTCAACGCTCGGAAGGGCTTCACGCTCGTCGAGCTGCTGGTGACGATCGCGATCATCGGCATCCTGCTTGGGCTCCTCCTGCCCAATCTGGCTGCCGTGCAATCGACCGCGAAGGCTGGTGCCCAGGCCGCGACGCTGCAGTCGTTCGGCAAGGCGTTTATCGACTTCTCCACGCTCGACGGCCAGGGCCGTCTGTCGTCGAGTGCCTTCGACCACTATCGTGACGGCGACGCCACGAAGGTGGGCTGGGTGGCCGACATCGTGAACAACAAGTTCGGCAACCCGAACAAGTCGCTCGATCCGGTCAACCGGCTGAAGATCAACGAGAAGTTCACCGACCTGGCTGGCACCTCCAGCTCGGGCTCGCTGAACAACTACCGCTGGCGGAGCACGGTCACCAACCGGCCGTCGGACGGCGCGATCGTGGGCGACGTGACGAGCATCCGCGGCACGGCCTACTTCGGCACTGCCCAGACCGTGTGGGATGACGGCTACAACAGCAACTTCTGCACGACCTGGCACTTCAGCCGCGGTGACAACAACATCAGCGGCGCGGATAACTACTCCGTCAACTCGAGCGGACTCGATGGTGAAAAGAGCCCGCTCGACGGCGACGGCCCGCTTAACGGGGCGATGCTCGGCGATCCCACGATGCTGACCACGGCCGACAAGGTTGGCCTCATGGGCGCCTCGCGGGCCGGCGACAGCGGCGACTCGACGATCGCGTCGAGCGGCAACAACACCGCCGAGAGCATCAACCGCTTCGTCGACCCGTCGGGTCGGCGGGTGGTGGCGAAGGTCGGTGACTTCACGGTCGAGTCGTTCACCGACGGCCCCGCGGCGTCGCGGAACCTCACCGCGAATCAGGGTGGTGTGTACGAGGGCACGACGAACGCTCAGGTTCACGAGCTCAACGACATCATCCCGAACTGCAAGGCCAAGAAGATCAACACCGCCTTCGGCACGTTGATCGGCGGCGGCTATGCCAACCTTGTCTTCGCCGACGGCTCCTGCCGCCGCGTGAACGACAACAACGGCTACGGCGGTGCCAACAAGGGTGACAGCTGGATCGGTCCCTTCCCGACCAATCCGCAGGCCACCACGGCTTCTGGCCGCACGTTCCAGCTGAACGACGGCGCGTATGACGAGATCAAGGACGAGCTTTATGCCGGCCGTCTCCGTACGCTCCTGACCGCTGGTGGCGGTTCGCAGGACTGAGTGGAGCCCAACGTCAGCACGTCTGACACGAGAGCCGCGGCCGCCTTCGGGCGGCCGCGGTTTCTTTTTTTTTGATGAGGAGCGGGGGACGTCAGTGAATGCGATCCTGAACGTGGTATCTTTCTCATTCTGATGGGCTATTGGCCGGTTTTCCCGTTCAACGTTTGAGAGGGCAGGCGACTGATGACGGAAGCATCACGGGCTGACGATGCGAGCCGGCTTGCTAGCGCAGTCAAATCTCCGCTGCCTGCGCGAAAGACCAACTGGTGGGCCCTTGCCGTCCTCGCCGCCGCGGGGCTCGCGGCGGTCGTTTCGTTAAAGGCCAGGTATCCGGCCAAGCAGCCGGAGAAGCCTTCGCGGCAACAGTGGATCGAGCTGCACGGCATGGCCGGGCAGTTGCGGGAGCGAGGCCGCGTCAACGAGGCGATCCAGGCCGGAATCGCCGCGGCGGAGCTCGCGCCCAAGGCCTACGGGCCCGATCACTTCACCGTGGCCGAATCGCTGAATCTGCTCGGCCTCATCTACACCGACGCCGCCCGCTATCAAGAAGCGCTCGGCGCCTATGAGCAGGCCCTGCCGATTCTCCAGACGATCTTCGGGCCCCAGAGCAAGGAGGTGGCGCTCGCCGGCAGCAACCTCGGGCTCACGCTCATGCGGCTGGGAGAGTATGCCGAGGCCCGGGCGATCTTCGAAAAGGCGCTCGAGATCACGGAGGCCACGGCGGGGCCAGGCGGCCTCGACACGGCCTCCGCGCTCAACAACCTGGCCGTACTGCTCGACACGAGCGGCGATCACGCGGCCGCGAAGCCCGTGCACGAGCGGGCACTCAAGATTCGCCGCGGCGTTTTAGGCCCCGCCGATCCGCGGACGGCCGAATCGATGACGAACCTCGGCTGGAATATCGCCCAAACGATCGACAAGATGCCCGCCGCCGATCGTGCCAAGAACGAGAAGGAGGCGAAGTCGCTCCTGCGAACGGCCGATCGACTCTATGGGCAGGCCGTGGCCGTGCGCGGCCGCGTGCTCCCGCCCGACAGCCTCGAACTCGCCGCCACGCTCGCCGGTGCCGCGAACGTGGCCCGCGAATCGGGCCAGCTCGATGCCGCGGGTCGGCTGGCCCTCGAGGCGCTGGCGATCCGGCAGGCGAAGCTCGGAGCGAATCATCCGACCACGGCGGCCTCGTATGAGACGCTCGCACGGGTGCGGAACGCTGCCGATGAGGTGGACGAGGCCGGCGAGTTTTTTGCCCTGGCCACCGACGTGCGGATGAAGGCACTGGGGCCGAAACATCCCAAGACGCTCGACTCGCTCGCGACGCTCGCCGACTTCCACGTCGCGAGGAAAAACCATGCGGATGCCGAAAAGCCGCTGCGGGCGATCATCGAGATTCGCGGGAAGCTCGACGGCGACACTGCCGAGTCGCTCGTGAGGCCGCTCGAACAGCTCGCCGCCGTGCTCGACGCGACCGACCGTAAGAAGGAAGGGGACGAACTGCGGGGCCGGGCGGCGAAGATCCGTGAGGCGGTAAAAAAAGCCGCAGCGGATGCGAAAGAGGTCGCAGCGGAGGCGAAAAAGGTCGCAGCGGCACAGAAAGCAGCCGAGGCTGCCGCACAAGAGGCGAAGCCCGCTCCCGCGAAGTAAAATTGGAGTCTCCTGGAGGACGCCCCACATGGCAACGATCACATCCCCCGCGCCGGCCCACACCACATCCCGTGACGTTTTGCCTGAGGGCGTTGATGCGGGGCTGCCTGAGGCCCCCGCCGCCCCGCGTGGCAGCACGCTCCTGAAGTGGCAGATCGGCGCCACGCTCGTGGGCGGCACGCTCCTGCTCTGCTCCGTGATCGCGCAATTGCTCTGGTCGAAGGAACTCTATCCGGCGATCCCCGCGGCGCTCGCCATGCTCATGCTCGGGGCACCGCTCGTCTACGCGGCCGTCCAGGATCTGCTCAAGGGGGAGGCGGGGATGAACGCCCTCGTCGCCCTTGCCGTGATCGGCGCGGCCGCCACCGGCAAATACCAGGAGAGCGCGGCGATCGCCTTCTTCATGATCGTGTCGGGCCTGATCGAGAAGCGGACGGCGATCGGGGCCGAGGCGAGCATCGAGTCGCTGATCAAGCTCTCCCCCACGAAGGCCGCCCGGCTCCGCGAGGGGGGCGGCGAGGAGATGGTGGAGGCGAAGGTGCTGCGGCCGGGCGATCTCGTTCGCGTCCGTCCCGGCGACAATATTCCCGCCGACGGCCGCGTGGTGACAGGCACGAGCACGATCAACCAGGCGAGCATCACGGGCGAATCGCTGCCGGTGGACAAGATCGCCGGTGACGAGGTGTTTGGCGGCACGATCAACCTGACGGGCGTGATCGACGTCGAGGTGACGAAGGCCGGCGCCGACACGCTCCTGGGCCGCGTCAAGGACCTGATTTTGCAGGCCGAAAAGACAAAGACGCCGATCATGCGGCTCGTCGATCAATACGCCGCGTGGTATACGCCGACCGTGCTCATGCTCGTGGGTGTGGTGCTCTTCTTCGCCCTGCGGAGCGACCCCGACACCGCCTTCGACCGGGCGATCGCGATGCTCGTGATCGCCTGCCCGAGCGCCTTGATCCTGGCCACGCCGACGGCGATGGTGGCCGGGCTCTCCGCGGCTGCCCGGCTCGGCGTGCTCATCAAGAGCGTGGTCACGCTCGAGGCCGCCCGGAATCTCACGGCGATCGTGTTCGACAAGACGGGCACGCTCACGACGGGCGTGCTTCAAGTGACGCGGCTGGCGCCCCAGGAGGGCGTCGAGCCCGGGGACCTCCTGCGGCTTGCCGCCTGTGCCGAGCAGGACAGCCGCCACCCGGTCGCTCGCGCGGTGACCGAGATGGCTCGCAAGGCAAAGCTCAAGCTCTCGCGGCCGACCGAGTTTGAAGAGGTCGCGGGGAAGGGCGTGCGGGCGGAGATCGACGGCCGGAAGGTGATGGTGGGCCGCGGCACGTGGCTCGCCGACAAGGGCAACGGCCTCTCGGCCGCGGGCGTCGCCGCAATCAACGAGATCCAGGCGTCGAGCGAGGCCGACGGGCTGAGCGTGCTCTACGTGGTCCGCGACGGCGAACTGGCCGGCTGGATCGGCCTTGAAGACAACGCGCGGCCCGAGGCGGCCGAGGCGGTGGACCGGCTTCGCGATCTCGGTCTCAAGCGACTCGTGATCTTGACGGGTGATCGCAGGAGTGTGGCGAAGCGGGTGGCCGAGCAGATGCATTTCAGCGAATACAAGGCGGAGGTGCTCCCGCATGAGAAACTCGAAATGGTGGACGAACTCAAGGCCAAGGGGCACCGCGTGGCCGTGATCGGTGACGGCGTGAACGACGCCCCGGCTCTCGCCGCCGGTGACATCTCGATCGCGATGGGCGCCGCCGGGAGCGACGTGGCCATTCACTCGGCTTCAATCGCCCTCATGAACTCGAACCTGAACCGCGTGCCCTTCCTGATTGAACTCTCGCGGCGGACGATCTCCGTGATCCGGCAGAACATGATCATCGGCGGGCTCTTTATCCTCGTGTTCATGTCGCTCGCCGGGGCGGGCTACGTGACGCCCGTGTGGGCGGCGTTTCTGCACATCGTGAGCGGCCTGATCGTGATCTTCAATTCGGCCCGGCTCGTCCGCAGCGGCGAGGAGATCGAGCAGGCGGAGGCCGATCGGCTCGCGGAGATCGCCCGGCGGAAGGCGCGGACGGCCCGCATCGCCGCGGCGGCGACGTGACGCGGCGCGGGATGATCGCGGCGGCAGTCGTCCTGGCAGCGGCCACGATTGCGGCCCACGCGCCGGCCTGGCGGGGGGCGTTTGTCTCGGATGACATCTCCGAGATCGCCGAGAACCCGGCGATTCGCGTGCTCTGGCCCCCGTGGGTGCCGATGATGGAAGGCACACCGATGCCGCATCGGCCGCTGCCCTACTACACGTTTGCCCTGAACTACGCCGCCCACGGCCTCGATCCCCGCGGCTATCACGCGGTGAACCTCGCGATCCATCTCGCCAACGGCTGGCTCGTGTGGTGGGTGGGGCGGGAGATTCTGCGGCGGCTCGGAGCCGGGGATGCCGCGGGGGGGATCGCCGTGGCGGCCACGACGCTTTGGCTCGTGCATCCGCTTTGCACACAGGCGGTCGATTACATCTACCAGCGGATCGAGTCGCTCGGGGCGCTGGCGATTCTCGGGACGGTGGCGTGTTTCTTGCGGGCGAGCCCGCAGTCCCTCGCTGGCGCTTCGGGCTTCCGGAAGATCAGCGAAGTGGATCGGGCTTCGGGATGGCTCGCGGCGAGCGTGGCGGCGAGCGCCGCCGGCATGCTCTGCAAGGAGCACGTGGTGGCGGCGCCCGTGGTAGTGTTGCTCGTTGACTGGCTCGTTGTCCGCTGGCGGCAGGCCGCGCCGTGGCGATCGCTTCTCGACGCGGCCGCCGCCCGGCCGGCCTACTATGCGGCGCTCTTCGCCACGCCGCTCGTTGCCGTGGCGCTCGTCGTCTTGCAGCGGCAGAGGTTTACGGACTTCGAGCAGGTGCTCGCCGGCCCGCTGCTCTATGCCGCCAATCAGCCGCTCGTGATCGGGGAGTATCTGCGGCGGGCGATCGTTCCGGCACCGCTGTGCCTCGACTGGTATCGGATTCCGATTGACAGCCCCGCGCTCCTCGTGCCGGGCATCGGAGCCATCGCCCTGGCCCTGGCCGTGGCTGCCTGGGGCGTGACCCACGCCTGCGGGCTCGCCCTCGTGATCCTACTTTTTCTCGTGCTCCTCGCTCCCACGTCGAGCGTGCTGCCGGTCAACGACCTGATGGTGGAGCATCGGATGTATCTGCCGCTCGCGGTGCTCTGCACGGCCGCCGCCGCTGTGGGCCACGTACTGCTCGTGCGACATTGTGCGGCGGGACGGCGGCTGGTCGTGGGCGGAGCGATCGTCGGCATCGTGGCCGCCCTGCTCGCGGCGACCACCTGGGCCCGCTGCCATGCCTATCAATCGCGGCTCGTGATGTGGGCCGACGTGGTCCTGAAATCGCCGCGCAATCCCCGCGGCTGGCAGACGCTCGCCGTGGAACTCTGGCAGGCGGGCGCGCTTGATCGGGCGCTCGAGGCCGTGGACACGAGCCTCGCGATAGTGCCCGATTCCGAAGTGTCGCTCGCGACGCGGAAGGCCATCCTCGCCGACATCGAACGGTCAAGGCCGGCCGCAGACTCGAGGTAGATCCCATGCAATCCGATCAGTTTCAGCTTCATGCCGAGATCGAAGAGCGGCACTGGTGGTTTCGGGGGCGGCGGGCGATCGTGCGCCGACTGCTCGCCGAAATCGCGCCGCCGGTCAGCGGCCGGCGGATCGTGGACGTGGGCTGCGGCACGGGGGCCAACATCGCCTCGCTCACCGATGCCTACGTCTGCCACGGGATCGATCCCTCGTCCGAGGGCATCGTTTTGGCAAGGAAGCGGTTTCCCGGGGTGACATTCACCTGCGGACTGGCCCCCGACGCCTTCAGCCCCGAGGAACGGGATGCCGACGTCATGCTCGCGATGGACGTGATGGAGCACGTGCCAGACGACTTTCTGTTTGCGAGCAGCCTGCTCGCGGCGCTCAAGCCGGGGGGCCACCTTTTGATCACAGTGCCGGCCGACGCCGCACTCTGGAGCGCCCACGACGACGCCTTCGGGCACTACCGCCGCTACAGCCGCCCCCGGCTCGAGCGAGTGTGGCGCGACCTGCCCGTGACGCCGCTGCTCGTGAGCCACGCGATGGCACGGCTCTATCCAGCGGTGCGCGCGGTGCGCGGCTGGAACCGCCTGCGCGGGCATGCGGCGGGTCGGGCCGGAACGGACTTCACGATGCCTCCCGGCCCTGTCAACGCCCTGCTCGAACGGCTGCTGGCCGGCGAATCCAGGCGTCTGGTGGCGACGCTCGCGAACCCCGCGCGGGCCTATCGTCGCGGCGTGAGCTTGATCGCGATCCTGCGGCGCGAGCCCGGCACGATTGAGCCCGCCGGCCGACCGGCGGACGTGCCTGCCGATGTCGCGCAGCCCGAGAATAGAAGCCGCTAGGCTCCATCGGCTTCGGCGGACGCGGCGCTCGAATCGCTGCCGCTTGGGATGACGCTCGAATACCTGCAGAGCCTGCTGTCGGCCGATATCGACCGGGAGTTCCTGGCAACCGTTCTCAGCCGCTACGCCGCCGAACTGGGCGGCTCCAACGCTACCAACTTACGTTGAGGCCCGGATAACGCGGGAGCACGGTGTCTTTGGAGAGCAATTCGAGCCCACGGATGATTGCCGTCGCGGCGAGGATACGATCGAACGGATCGTTGTGGATGTCTGGAAGGGCAGCGGCGGCCATCGCGATCGCCGTATCGACGGGGATCTCGGTGATGGCATGGTGCCGAAGGCACTCGGCCACGAATCGTTCGGGAGGCAACGGCAGCTCGAGGCGATTCCGCTTGACCAAAAGAGCGATCTCCAAGCTGGAGATTGCCGACATGAACAGCCTGCCGGCAGACTGGCGGATCATGGCTTTGCCGACGTCGGTAAGCTGTTCCTGGTCGGATGCCAGCCAGACGAGGGCGTGAGTGTCGAGCAGCAGCATCAGCGGGCGGTCTCGGGCCAGTCTTCGACCGCCACCGGAGCGCACGGATCGCCTTGAAACCGCGCGCCCCTGAGATGCGGGGCCTGCTCCAATGGATCATGGCTATCGCGGTGCGGCACGATATCTACCACGGGGAGGTTGTTCCGACAGATCGTCACGGGCTTGCCCGTGCGTTCAACCTCGGCAATGAGCCGCGAGAGGTGGGCCTTGGCCTCGTAGGTGCTGACGGCTTTCATGTCTGAATAGTAATGAGACTAGTCTATCTAGTCAAGCGCACTACGGCGTTCCCAGGGCCGGCATCGGTCACGAGCTGCTCCCCCACCGTGACCAGGCGTTCGAGCATCCGCTGGGCGTCGCTCTTCAGAGGCTCTCGATCGCCCGCCGTGCGAGATCCAGATTCGCGCATCCAGCCGGATTCTCCGGATCGAGTCGCACGGCCGTTTCGAGGTCGCCGAGCGCGAGATCGGGCCGCTCCTGCCGCAGGCGAACCATGCCGCGGGCCAGCCAGCCCTTGGCCAGGTCGGGCCGTAGCCGGATCGCTTCGTCAAGCATGGCGATCGCCGTGTCGAGGTCGGCCCCGCGACTGAGCACGATGCCCAGATTGATCCGCGCGTCGGCCTCGCCGGGGGCGAGTCGAATCGCCTCCGCGAATGCATCGGCGGCGGCATCGTTGCGGTGTTCCTCGGCCAGAATCCTGCCGAGGTTGAGCCAGTTGCGCTCGCGTTCCGGATGATCAGCGACCGCCTGTTGGGCAAGCGGTGCTGCCTCGTCAAACCGACGCTCGCGAATCAGCGCCGCCACGAGGTTCGTGACCCCGCGGTCGTTCTCCGGGCAGTCTCGCACGTTCTGTTGCCAGAGCGATGCGGCGGACTGAAAATCGCGATTCCGCAGAATGGTTCTGCCGACGCTCGCCGCTACGAGGATCGCGACGAGTGTGAGCCACGCCACCTGCCCACGGACCGAATGCCGCCCGTGACGCAGCCTGCGGGCCGCCATCGCGACGGCCGTCACGAGCCCGCCGATCAGAAACGCCGCCGGCAGATACATTCGGTGCTCGGCAATCGTCTGGGTCTTCACCGGCACGATGCTGGTCGTGGGGCCGAGCAGAATTGCCGCGGCCACGAGCGGAAAGAAGGCCCGGGGCTTCCGCCCGAAGCCGACGGCGACTCCCGTCACGAGGGCCGCCGTGGCGACGACGAACGGCCCGACTTCCCTGGGCCCTGATGCGAGCCACTCCCCGTGGTCCAGCACGAGCGTGGCCGGCCAGAAGAGCTTGCCCAGATACAGCCAAATCGCCCGGCACTGCGTGAGGGCGTAGGCGATGACCGAGGCCGTCGTGAGCCCGGCCGATCCGCCACGGCCGCCGAGCGCCCAGGCGAGACCGATGATCGCGGCCACGTTCAGCGCGAGGCCAGCGTAGAGCACCGGCCGCACACGCCGGTCGCGGCCGGCCGCAGGGAGCCGATCGCGAAATGCCCAGTCGAAAGCCGCGACCAGCGGCAGGATCGCGGCCGTGGTTTCCTTGGCCGAGGCACCTACGATCGCGAGCAGTCCGGCGATGGCGGCCACCGCGAGGCTTCCCCGCGCGAGCGACACGATCGCGGCATCGAACGCAGCAAGGATAAAGAGCGTTGCCAACGACTCGGCCCGCTGGATCACGTAGGTGTTCACTGCCGTGTGCAGCGGATGCACGGCCCAGAGCACGGCCGTGATGGCGGCAAGCAGCCGCGCCTCGTGCAACCGCAGGCCCGAGAGCCGCAGGATTCTGCGGGCCACGTCGAAGATGAGCAGCACGTTGCCCAGATGGATCGCGAGGTTGACGATCCGAAACCCCGGCCGCCAGAGGCCGTGAACCGCGTAGTCGATCGCGAGCGAAAGGTTGAGCAGCGGCCGGCTGTCGTGCGTGCGGCCCCCCTCGGCCTTCGTCACGAGCACGTCTCGAAGCGGCCAGAGCCGGCGGATCGAGGAGTTTTCGACGATCGACACTTCGTCGTCGAAGACAAACGCTCCGTCGAGCGCATTCGCGTAGGCCAAGGCGAGCAGCATCGCGGCCATGACGCCGACGCCGGCGATCCACGCCCAGGCTAACGTCGGCAGGCTCTTCCGCCCGCTCACTCGTTTTTGAAGTCCTTCATCACGGCATCCACCTGCGTGTCGATGTCGCGGGTGAATTTCACGTCCGCTTTTTTGGTGCCAGTCGAGTCCTCGCAGCCTGCCACAGCCACGAGCACAAGGCCCACGATCACCACCCAGCTAGTTTGGTTTCGCCTCATCTGATCCTCATCGATCCATGCCATGTTTTTCCCGTTCAAGCCATTACTATAAGGTCTCACCTTCCCGGCCTCAAACCATGAAGCTCAGCATCGTCGTGCCCGTTTTCAACGAGCGGGATCTCGCTCCCCAGGCCCTGGCGCGAATCGAAGCCGCACCGCTGCCCGAGGGCGTCGTCCGCGAACTCGTGCTCATCGACGATTGCTCGACCGACGGCACCCGGGAGTGGCTCCGTGACTTCGCGGCTGCGAGGCCCGACGTGATCCTCAAGCTCCACGAGAAAAACGCCGGCAAGGGCGCGGCACTGCGGACGGGCTTCGCCGCGGCCACGGGCGACTTCGTCATCGTGCAGGATGCCGACCTCGAGTACGACCCCCGGGAAATCCCCACCGTCCTCGAGCCGCTCCTCGACGGCCGGGCCGATGCCGTCTTCGGCACGCGGTTCCTCGGCCACACCCACCGCGTGCTCTACTACTGGCACTCGGTGGGCAACTGGCTGCTCACGACGTTGAGCAACATGCTCTCCAACGTGAACCTTACCGACATGGAGTGCTGCTACAAGGCCTTTCGTCGAGAGGTGCTCACCCGGATCGATCTCAAGGAAGATCGATTCGGCTTCGAGCCCGAGATCACGGCGAAGGTGGCCCGGCTCGGCTGCCGAATCTACGAAGTGCCGGTGAGCTACTCGGGCCGCACGTATGCGGAAGGCAAGAAGATCAACTGGAAGGACGGCTTCTCCGCCCTCCGCTGCATCCTGCAGTACAACCTGTTGGGGTGAGGCGTCCGGGGCGTGCTACGCGCACACCAATCACCGCGGACGGATCCGCCGCAGCACGACGACCTCGTCGTTGGCATGGACTGGGAGCCAGGCTTCGCTGCCGCCGGGGAGCGGCCGTGACCAGTCGAGCGGCACGATCATAACGTCGACGCGTTGAAACTCCGGCGGGGCGTCGCCGCCCTGCCGCCAGGCCTTGATGCCGGCAGCCAGTGCGTCGTAGCCGGGGGTCAGGTGCGGGTGGCCGATGAGCGGCGTGAGCGGCGTGTAGGTCGCGGAGAGGTAGTTGTAGTCGGTCCATGTGTCGCTCTCGGGATTGAGGGCCAGCAGGCTGCCCATGATCCCGGCCCGGTCGAGGAATGCGAAGGCATCGGCCATCGCAGCGGCAACGTGGCAGTCGGAACGCCTGGTGGGGTGCTGATTCCACTCGCGAAAAACGAAAGTGGCGTTGTCGAGGATCGCACAGGCGAAGAACGCGGCTGCGAGCGCCCAGCGGCCGGGACGAATCGGCTTGGAGAGTACGCGAGACAGCCACTGCTCCACGAGCGGCAGCCCGAGCAGGCACAGCGGCAGCCAGGTGTACCCTCGCGTGAAGTGGAGCGGCTGGCGGGCGGGCATGAGGAGTTCGTGCTTGGCCAGGGCGAGCGACACGCATGCGGCGATCACAAAGAACGTCATCTCGGGCCGCCATGCATGGCGATCCCGCCAGCAGCGGCCGGCTGCGAGGCCAAAGACGGGCGCACCGGCCGCGATCATGGGGCCCAAGTCGAGCACCCACATGATCGACCAGCGGGAGTGAATCGCCTCGTGCTGGGGAAAGCGGGGAAGGTAGCCGAAGTAGTAGCCCAGGAATGCCGCCATCACGGCCAGATGCACCACGGCCGGCCACTCGAATCGTCGGCGCGCGATCGCCCGCCATGCCAGCCACGCCCCGAGCACCAGCAGATGCTGGATGCCGGAGAAGGGATGCGTCGCCGCGAGGGCGGCGACCGCGCCGACGGCGGGCCAGGGCCGATCGCGCACCGCCGCGAGCCACGCGGCCGCCACGAGAGCGTGGTAGACCGCCTCCGTCGGCAGGACGAGGTTGCGGCCCCAGTTGAGAAACCACCAGCCGTTGAACGGATCGTTTTGCAGCAAGAAATAAAGCGGTGGTCGGCCATGCACGATGTTCGCGGCCACGGCCGATGCGACGAGCAATCCCCCGCCCCACATCACGAGCAGATAACACGGCACGAGAGCCCGCGAGGCGGGCAGGATCGCCTCGACGAGTCGAAACGTGAGAAACGCACATGCGAATCCGCCGATCGCGCCTGCCAGGCAGAATATGAAGCCCGGATCGACTCCCAGGACCTTGGTTCCGACACCGACGAGCCAGGGCAGCCAGTGCCAATAGATCACCGGCGCGGCAGGGTCGGGGTCGAAGGGATTACAATACGCAAGCCCGTTGCCACGCTCGAAAATCTCGCGGGCGTTGGCACAGTAATAGGCGGAGTCGAAGATGAGAAAGCCCGTCGGCCGGTGCGGGCCGAGGACCACATGGGCCAGATAGATCGACCACAAGGGCAGGACGGCCAAGAATGCCCAGCGGGCAACGACGGCGGGCGGCAGGGTCATCGCGGCCTCCGCAGTGCGGCCAGGCGATCGTTCTCGCAAAGAATCTTCCAGCCCGTGAAGTCGATCGGGTAGCGCCGGAGCTTCGAGAGGATCACGATATCGACCACGTCGAGCGCGGGATCCTTCGCGCCGGTCTTGAGCCAGCGCGAGGCGGCCTCGATCCGGGCGTCGCGATCCGGGCAGAGGAACAGGTGCCCGATGTAGGGATCAAGCGAGGTGTAGGTGCCGAGGAGGTAGTTGTCGTCGGCTCCCTCGCTACAGAGCACGAGCCCGATGCCCCGCGCTCCCAGCCGGTCGATCTGCCGGAGCAGGTCAAACACCGCGGACGTCGTGCGGAGCTCTTCGAGGCTCTCCCGGCACATGACTCCCAGCCATGTGGCGGTGTCGATCGACATGAGGAGCATCCCCGCGGCGGCCGCGGCCACGAGCGCGGGGCGGGAGAGGCGGTCGGCCAGCGCGATCAGAATCCGCTGGAGCAGCGGCAGCCCGAGCAGCAAAAGCGGCATCCAGACATAGCCCCGCGTGAAATGCAACGGCTGCCTGGGGGTCATGAACAGTTCGTGCTTGACGAGAAAGAGCGAGACGGCCGCGGCGACGACGAAGAACGTCATCTCGGGCCGCCAGCGGGTCCGGTCGAGCCAGCAGCGGGCGGCCGCAAGGGCGGCGACCGGCGTGTAAGCCGCCGCCATTGACGCGACGGGCAGGATCCACATGAGCGACCAGTCGCTGAAGATCCGCTGGTGCTCAGGAAACCGCGGCAGATAGAGGAAGTAGTAGCCGGCGAAGGCCGCAGAGGCCGCGGCGGTCGCGAGCCACGGACCGAGGAACCGTCGATCCCAGGCGAGCCGGATCGTCAGCCAGAGACCAAGAATGGCCAGATGCTGCGCGCCCGAGAAGGGATGCGTGGCCGCGAGCGCGGCGATGCAGGCCACGCCATGCCAGGGCTTCCCCCTGACGATGCCCACCCACGCCCAGGCGACGAGCGCATGGTAGGTCGCCTCCTGCGTGTAGAGGCAGTTGCGGCCCCAGCAGAGAAACCACAGCCCCTCGAACGGATCAAACCTCAGCAGCCGGAAGTCGGGAGGCAGGCCGAAGACGACATTGCACGCGACCGCAGTGAGCACACACAGCCCGCCGCCCCACATCGAGAGCAAAAACAGCCCCGGCATGAAGCGGCTCGACGGCAGGATCGCCTCCACGAGCCGGAACGTGCCGAGCGCGAAGACGATGCCTGCGACGAGACCGACCGCGAAAAACCAGCCGCCCGGATCGAGCCCCAGCACCGAGATGCCGAAGCCGAGGATCCAGGGAAGCCAGTGGTAGTAGATCACCGGCGCGTCGGGGGAGGTGTCGTAGGGATTGCAGTAGCCGAGGCCGTTGCCCCGCTCGAAGATCTCGCGGCCGTTCGCGGCGTAGTAGGCATGGTCGTAGCAGATGAAACCGGTCGGCAGGTGCTGGCCGCGGACATAGTGGGCGAGAAACAGGCCCCAGAACGGTAGGAGCGCGACGATCGACCAGAGCAGGGCGACCTGCCACGGGGCACGGAGCGAAGCGGATGCCTCGGCGATAGATCGATCGGAATGCAGGTTCATTGCGGCCTTTCCTCCGCCGAGATCGGCGGCGCGGTCGGCGCTCGCAACAGAGCCCAACTGCCGAGGTCGATCGTCTCCAGCGGGCCCGGCAGCAGCTTCTCGGCAATCCCCCATGTGCTTCCTCGGTTCGAGACGGCGATGATCGCGAACTGTGGCGGAAGGTGCCGCCGGGCATCCGCATCGCGGATAGCTTTGCCGACAAGACTCCAGACGTAGAGCCCGTCCTCCGCGTGATAGAGGCGGCCCTCGGAGAAGATTGTCACCAGCGGATTCCACGGCAACCAGACCATCCCGGGCAGGCGGCGCGACAGGTCGAGGGCGTCGTCGTAGGCGGCGAGCGAGGCATGCGGCGCCCAGAGGCTGGTCGGTCGGGTGACGATCCGCCCAGCCAGGATCGCTATCGCCGCTACGGCCACGAGCCCTCTCACGGCAGTCGCCCGGCTCGAGGCCGAGACCGAACCGATCAGCACCACGGCCGCTGGTGGCAGCCAAAGCAGAAAACCCTGCAGGCAGTTGAGCGTGCCGCCTGACTTGAAGGCCGATGCCAGACCCGGCGCCCAGGCGACGAGCCAGACGAGCATCGGCAGCAGGATGTCCGCCGTCGCCTGCCGGCGCGACAGCCAGAGCCAGGCTCCCACCGGGAGCGCGACATGCACCGCGATGTACGGCAGCAGATGGATGAACCGATTCCAAGGGTTCGTCGCCCAGGGGAGGCCGGCGGGCGTCAGGACCGCCGTGAACCAGGCCCCGGCGGGATCGGTCGTCGCAAGCAGGATCGCAAGCCACAGGCACCCTGTCACGGACAGCCTGGCCACATGATGCAGGGTGGGTCGCCGGCCGGCCGTGATTGCCAGCCAGGCGATTTGCCCGAGCGGCACGCCCAGCGACGTCTGCTTGCACATCATTCCCGCCGTGGCGAGACCGGCCGCCAGCCAGCCGCCCCGCGCACCGCGGTCGCGCACCAGCGCGAGGTTCGACAACAGGCCAAAGGCCACCGCAAAATTGTCGGCCTGGAGAAACTGCCAGTTGGCCCACGGCCAGATTGCGATCGTGATGGCTGCGGCCAGCAGTCGCGGTCTTGGTAACACGGCGGGGCCGGTGCGGACTGGCCAAGCCAGGCAGGCCATGACGATGGCTGTCACGGCGACGCCGATATTGATCGCGGCCGCGATGAGCAGGGCTTCGCCTGGCCCCCCAGCCCAGGTTGCCGGCCAGTTGAGCCAGACCGGCAGTGGTCCATACATCCACGTGCTCGCGGGACCGTCGCTCCCCGGGTAGAGCGGCAGGCCGAGCCGCAGGGAGAACGTGGGCGCCAGCCGGATATCGTTCCAACTGCGGAGCGGGAAGATGCACCAGCAGAGCCACAGCCACACCGCGGCCGTAGTCAAGGCAGCCGCAACGAGCAGCCACTCGGCGCGGCTGCCCAGCGAGTGTGTCCGAGCATGCAGGGTCGATCGCATCGGCGATGATACGGAATTCTCGGGTGACAGCAGGGGAGGCATCTCGATTATTGTGGCTCAACGGTCCTCGCGGCCAAGCGCCTGGAGGTTGGCGGCGGCCTGCGGGTGGCCCGGGGCGAGCTCCAGGCAGCGATGGTAGGCGGCGATCGCCCTATCTTGCTGACCGAGTGTGAGGAATGCGTTGCCGAGGTTGTTGTGGGCGTCGGGATTGCCGGGGTCGAGGGCGATGGCGCGGGCGAGAATCGGGATCGCCGCGTCGGCGTCGAACCGGGCGACCGTGGACCCGAGATTGAAGATCACGTAGGCGTCGTCGGGCGCCTCGGCCGCGATGGAGGCCCAGAACTCCGCCGCCTTTCGCGGATCGCTCCGCACGACCGCCCGGGCCAGGTGCTCCTTGGCCGCGAGTGAATCGGGCATCCTGGCGACGGCGTCGCGCAGCAGCGGCTCGCCCCGCGAATCACCGGCCCGATCGAGCGCGAGGCCAAGATACATCCGCAGCCGATCGAGCACGGGATCGCGAAAGGCGACGCTGCCGTCGGCCTGCGTGGCCAGGCCCGCCTGGGCGGCGCGGGCGGCTTCTTCGGGCCGGCCGGCATTGAGGAGCGCGGCGGCGAGCGCTGCATATGGCACGGGATTTCGCGGATTGCGTTCGACCGCGGCGGCACAGGCCGCGATCGCGTCGTCGTGTCGGTCGAGTTTCGAGAGTTCCGTGCCGTAGCGGGCGAGCGACCGGGAGCTGCCGCCGCTCTTGATGACGGCGTCGTGCCAGGCGGCGAGCGGCGACCGATAGACCGTGTTGCGGGCGGCGGCAAGCGCCGCCAGGGCCACGACCGCGGCGGCTGCGAGGGGAAGCAACTGCGGCGCGCGAGTGGCGACTAGCACGACGGCTGCCGTGATCGGCACGGCGGAAGCCAGATACATCCGATGCTCCACGCACACATCCTGCACCGGCAGGATGCTCGACGTGGGCGCGAGCAGCAGGAGGAACGCGAGCACCATGAATGCCGCTGCCGGCCTCCGCCCAAGCGACCGGATCGCCCAGACCGCGACGCTCACGACTCCGACGGCGGGCACAAGCAGCCAGATGTCGCTGCCGAGGAAATCTCTCCTCAGCACGGCGCCGTGATCGATCGAAAGGCCCATCGGAATTACGAGCCGCGACAGATACCAAAGGATCACGACCGGCTGGTTGAGGGCGTAGACGCATGCCTGCCAGAAGGAGAAGCCGGCCTCGGGATAGCGATGCCGCTGGACGGCCACGATCGCAAACAGGATCGGCAGCATGGCGAAGAGCGCGAGATGCCAGGAGCCGCGGCGGGAAAAGACATCGCGCCACGAGCCGGCGAGGAATGCCCGATCGAGCAGCAGCATGACGAGCGGCACCACGACCACCCACTCCTTGCAGGCCATGCCCAGGCCGCAGGCGAAGGTCGCGAGGGCGACCCAGGGCAGCGGCCTCGCCGCGGTGGTCGCCTTCAGGAATGCGGCGCACGTCGCCAGCGTCGCCAGCGCCGCGAGCAGTTCGATCCGTTGGTAGACATAGCTCACCGCCTGCGACTGGAGCGGATGCACGAGCCAAAGCGCCGCCGAGAGCGCGGCGATCATCCGGGGCGGCAGGAAATCACTGGCGGCAATTCTTTGGTGAGTGAGTAGCGTGCCGACGATCCAATACAGCAGCCAGCCGTTGACGAGATGAATGGCGACGTTGACGGCATGAAACGGTAGCGGGTCGAGCGGCCTCGTGCCGAAGAGGGCGGCTCCCAGCCGGCCGACTTGATAGTTGACGGCGAACGAGAGATAGGGAAGCGGCCGATGCGGCAACTCACCCCCTTCAAACATCGGCCGCCACGGCGGCAGGAGCGTGCGGATCGCGGGGTTGTCCACGATCTCGGAGAGGTCGTCGAAGAGGAACGGGCCGCGGATGCTCGGGCTGTAGGCGACGATCGTCGCGGACATCGCCAGGGCGAGCATCAGGGCGGGCCGTCGTGCGAGCCACGCGAGACCGTCCCGCGCGTTCATCGCTCCGCCTCCGCGGCCGCGAGCCGTGTCCGGAGCCAGTCGCAGCGGTGTGCGGCGGCCGCCGCGGCGGTGTCGTCGCCGAGAAGCTGACAGGTTGCTGAAAGACCATCCCACATCCGTGGATCACCCGAATAAAACCTCGTTGCCGATTCGAACACGGCGCGGGCAGCGGCGGCGCGGCCTTCGTCGAGATGCCGGCGGCCCTGCCGAAGAAGCTCGTCGGGCGTGCCGTAGCCCTCGCGCTCGAACCAGCAAAGGTCGTCGAGTTCGGCCGGCGGGCCGTGAAGGGCCGCGTCGATCGCGGCGACATCGAGCCGGTAGACGAGGATCGACCCGCCGATCGAGGCGTCGGGTGTTCGCTGCCGAAGGAAGGCTTCGAGGCGGGCTGCCTGCAGGATGTTGAAGGCGGCCACGGCGAGATCGGGGAGCGAAGGGGGCTGCCCGATGTCGCCAAGGCCGAGGTCGTCGCGGTCGGCCGTGAAGGCTCGGAGCAGTTGTTTCGCGGAGCCGTCGTCGGCCTCCTTGCCCCCGGCGTCGAGCCACTGGCTCGCGCGGCGGTAGTGGTCTTCGAACAGGCGGCACCAGCGGCCGCGTGGCCGGTCGGAGATGCCTTGGAGCGCCGTCGCGCTCACGCAATAGATGCCGGGTTCGAGGACCTGCTTTACGCCCCAGCCCCGCGGATAGCCGAGGTGTTCAACGGCTCGCAGTTCCGAGGAGACAGGGGCGGCGCCCGAATAGTTGACGTAGATTCGGTCGGCGGGGGCCGAGTGCTGTTCGAGCCAGCGGCCGAGGCGGCGGAGATCCTGGCCCCAATCGAGGCTCGAATCCACGAGCCACTGGTGCGCCTCTCCGCGGGGCACGAGTTGGTTGAAGTAGGCGAGCGAGGCCGGATAGCGGCTGACGACGTCGGCCGCATGCAGGACCACGAGGCCGGAGATGAGGAACTTGCGCCACGGCACGGTCGCAACCTGCCAGCAGCCACCGGCGAGGATCATGAGCGGCGGATACGAGGGGAGGAGGTGCCGCTCACCGATATTCAGGTGACTGGTCAGAAACGTCGCCCAGAGAAGACCGAGCCACACCAACAGCGGCAGCACGTTCCAGGCCTCGTCATCGAGGGCGAGGCGGTGGGCGATTCGCCCGATCACGAGGGCCACCGCCCGGGCCACCCCGAAGCCGGCGAGCACAAGGGCGGGCAGTGTGTTCTTGACCGCGAGGCAGAGTGGAAAAAACCACCACCATCCAAACACTGAATGCTCGCCGATCGCAAACGCTTCGCGATGGCCACTGCGAGCGGCGACGTAGCTCAGTCCCCACAGCCACGACTCGGGCAACAGCCGCCAGACCGCAACCCCTTCGCAGACCATGCCGACACCGCCCGCATGGCCCACGCACTCGGCAAGTGTGGGAAACCAGAAAAACCCTGCTGGTTCCGAACCGGGCACGAACGCCCGGTAGCGGAAGCCGCACGAGGCCCAGATCACGAACACGGCCGCCAGGAGCGGCCCGACGAGGCTCGCGGCCATCACCGCCGCCTTCCGCCCGCGATCGACGAACATTGTCGAAAAGTCCGCCATAGAGAGCGGCAGCGGCCGCCGTGACGCTGCCATGATGATCACAAACAGCCCGGCCAGCGGCGCAAGCAGCACGCACGAATGCTTCGCGATCGCCGCGAGACCCACCGCGACGGAGGCCGCGATCAGTGAACCGACGGTCACCCGATTGACCAGATTCCAGAGCAACCATGCGCCGAGCGTGAAAAAGAGGCTGCCGCAGGCGTCGCTCGTGGCCAGCGGGCCGTGGGCCACGAGGGCCGGCCAGAAGGCTGCGAGCCCGAGCGACACAAGCCCGCCACCGTGGCCAAAGAGTGAACGGGCCCACAGATAGACGACGAGGCAGAGCGCCGCGGACCATATCGTCGCCATCCCCCGTGCGGCGGCAAGGATGACCGCCGGATCGTGGCCGGACTCATAGAGGAGCGAGCGTCCCAGGCGAAAGCTGTCGCTCTGCCGCCATGCCACCTCATCCTCGGGCAGCCGATATCCCAGCGCGACAAGCGGCACCGCGCACCAGCGCTGCGGCAGATTGCCGTTTTCAGGCTGGAGCCGGTAGTCGTCGGTCGTCCAGTACGAGAGGCCGGATGCGATGTGCAACACCTCGTCGAACGTGGCCGAGGCGTCGAGTGTCGCCGTGAAGGCGAGCGCAGAGTGGGCGATGAGCAGGCCGGCCACGGCGATGCCCTGGAGCCACGGGCTTGGATGGCCAGACGCCGTCATCGCGCTGCCTCCTCTGGCCCGCGCTCGAGCAACTTTTGCAGCTCCGGCGGCACGTCGCTGCCGAGCCGCTGCGCGGTGCGGATGTCCGCGATCGCTGCCGCGACGTTGCCAAGCCGCAGGCTGAGAACGCCCCGATTGAAGTAGGCCGGCGCGAAGTCGGCGCCGCGGGCGATGGCGGCGGCATAGGCGGCGATCGCCTCCTCCGAACGATCGATCGTGGCGAGAACGTTGCCGCGATGGTAGAGGGGCTTTGGGTCGTGCGGGGCGAGGCGGGCGGCCTTGTCGTGGGCGGCAAGGGCATCGCCGAGCCGCTCACGGGCCGCGTAGACGAGGCCGAGCCGGTCCCACGCGACGGCGCTCGTGGGGTCGAGCCGCGTGGCCTGCTCGAGGGTTTCCTGCGATTCCACGAGCGACCCCTGATCAAACAGCCGATCGCCGCGCCGCACGAGCGCCGCGGCATCGCCCCCCGAGTCGCGCTCCATCCACGAGATCGGCTCGAGCTCCGCCGGCGGGCCGGCCAGCGCCTGCGCAAGATCGGCCGCGGAGAGCCGAAACACGAGGATCGAGCCGCCCACAGTGGCATCGGGCTCGCGCTTCCGGAGGAACGCCCGCAGCCGACCGGCCTGCAGCAGATTGAAGGCATGCACCGCGGCCTCGCGAACCGCGGCATCATCCGCCGCCTCGTGGGGCTGCACCGAAGGAAGATCGCCGCGGGAATCATTGACGATCGCGCCGGCAGCGGAGGCATCTTCAGTGGCGGCGTCGATGAAGCGACGGGCCCGCTGGTAGGTCGCCTCGAAGGCAGTGCACCAGGGCCCGAGCGGTTCGGCGTAGACGCCCTGCAGGAGCGTCGCGCTCGTGCAGTACACACCGGGCTGCAGTCGGCGCGGCATGCCTGCCGCCGGAGCGAGGTCGATGCTCTCGGCCTGCGGTAGCACGCGATCGACGAGATCACTGCCAAAGTAGCAGGCATACACCGGCTCGCCGGGCTCGGCATGGCGATCGAGCCAGGCCCGCAGGCGAAGGAGGTCCTGGCCCCAGTCGAGGTTCGAGTCCACCAGCCAGCGGTATTCGCGACCGCGAGGCACGAACTGGTTGAAGTAGGCAAGCGACGAGGGCCAGCGACTCGCGACGTCGATCGCATGGAAGGCGAGCAGAATGACGACGGCACGCCAGACCCAGGCGGATGAGGCGGCGGCGAGTGTTCCGCCCGCCAGGACCATGAGTGCCGGGTACGACGGCAGCATGTGGCGTTCGCCGATGTTCAGGTGGCTCGTGAGGAACGTGGGCCAGAAGACGACGAGGATGCCGAGCGGGGCGAGGCTCGCGTACGTCGCCCGCCCGAACGGCAGGCGGCGGCCGATGCTCTCGAGCAGGCCGCGGCAGGCGACGCCGATTCCCCACAGCGAAAGGATGAGCGAGGGCAGCGTGTTTTTGATCGCGAAGCAGAGTGGAAAATACCACCACCAGCCGTCGATCGAGTAGCTGCCGATGGCGAAGGCATAGCGGGTGCGGACGGTAGCCCCCACGTAGCTGAGCCCATAGAGCCAGCCCTCCGGAAGAAGCCGCCATGTCGCGAGCACGCCACAAATCCTGCCGATCGTGCCGGCGTGCTCGCTGCACGACTCGAGCGTTGTGTAGCGGCGAAACTCCTGTGGCCCGCAGTTGGGCCCCGCGACTTCGTACCGAAACCCGCACGACGCCCAAATGAAGAAGATGGCCCCGGCGAGCGGGACGACGAGTGCGGCGGCCGCGAGGGCGGTCCGCTGCCCGCGGCCGCGGACGACCGTCTTCCACGGGCCGAGATCGACGACGAGCGGCCGGCCGAGGGCGGCGATCACGGCGAGATACACAATCGCCAGCGGCACGAGCATCACGCTCGAATGCTTGGCGATCGGGGCAAGGCCGAGGGCGAAGAATGCGGCGGCGAGCGTGCCAGGCGTGATCCGCTGAAACAGTTCCCAGAGGGACCAGGCGCCAAGCGTGAAGAAGAGTGCCCCGCAGGCGTCGCTCGTGGCCAGAGGCCCGTGGGCGACGAGGGCGGGCCAGAAGGCGGCGAGAGTGAGCGAGACGAGGCCGCCGGCAGTGCCAAAGATCGACCGCGACCAGAGGAAGACGACGAGGCACAAGGCCGTGGACCAGACCGTGGCCATCGCGCGGGAGGCCGCGAGCATCGCCTGCGGATCGTTGCCGCAGGTGTAGAGGTATTGCCGGCCGAGGAGGATCGCCTCGCTCTCCCGCCAGACGGGCTGGTCGAGTGTCGGGAAGTTCAGGTTCATGAAGAGCAGCGGGATCCCACACCACCGCTGCGGCAGGTTGCCGTTTTCGGGCTGAAGTCGATAGTCGTCGAGCGACCAGTAGGCGACGCCGGCCACCATGTGGAGCGGCTCGTCGAACGTGGTCGCCGCACCGAGTGTGGCGGTGTAGGCGAGCACGTAGTGGCCCGCGAGGAGGGCGATGACGGCGGCCGCGATCCACAGATGCCGAGGCGGGCCCGGGGCTCGCTCACCCTCGCGTGCGGTTCGCGCTCCCATCGATCACTCCGTGCTCAGCGGAGTGCGTCCCGCGACGGCGGCGTGATCCTCGGGCAGCACGTAGTCCCGCCAGTCGCGGTGGGGCAGGAAATTGGCGGCACTGCGGTTGCCGAGGACGAACACGGCCAGAAGCAGGCTCACGATGCCGAGCAGCAGGCCGCCGATCACGAGCATCCCCGCGGTGAACGTCGCCCAGCCGGGGATCGCGGCGGTCGTGAACAGTCGGATCGTGAGCACGGCGCCGAGCGCGGCCACGACCGCCGCCATCAGCCCCGCCACGATGACGAACAGCCGTGACACGATGACGTCGCTCCACACCGAGAGCGTGCAGATGCCGTGCATCACGAGCGCCGGCAGATTCATCTTCGACTCCCCGGCGAGCCGGCGGCCGCGGGCGATCGGCACCTGCACGACCGGAATCCGGGCGTGGAACACGCCAGCGGCATAGTGATTCCAGATCTCGGATACGCCCACCACCCGCTCGAGCACCGGCCGCGGCAGGACGCTGAAGTTGCCCACCTTCACGTCGCGGCCCACGAAGATCTTGTGCAGCAGGCGAAACGTCCGGTAGCCGAGCATGAATCCCGCGCCGTCGTGTCGCTTGAGCCGCTCGGCGAACACCGCTGCGTGGGGCGAGCCCTCGACCGCCACCGCGAGCAACTCCGGCAGCGACGACGGGCAGTCTTCGCCGTCGCCATCCATCACCACGGCGTAGTCGGCGTCGGTCTCGGCGGCGATGAACGACAGGCCGATCGCGATCGCCCGCTGGTGGCCGAGGTTGCGGCGGAGCCGGAGGACTTCGACGGCCGGGATATGCGGCGTCGGGCCGGGCAGGGCCGCACACTCCTCGTGCCGGGAGCCGTCGTCCACGAACACCACGGCGAAGTCATAGGGGAGCGAAGCGGCGACGGCTTCGAGTTTGTCGAGCAGGAGCGCGGCGCTCTTCGCGTCGTTGAAGACGGGAATGCAGGCGACAACGGAGGGACGTTCGTGTGGCATGTGGTTCATGCTGTTCATGACTGCCGATTCATGGTGAGGCGGCGAGGCCGACCAAGGCCAGCATGGCGGCCGGCGGCTTCCCGCCGAGCCGCACGAACGCCTCGATGTCGGCCCGCGCCTCGGCCGTGCGGCCGGCGCGGATCAGGAGAACGGCTCGATTGTAATGGGCATCACGGAAGGTTGGATCGGCCGCGAGCGCCGCTGTAAAGTCCGCGATGGCTGCCGCGGGCTGGCCCATTTCCGCGTGCAGCCCGCCACGGTTATAGACCGCCTCGGCGTCTTTGGGGTCGCAGGCAACGGCCCGATCGAAGGCCTCCAGGGCGGCGGCCCGATCGCCCCGGTCCTGCCGGGCGATGCCAAGGTGATCCCACCCCTTGGCGTATTTCGGATCGACCTCGACGGATCGGGCGAACGACCGCTCGGCATCGTCACGCCGACCGAGATCAAGCAGCACGTTGCCGCGGTTGAGCCAGGCGGGGGCGATCTGGTCGTCGAGGGCGAGGGCCCGGTCGAGATCGGCGAGGGCCTCTGGCGACCGGCCGAGTTTCCAGAGCACGTAGCCGCGGTCGGCATGCGTGGCTGCGTCGTCGGGCGTGAATTCCAGCACGGCGTCGATCGCGGCGAGGGCCTCGGGATAACGGCCCTGGGACTTTGCGAGCGAACCGACGTTGACGCTATGCACCTTTGGATAGCGGCCTGTCTCCGCCACCCGGGCCAAGAGCCGCTCCGCCTCCGCGAGCGACGCGGGATCCTTCTTCGCGATCAGCTGGGCCGCGAGGTTGATCATCGCCCGCTCGTTCCGCGGCTCAGCCGCAAGGGCCTTCCGCCACAGAATCTCGGGCGTGACGAACTCACGATTGCGGGCCGCCGTCGAGAGGCCGAGTGCGAGGGCGACAGCGGTGGCGGCCAGGCCGCAGAACCGCGGCGAGAGCGCGAGCCGCTCCCGGGCGACGACCCAGGCCGCCGCCACGGCGGGCACGATCAGGCAGGCGCTCGCCAGATACGCCCGATGCTCCGCGATCGTCTGCGTCTTGACCGGGACCACGGACGACGTTGGCCCCAAAAGCACGAAGAAGAGAAAGGGGCCGAGAAAGGCGATCGGGAACTTCGCGTAGCCGTAGACGACGCCGCCAAACACCGCTGCCGTGAGCAGGAGCCAGCCCCCCGACTCGGCCAGCCCCGACGAGAGAAAATCGCCGTAGTCGAAGACGAGCCCCTGCGGCCACACGATCCGCGCGAAGTAGAGCCAGATCGCCTTCGCCTGCGTGAGCAGGTAAAGCCAGGGAGAGGCCGAGTCGAGCCCGGCCGACGAGCCGCGGCCGCCAAGCGCCGTGAGCATGAGAGCGACACTCGGCCACGAGGCTGCCGCCGCGAGGTGCCACGGCCAATGCCGAAGCGTGCCCCGCCAGGATCCGGCGATGAGCGCTCGATCGACGAGCAGCGTGACCAGCGGGATCGCCACGCTCGTCTCCTTCGCGGTGCCTGCGAGGGCGGAGAGCAGGGCGACGAGGGGCAGGGCCCATGTCTTGCGGCCGGCGTCGGCCGCGAGGATCCCCCGCACGCAGACGAGCAACGCCGCGAGGGTCATGAACGCCCCGAGCGATTCGGCCCTCTGGATGACGTAGGTCACCGCAGCGGTGCCGAGCGGATGCACCGCCCACAGAACCACCGCGGCGAACGCGATCTCCCCGGCCCGGTCGCGGACGGCTGCCGGCACCGCGGGACGCGCGAGCAGCTCGCGAGTGAGCGCGAGAAGCAGCAGGGCGTTGCCGCAGTTAATCAGAATGTTCACCACGCGGAACCCGATTGGCGCGGTTCCCGTGACCGCACGATTGACCGCGAGCGAGACATTGAGAAGCGGCCGGCCGTCGATCGTCCTCCCCTCGCCGTGCTCGTAGACGAGGACGGGCCAGAGCGGCCAGAGCGAGCGAATCGAGCGATTGGCCGTGACACTCGAGGCATCGTCCATGATGAACGGCGCCCTGAGGCCGCTCGCGTAGGCCAGCCAGACCGCCGCGACGAGCGTGAGAGCGGCCAGAAGGCCGCTCTGAAGCCCAAAAAAGTTCGGCGGTTTTTCCAGCGCGTTTTCGGCCATGACCCGAGAATATCAGCCGCATCGGAAGCCGCTTTTGTGAGGAAACCGTGAGGGCGAGGAAGTCCGCGGCTGCTCGTTTACACTCCGAGAAAGAGTCGATCGCCCCCCGCACCTCCTCCCCTCGACCGACCCATGCCCCGCCTGCCAGTCGCGGTCTTCATGATCCTGCCGGCCTGCTTGCTGCTCGCGCCGGGCCAGTCCGCCGAGCCGACTCGGGCCGCAGAGCCGGCGCCGTCCAAGCCGCTCGCCGGCGTAGAACGCGACGTGCGGGTGCAGCAGTATCTCGAAAGCGCGCAGCGGAAGCGGGAGGCGGGCGACTTCGAGCAGGCTCTCAGCGACCTGCGGGCCGCCAACGCGCTCGTGAAGAAGACGCGGGGCGACGGTCACCCCGACCAACTGCCGCTCCTCGACCTTGCCGCGGAGATACTCGTCGAAAACGACAAGATGCAGGATGCGGAGGGGCCGCTGCAGAAGGCCGTGGCCCTGCGGGAGTCGCTCGCCCGCGAGGGGCAGTCGAGCCAGGAGGTGCCGCTGGCGGCCTCGCTCCTTCTGCTCGGCAAGGTGCATGCCGCGCTCGGCAAATACGAGAGCGTGGTGGACATGCTCAAGAAGGCCGTCCGCATGCTCGACACATCGCTCGGGCCGGAACACGAAAAGACGTTTCAAGCCCGCCGAGAGCTTGCCCGCTCGGTGGAGATCTTCGAGGAGACGCTCGGGCCTGAGCACCCGGCGACCCTCAAGGCGCTCGAAGAGCTCGACGAAGTGCAGGCGGCGCTCGGCGACTGGACCGGAGCCGCCGCCAATGCCCGCAAGATCATCGGAGTGAAACAGGCACAGCTCGGCGCGGCGAACCCGGAGACGCTCGACGCGGTGATGACGCTCACCGATCTGATCGCGCACGGCGGTGCGGCCGATGAAGCGATCACGATCCAGGCCGAAGCGATCGCCGCCGCCGAAGCGGCCGAAGTATCGCCGGCGGTGCTCGTGCCGTCGCTGCGGCATCTCGCGGCCCTGCACCTGGCCAACGAGGACTACTCGCCGGCCATCGATGCCTACACGCGGGCCCGCGATCTCGCCGCGGCCCACCTCGGTGCCGACGGGGCCGAGCCGCTCATCGATCGGCTGCATCTCGTGGACGTGGCGCAGAAGCGGGGCGACGACGATCCGTGGGACGCGGGCTTCGAGGGCATCGTCGCCCGGCTGCGGGAGCTCGCCGGCCAGGACGACCCGCGGGCGGCCGAGGGGCTCAGGCTCGCGGCCGACGCCCTCCTCGCCGCCGACTCCTTCGACCGGGCGAGCGAACTCTACCGCGAGGCGCTCGCGCTCGACGAACGGCTGCTCGGTCCGGCGCACGTGGACGTGGCGTCCGACCAGACGGGCCTCGGCCGCTGTCTCGTGGGCAATGGCGACACGAAGGCGGCGGAGTCGCTTTTGCGGACGGCGCTCCAGACGATGCAGCGCGAGCACGGGCCGGCGCACGCGGCCACGCTCGAGGTGCTCGCCCGGCTCGCGGAGTGCGCCGTGCGGGCGGGCGACGCCAAGACCGCGGAACAATGCGTGGCGCAGATCCTCGAGCGGCGGGTGCCGCGGCAGGGCGCGCACGCCGAGGAGGACTTCTGCCGCCTCGTCGATGCCGCGGCCGCGCTCTGCGAAAAGGCCGGAGATGCCGCCAAGGGGGGCGCGATCCGCGACCAACTCGTCGCCATCCGGAGGGCGCAATTCGGCGAGTCGCACGAGCACGTCGCCGACGTTCTCGTCACCATGGCCAACGCCCGGCAGGCGGTCCGCGACTACCCCGCCGCGACGGCGATGTACGAGGCGGGGATCGCCATCTACGAGGCCGCCTTGGGCGCCGAGCACCCCGACATCGCCGGGGCGCTGTTGCCGCTCTCCCGCACCTACCGGGCGATCGGGAAGAACCCGGAGGCGGAGCTGGCCCTGCGGCGGGCGCTCGGCATCTGGGAGGCGACCGTTGGCCCCGAGCATGAAGTGACGCTCGCGACCATGAAACCGTTGGCGATCGTGCTCCTCGCGCTCGGCCGCGAGGCGGAGGCGATTCCGCTGATGGAGCGGCTGCTGGCCGGTCTCGACGCCGATCCATCAGCCGACCGGATGGAAATGGTGAAGCTGCTCACGAAACTCGCCGAGGTGCGGGAGGCGATCGGCGAGGCCGACGCCGCCCGCCGGGACCTCCGCCGGGCGATCGAAATCGAGATGCGGTTGGCCGACACCGACCAGGCCGGCTCGGCGACTGACCTGGCCGACATCGCCAAGCTCCAGCAGCTCCTCGGCGATGATGAGGCCGCCGCCGAGAACCTCGCGCGGGCCCGTGACATGGCGGCCAAGCTTCCCGACGCGAAGGATCAGATCGCGAAGATCGAGGCCACGGCCAAGCCCGCCCGCAAGCCGGTGGCCGCCGCTCCGGCCACCGACAAGCCGGCCCCGCCGCCGACGGTGTCGAGCGCCGCCGTGATCGCCGCGGCGAAGAGCAAGTATCGGCTCGGCAAGCGGAGCGAGGCCCGCGGCATGCTCGAGAAGGCTCTCGGCGATCTTCGGGCAGGAACGGATCGTGATCTCGACCGCGCCGACCTGCTCGTGACGCTGGCCGACATGCGGCAGCGGACGACCGACTACGACGCGGCGGCCGTGCTCTACGAGGAGGCGCAAAAAATCGCCATCGAGCGCGGCGGCTCGAGTTCGCCGCGGGCGCTCGTCATCGCCCTGCGGCTGCTCGGCATTCGCCAGGCCCAGGGGCAGGCTCCGGTGGCGACGAGCCTCGTGGATGACGTCGAAAAGAGTGCGCAACAGGTTTTTGCCGGTGGGCCCTCGGCCGAGTCGATGGACGAAGTGCGTGAGGCGGTGCGCCGGGCCGAGGCCGTGTCGCTCGCCGCGGGCGACCGCAAGAGCGCCCGCCGGCTTCTCGAGATCGGCCTCGCCCTCGCCGGCCGGCCCGATCGCCGTTCGGCCCTCGCGGCGCTCGACACGCTCGCGGTGCTCCTGGCGAGCGGCAGGTCGTCATCGGCCGTCGCCCTCCGCACGCGGCTCCTCGATGCGGAGATGCTCAATGCCCGCCGCGACGACCCGCTCTCCGCGCGGTTCATCCTCCACCGCGGCATCGCCGCCGAACAGGCGGGGGATCTCCCGACCGCCGAACGCGACTATCGCCAGGCGCTCGCGCTCGACGAGGCGACGCAGGGCCGCGATCACCCGTTCGTGGCGGTCGATCTCCTGCGGCTGGCGGCGGTGCGGGAGCTGGCCGGGGATCGCGCCGGTGCGACCGAGGCCCGTGGCCGGGCCGTGGCGATCGCCGAGCAGGCCGGCCGCGCGGCGACCAGCGATGTGGCGGCCGATCTGCGCACGCTGGCCGTGGCGCTCGGCACAGCCGGCGAGACCGACGCCGCCACGAAGCTGATCAAGGCCGCCGTCGATGCCCAGCTCAAGAGCGACGGCGCGAAGTCGATCGACGTCGCCCGCTTGCTCGCCGATTCGGCCGACATCTTCAAGAGACGCGGCAACGCCGCGCGGGCCTCGGAACTGCTCACCGAGGCGATGGCCATCGCCGACGCGGTGGTCGGATCTGGCCATCACGAAACCCTCGCGCTGGCCGCGAAGCTGGAACAGTTGAAGCGGTTTGGCGCCACCGACCAGATTGCCACGCGGACGTCGGTGCCGCTGGCCGCGGCGGATGCGGCACGGCCAGCCGCGGCGGGGCCGGCGGCGACGCAAGCCGCCTCGGCGATGCCGCCGTCACCAGCCGTTGCCGTCGCTCCGGTCTCCGCAGCCGCGCCCCGCGATCCCGAGATCGACGCGGCACTGGCGGCAATCGCCGCCGATGTGGCGGCAGGGCGACTGCCCGCCGCGTTGCAGCAGTTCAAGGATCTCGGCCAGCAGGTGTGGAAGACGCACGGCGTCGATGATCCGCGGGTGGCGCAGGTGGCCGTGCCGTACGTGCACTTCCTCGTCGAGCACGGAGAACTGCGCAAGGCCCGCGCGATCGTCGATCGTGCCGTCGCCGCGCGGACGAAGTCGCCGGGTCCCACCCATCCCGACACGGCCGAGACCGTGCTCGCTGCCGTCGCGGTGGACGTCGCCGCCGGAAAGATCGACGAGGCCTGGGCCAACTACGGCCTGGCACGAGCGACCCTCATGGCCGCCGGCGCGAACGTCGATCGCGCGGCGATCGTGCAGTCGTTCGTCGCGAGAGCGTGCGAGCTTGGCGACGTGGCGACGGCGATCGATGCCGCTGAACGGTTTCTCGACGGCCGATCCTCGGCCGTGGCGGCGGCGGAGGCCACGGCCGTCCGGGCGACCCTCTGCGAAGCTCTGCTCGCTGCCGGGATTGCCGATCGAGCCGTGGCCGTGGCCCGTGAATGCGTGCCGCAACGGGCGGCCGATGCGACGGTTGACGCAGAGTCTGTGCCCGCCCTTGCCCGCCTCGCCCACGTTGAACAGGCCGCGGGGCTCTCGGAATGGACTCGCACCGCCGCCGCCGCCGAGGCGGCGCTCGCGCCGGCACTCGATGCCGCTTCCCCTGAGCAGTGCGCCCCGGGGCTGATCCGGGCCGGCCGCGAGCTTGCCCGCACCCACGCCCGCGCCGGAGACCTGGCCGGGGGACTTTCGCTGGCCGAGCACACTGCAGCCGCTGCGGCGCGCGGATTGCCCGAGCGGCACACGGAGCGGCTACTGGCGGAACGGGTGCTGGCCGAACTGCTGCTCGAATCGGGGAGCGCCGACCGGGCCGCAGCGCTGCTGGAGACCGCACGCGGGCAGTCGATCGACTTCGACGTCCGCGAGGCGGTGTTACGGCACTTCGCCACCGCCGCGACACTGCCGCTCTGATGCCCCGCCCAGTAGGCCGGCCTTCAGGCTGCCGAATGCAAAAAGTGGGGTAGCCTTCAGGCTGCCGCATGCAAAAGTAGGGTAGCCTTCAGGCTGCCGAATGCAAAAGTAGGGTAGCCTTCAGGCTGCCGAATGCGGGGTGGTGTAACTCACGTATTCGGCAGGCTGAAGCCTACCCTACTCGGCCGGCGGATCGGCGGGGACCTTGGCGGGCGGCGGCTTCGGCTTGGCCTTCTTGGCGTCGCCCTTGCTGATGGCGGAGAGCGCCTTGCGAGCGGCGGCGTCGGCCGCGTCGCTCGCGGCGAGCACCTGTGAGCTCTTCTGCTCCTGCGTGCGGGAGCCGGCGAGCAGGTCGGCGAGCAGGGCGTGCAAGGGCGAGGACGGATCGTATTGCGAATCTTCCGCCTCGACGAGTTGCTTGGCGGACTGCAACGAATCGACCGCCCGCTTCGCCGCCTGCTTCGAGGCCAGCGAATCCTTGGCATCGAAGGCCGCCCTCGATTCGCGAAGCGCCAACTCCGCGGAAAGCATGAGCGGCAACGCGATGTCGGGATGCTTCTCGAGACCTGCCGATTCGAGCCCTTCGAGGCCGGCATCGAGGTGGCGGCGGGCCGACTTCAGGTCGCCCGCAAGCATCTCCGCCTCCGCCAGCGAAGCGAGCGGCTCGGCCCGCACGAGCGCCGCCTCGCGGGCGGCTGCGACGAATTCGGGCGGGGGCGCGGCCTCGGGGTCATCGCGAGTCTTGAACGACGCGAGCGCCGCATCGGCGGCGGCGCTGCCGAGGCCCATCGACTCTTCGAGGTAGCTGATGGCGCGCCTGCGCTGGCTGTCGGCCTGCATCTTGCGATCGGCCGCGTCTTCCGGCGGCGCGTCTTCCGCGGGCTTCGACGTGGCGTCCTCTGCGTCGTCTGTGTTTGTGTCGGCGGCGACCGTCCAAGGCAGCTTGCTCGCCTCGAGATACCGCATGCCCGCGAAGCGGCGGGGCCGGGCCTGCGTGATCATCATCCGGGCATGGGCCGAGCGCGACATAGGATCGTCTTCCTCGTCGGAGAGCCGGCCACGCAGCGAACTGCGGGCCGCGATCGACATCCGGATCAGCGTGTCGATCCGCTCGAACCAGCCGTCGATCTGCTTCCGATCGGCGGTTTCGCGGCCGACGGCCCGCGCGTCGTTCGCGGCCCGCGCCCGCTGGAGATACAGTTCCGTCGTGTTGTCGAGCAGCCGGAGATACGTCAGCTCGAGCGGCAGCCAGTAGCGGCCCAGCTGCTCGCCATCGTCGCGCGGCGATCCCGCCATCACGAGCTGCTGGAAGCCGGGCTCACTCACCATCTTGTAGGCGTCGGTGAGCGTCTTTTCGGCGGCATCGAGGTTTCCCATCCGCCGTTCGATGCTGCCGCGGTAGATGAGCAGCTCAGCATAGACGATGGTCATCGGGCCGAGTGAGACGTTCTTCTTCCGCGGCTTGATCGCCGCCTCGACCCGCTTGGCTTCCGCGACGGCTTGTCGGTATTTGCCCTCCTCGAGCAGTTCCGTGAGCAGTTTCCGCTCGACGGCGAGGTCAAACTGCGCGAGCGCCGCGCGTGACGTGAAGCCACCGACCGCGATCAGGACGCAGATGGCGAGCAGGAAGGAGCGAGCGGGGCCGACATGCGGGCGACTCATGAACGCATTCCAGGGGCCGGTCGGGAATCGATGCCTCCCAGTATATCGACCAGTGCCGCTACTTTTTCCCCGGGGCCGCCGGTTCCGAAATCCAGGGTGCTTCGAGCGGAGCGAGCGGATCGCTCTCGCCCGCGGGGCCGCCGAGGACGTCGAAAGACACGCGATGCGGCAGTCGCGCGAGTGCGAGGGCGGTGGCAAATGAAAGTTCCGTGAGCCGCGGAAAGGCGATCGGGCCGCGGTGGGGAGCGAGGGCTTGGGCCGCCCCGGGCGAGATCGAGCCGAGCCGCGAGAGCACGAGGACTCCGCGGTGGCCGGCGAGGGCACGGGCCGTCTCCGGGGAAAGGGCCAGCAGGCCGACCGAAAGCGGGTGCCGCAGCCGAGCGAGGGCGGCTGCGGTCGCCGGCGGCAGGACGACGAGGCCGTCGAGTGCCAATGGGCCCGCATGCCGGGAAAGTGCCAGCGCCTGCTTTTGCTCGATCGCTTCGAGACCGCCGAGCGACAGCCAGCCCCGGTGCGGAGCGAGCGCCGCGGCCGACTCCACCGGGAGCGCCACGACCGAGTCGAGCACGAGCGGCCCCTGATGCCGGGCGAGGTCGCGGGCCATCACCGGCACGAGCATCCGCAGGTCGGGCCGCGCGAGCAACTCTCCGGGATCCGGCTGGGCACATGCCGGCATCGGCAGCACCGCGATGATGACGGCGAGCACCGGGGCCATGACCCGGCCGGCGGCATCCTTAAAAATCATCGGTGGGCTCGACGGGTGCTGGCTTCTCCTCGCCCTCCTGTTCTTCCGTGACCGGCTTCTCATTGTGCTCACCCTCCGCCGCCGGAGCGGGGGGCGTGGGCTCGGCCGGCTGGCTGGGAGGCGGCGGGAGCGGGGGAGCGGCGGGCTTCGCAGGCGGCTTTTTGGCCCCCTTGACGGGCCGATCGCGGTTGGCGACGAGCACCTGTGAGTCCCAGCGGCCGACCGTGTATTTCTCGATCAGGCCGACGCGGCGAAGGCGGTTGCCGTCCACGTCTTCATAGTAGAGATCCTTCGTGAACGTGCCGTTGCCATCGACGTCGAAAAACGGATCATGGTCGTCCTGCGTGGTGTTGGCGTCGGTGTCGTACCAGGTCTCGCTGGCCAGTCGGGCCGAGCCCACGCTCTCCTTGCTGGCCGGCTCGCCGTAGAGCACGAGCGACCGGCCCTCGTGCCGCTCGCCGGCGAACCCGCCCGCCGTGCGCAGGGCCGTCTTGCCGACGTCGAGAAACATGTGCTGGGCGGGAATCCGCAGGAACGACAGAAACGGGCACATCGACCAGGTGACGAGCGCCGCCCCGATGAACAGCGCCCCGGCGAATCCGCCGACCACCGCCCCGCCCGCCATGTCGATCGCTTCGATCGACTTGATCTCCTTGGAGATGATCTTGGGATGCACGAACAGCCAGAGCACGAACATCGTGCCCCACATGAGCAGGGCGAAGGCGAGAAACACCGACCAGGCCTGGAGCGACACCGTCTCGGGCAGGAAGACGCCAAGATTGTCGCTGAGAATCGGGGCCAGGAAGCCGGCGATCGGCTCGTGGAGCAGGACGGCGAGCGAGAGCGAGACGAAGAGCTCGAGGGCCGTCACGGCGCAGGAGTAGACGCCGTGGGCGCTCCCCAGCCAGCCGAGGTAGAGGACGACGATCAGGACGCCGAGATCGAAGATGATGGCGGGCATGAGTCTCTCCTCGCGGGTCAGGTCGTGACCCGGATCACTTCGTTGACGCTCGTCAGGCCCTTGAGCACTTTCATGAGGCCGTCGGTCTGCAGCGACCGCGTGCCCGCCTTGCGGGTGGCCGCCTTGAGGTCGTTGATGTTGGGCTCGGCCGTGATCAGCTTGCGGATCTCGTCGTTCATGACCATCAGTTCGTGGAGGCCGAGCCGGCCCTTGTAGCCGCTGCCGCCGCAGGCGTCGCAGCCCTTCTCCTTGTAGATCTGCTTGACAATGCCGGGCTTCACGCCGAGCCGCTTGAGCAGGTCGGCGGGCGGTTCGTAGGCCTCCTTGCACTTGTCGCAAAGCCTGCGGGCGAGCCGCTGGCCGAGCACGGCGGTGACGGCGGTCTGGATCAGCATCGGATCGAGGCCGAGGTCGAGCATCCGGGTGACCGTGGCGACGGTGTCGTTGGCGTGGAGCGTGGAGAAGACGAAGTGGCCGGTGAGGGCCGCCTGGCAGGCGATCTCCGCCGTCTCCTTGTCGCGGATCTCGCCCACGAGCAGCACGTCGGGATCCTGGCGGAGCACGCTGCGGAGAATGCTCGCGAACGTGACGCCGGCGGCGGAATTGACCGCGATCTGCGTGATGCCGTCGAGCCGGTATTCGACCGGGTCTTCGATCGTCGTGATGTTGTGCTGAAGGGCGTCGATCTCGTTGAGCGAGGCATAGACGGTGGTCGTCTTGCCGGAGCCGGTGGGCCCGGTGACCAGGAACATGCCGTAGGGCTTGTGGATCACCCCCCGCAACTGCTCGAGGATCTGCGACCGCAGGCCGATGTTGGCCAGGCCCGCCTTCATCACGCCCCCGGAGGAATTCAAGAGCCGGAGCACCATCTTCTCGCCGTAGCTGGTGGGAGTGGACGCGGAGCGGACGTCATATTTCGCCTTCTCGAAGACCGCCGAGAAGGTGCCGTCCTGCGGCCGGCGGCGCTCGGAGATGTCCATGTCGGAGACCACCTTCAGCGCCGAGATCACCCCCTTGCCGTCGCCCATCGAGAGCAGCGAGGAGTTCTTGAGCACGCCGTCCACCCGGAACCGCACGAAATACTGCTGCTCGTGCGGCTCGAGGTGCACGTCGGTGGCGCCCGCTTCCATCGCCGCGATGAGGATGTTTTGCAGGTTCTTGACGTTGGCGGACATCGTGTCGCCGTCGTCGCCGTCGGCGGGCTGGGTGAGCGCCTGCCGGCCGTCTTTCTTGAGGAGCGAGAACCGTGGCGCCTCCTTGGGCGGCTCCTTCTTGCCTGCCAATTTCTGGAGCGTGTCGCCGAGACCCTTGACTCGGTCCATCAGCGACTTCGGCGGCTCGGGGGGCTTGGCCGCGGCCTCCTTCGCCGCGGCCTCCTTCGCCTGCGCCCGGCTGTCGCGGAAGCCCTGGAGCATGTTTTTCAGTCCGTCTTTCGTGAGCAGCCGCTTGGCCGGCGGCACCCGCTTGTCGCGCTCGCGGGTGAAGACCGCCAGCAAGGCGGGCAGGCCCACCGCGACGATCGGAATCGTGAGCGGGCCGACCTGCATCGTGCCGATCACGAGCGCCGCGAGCGTGGCGCCGATTCCGAGATACCACCACTCCATGTTGGGAATGGCGAGATCCTGGTTCTGCTTGTCCATCCAGAGCGCGGCGGCGATCCCGACCGCCGTGAGCGACGCAAAGGCGGCCCAGATCAGCAGCCCCGTGAGGGGAAAACCCGAGTACGAAGGGAGCTCGAGGTTTGCCAGCAGCGGCACCCAGGCGACGGGCATCGTCATGAAAAAGACCACAGCTGGACGGACGGACGTCGCCAGAGCGTCGCTAAGGTGCGACGACAGCACGTTTTATACCGGTTCTACCCACGCCGACACGGTGCCGCAACATCGGAGGTCCCCGCAGGCCGGGAAAAAACCATGTTTTCGCGGCCCTCACGCGTTTCTAACTGGACGGGACGGCCTTTCTGGTCGAGAGTGTGGGGGCGATAGTCGAGTTGCGACAGCCGGTCTGTCGGCGGTGTGCGGGGATGGCTTTGTGCACGCGGGGGGGCGTCGATCGGACGGATTCGCGCTCGGCGATCGTCCCGCCTTTGGTTCGATTCCTCGCCCCGCTTTCGAGGAGAACTGTGATGAAGACTTCGACATACGGAAATCATTCTGCGCCGAGAGGCCTCGCGCCGCCGCGTGGGTTTACGCTGGTGGAGCTGCTGGTCGTGATCGCGATCATCGGCATTCTCCTGGGCATGCTGCTGCCTGCCGTGCAGGTGGTCCGCGAAACGGGCCGCCGTTCCAGCTGCCAGAACAACCTGAAACAGATTTCGACGGCGATCATTCACTACGACTCGACGAATTTGAAACTGCCCGGCTGGCGGAATGCGATCGACACGTATAGCCCGGTGATGGTGTCAGCCACGGCGACGAAGGACAACGCCTGCGTCTCCTGGACGGTGCCGATTCTTGGCGAACTGGGCAGCAACGAGATCTTCAACTGGTATGAGACGTACACCGGCACGACGAGCGGCACGATCGCACAGCAATCGCGCGACGAGATCGCCGCAAAGCGCATCCCGATCTACCTCTGCCCGACGTCGAGCGCCGACATGGCCGTGACGGGCGGGCTGTCGTATGCCGCGAACGCTGGGACCGGCGGTGAGGAGATGATGGGCAGTAACCCGGCCGACCAGTATCGTGGCGACGGCGTGTTTCTCGACGCCGTAGGAAACGTGAATGCCAACGGCTCGGCCGCGTATTACGACAGCGGCCGCAAGATGTACAACCCCGCCCGGTCGTCGCTCTCGCACGTGACGAGCGGCGACGGCGATGCCGTGACGCTGATGCTTTCGGAGCGGTGCGGTCCGGTGACCGGTTTGGGGAGCGTGTCGTGGGCGGCCAATCCGCTCGCCGTGCAGACGACGGGCAGTGCGTTCACGGCAGGTCGCCATATGTTCGGCCACCCGCCGTTCAACTCGAACGTGCCGCAGGCATCGAACGTGTATCGGGTGATCAACACACCGAGCGACAAGGTGCCGCCGAACAGCGCCGACGACTACGCAGTGCGTTATCCGTCGTCGCGGCACCGCGGCGGCGGCGTGAACGCGGTTTTTTGCGACGGCCACACGCGATTCGTGAGCGAGAAGATCGATTCCTGGGTCTACTGCCAGATGCTGACGTCGAACTCGAAGATCCTCGACAACAACATGAACACCGGGCATACCGGCAGCCGCGCCTACCGCTGGCAACAGTACGGCATAGGCGGATTCACGAAGGAATACATCTTCGACGACAAGGATCTCGACAAGTAGGACAGGCTTCAGCCTGTCATCAAGCGGCGACAGGCTGAAGCATGTCCTACTGAGCGGCGAGTCTTTGCGGCACCTGCCGCTCGCCGCTGGCGGCCACGGCACCGCGGTCGCCCGACTCGTGGTATTCGGCATCTTGGTTGACGTCCCAGACGTCGTAGAGCTGCTCCCCCGCGAGGATGTTGCGCGCGGTGAGCATCGCCGTCATCATCGCGTGGTCTTGGTTGTTGTATTTGTGCATGCCGTTGCGGCCGACGAGGTGCAGGCCGGGGTAGCCGTGCTCGAGCCCCCGGCGGATCGTCGCGACGTGCCGCGCGTAGTCGTCGTCGTACACCGGATAGGCCTTCGGTTGGCGGACGACGTGGCCGTCGAGCACGTCGCCCTCCTTCGCGAGGCCGAGTTGCACGAGCTCGTGGCCCGCGAGGGCCACGAGCTCGGCATCCGGCATGCTCCAGAGGCCATCCCCCTCGAAACAGAAATATTCGAGGCCGTAGCAGGCGAGGGCCGGGTCGGGCACCAGTTCCGGCGACCAACTTCGGAAGTTTTGCACCCGGCCCACCTTCACGCCCGGCTCGTGGATGTAGATCCAGTTGTCGTCGAACGAGAGCGACGGCCGGACGATCAGGGCCACCGTGAGGAAATCGCGATACTTGAGCGCGGCGGCGGCGGCGAGCACGTCGGCCGGCGGGGCGGGGGAGAGCCCGTGCACCAGTTCGCGGAGCGGGGCCGACGAGATCACGTGGTCCGCCTCGACGGCCTGTGCGTGGCCGCCGGAGTCGGTGAAGTTGACCCGCCAGCCGCGGTCGGACGACAGTTTTTCGAGCCCCGTCACCCGGCAGCCCAGCCGCACCTCGCCGCCTTGCTCGCGGGTTTTCCGCGCGGCCGCATCCCACATCATGCCGGGGCCCAGCCGTGGATAGCGAAACGAGCCGATCAGCGTCTTGATTTGTTTTGATCGATCCTTCGGCTCGCGCGGCGGGAAGAGGGCGTTCCAGATCGCCGTGGTGAGCGAGAGGCCCTTGATCCGCTGGGCGGCCCAGTCGGCAGAGATCTCTTTGCAGCTCATCCCCCACACCTTTTCGGTGTAGGTCTTGAAGAAGATGCCAAACAGACGCCGGCCGAACTGGTTGCTCACCCACTCTTCAAACGACCTCGGGTTTGCCACCGGAAACAGCCGGGCATGGGCATAGCTCGCCACGCAGCGGGCCGCCTCCACGATGCCGAGATTCCTGAGCGCTTCGCCGGCCTTGAGCGGATAGGCGTAGAACTTTCCGCCGTAGAGGATCCGGGAGCTGCGGGGGCGGACGAGCATGTCGTCGCCGAGCAATTCGGTCCAGAGTTCCTCGACCTCCTTCGATTTCGAAAAGAAACGGTGGCCGCCAATGTCGAATCGGAAGCCCTTCCCGTCCGCCGCGGGAGACCGGTATTCGACCGTCCGCGAGATCCCGCCGACGAGCTCCGGATCGGCTTCGAGCACGGTCACGCAAACGCCTGCCCGCGAAAGCAGGTAGGCGGCCGTCAGCCCGGCCGGGCCCGCGCCGATGACCGCCACGGTGGGATCACGAGAGTCGTCTTGCGTGACGCGCAGCATGCCGCAGAGTCTACACCGTTTCCGCCGTCGGAACCGGGCTCATGAAAATCAAATGCCGCGAATCCTGCGAGCGATCACTGCACCTTCAGCAGTTCGACGAGGAAGTGGAGTTGGGCATTCGGCGGGATCGGGCCGCCGGGGGTGCCGCGGGCGCCGTAGCCGAGATTGCTCGGGATCAACAGTTCGATCATGCCCCCCTCGCCCACGAGCTGCATCCCTTCGGTCCAGCCGGGGATCACGCCGTTGAGCGGAAAGTCGATCGACTCGCCACGCTGGTAAGAGCTGTCGAAGACCTTTCCGTCGTCGAGCCAGCCGTGGTAGTGAACCTCGACGTTGCTCGAAGCCTTGGGGTTCGCCCCGGTGCCCTTGCGGAGCACGCGGTACTGCAGGCCGGAGGCGGTCTTCGTGAAGGCCTTCGGCGCGTCGGCGTCGAGCTTGCCGGCGCCCTTGGGGAGCGCGGGGTGGGGAACTTCTTGTGGGGCTTGTGCCACGGTGATCTCCGGGGTGAAAAGGGTGAGGCAGCAAACAGTGATGGCGGCAAAGAGACGCATCGCGTGGCTCCTGGAGTGGGAAAGGTCGGCCAAACAGTATAGAGCAAGCGAGAAAACCCCGTCTCCTCATGTACCACGCAAGCCCGCCGCGCACGGAAGCCCGCAGCGCGAGCAAGGTCCATCCGCCCTCCACTCCCATCAACGACGCTCTCACCCGCCCCGCAAGAAACGCCCCAACTCTCCTCGCTTGCGCGTCGGGCTTCCGTAGCGGCCGCGTTCAACGGCGCACGCTGAGCGGGATATACCACGGAAGCCCGCAGCGCAAGCAAGGTCCATCCGCCCTCCACTTCAATCAACGCCGCCCCCACCCGCCCCACGCGAAACGCCCCGACTCACCTCGCTTGCGCGTCGGGCTTCCGTAGCGGCCGCGTTCAACGGCGCGAGGCGAGCAGGGATTCGATTTCGTCGGGCTCGATCGGCACGTGGCTGCAGAGGTCGACCGGGCCGTCCGCCGTGATCAGGATGTCGTTCTCGAGCCGGATGCCGATTCCCTCGTCTGGGATGTAGATGCCCGGCTCCACCGTGATCACCCAGCCGGGTGCGAAGGGGCCGCTCAGCGGCGCGAGGTCGTGCACGCCCAGGCCGAGCGAATGGCCGAGGCCGTGCATGAAGTATTTCCTGCAGGCGGGCTCGTCGGGCGAGTCGTTCGCCACCTGCTCCTTCGTGAGCAGGCCGAGCGCGAGCAGTTCGTCGTTCATCTCGAGCTGCGCGGCTCGCTTCCAGTCGCGGGGCGTCACGCCCGGCCTGGCCCGGGCGATCGAGCTTTTCAGCACCCGCAGCACGGCGTCATACACGGCCCGCTGCCGGGGCGTGAACCGGCCGCTGACGGGATACGTCCGCGTGAGGTCGGCGTTGTAGTTGGCGTAGTTGGCGCCGACGTCGATCAACACGAGATCGCCCGAGCGGCAGGGCTTGTCGTTGTCGATGTAGTGCAGCACACAGCTGTTTTTGCCCGCGGCGACGATCGGCTCGTAGCCCATCTTCGCCCGGTGCCGCGTGAACTCGGCGATGAGTTCCGCCTCGAGCTCGTATTCCATCACGCCCGGCTTCAGGGCCGCGAGCACGCGGCGGAGGCCCTTGTCGGTGACGTCGATCGCCTGGCGGATGAGCTCCACTTCAGCCGGGCTCTTCACGGCGCGGAGCCGCCGCAGAAGCGGCGCGAGACGCTCCACGCGGTGGAGCGGATACTTGGCGATCAACTGCCGCGCGAGCCGCAGGTCGCGGGGCTCGATGTCGGTGCTCGCCCGCTCGTGCTCGTTGGCGTTGAGCACCGCGACGTCGGCTTCACACATGAGCGCATGCAAAACACCCGGTAGTTCGGAGAGCCAACGCACCTTCGCGATCCCGGAGATCTCCTGCGCCCGCTCCTTTGAGAGTTTTTCCCCTTCCCACGTGGCGAGGTGCTCGTTCGGCTGCCGGATGAAGAGCAGCTCGCGGTGGGCCGGCTCGGCCGCATCCGGCGCGAGCACGAGCACGCTCTCCTCCTGCTCGATTCCGGAGAGCCAGAAGAGGTCGCTTGCCGGCTGCAAACGCAGCGTGCCATCCCCGCTCGTCGGCAGAACGTCGGCGGCATGCACGACCACGACGCAGTTTTTCGGCAGGAGCTCCCGCAACTGTCGGCGGTGGGCGACGAACAGGGCCGGGTCGATCGGGGCGTGTCGCATGCCTGAAGCGGGCTCCTGAGAGGGACGCTGTTGGGAAGTACGGAAGCCCGACGCGCGAGCGAGGAGA
>JBIIOM010000167.1:0-5822 GCA_044336925.1 Pirellulales bacterium
GAACATGTGGTGGCCCCAGACGATGAAGCCGAGGCCGGCGATGCCGGCGATCGAGTAGACCATCGGGCGATAGCCGAAGAGCGGCTTGCGGGCGAACGTGGTGAGGATGTCGCTCACCATCCCCATCGCCGGCAGGATCATGATGTAGACGGCGGGGTGGCTGTAGAACCAGAAGAGGTGCTGCCAGAGGAGCGGCTGACCGCCGCCGGTGGCCTGCATCCAGTTGTTGACGACGTTGCCTTCCGGCGAGAAGAAGCCCGTGCCGAGCGTGCGGTCGGCGAGCTGCATGAAGCCGGCGGCCGTGAGCACCGGCAGCGCGAAGGCCTGGAGCACGGCGGTGATGAACATGGCCCAGATCGTCATCGGCAGGCGAAACATCGTCATGCCGGGGGCCCGCATGAGGATGATCGTGGTCATGTAGTTGACGCTGCCGAGCATGCTCGAGACGCCCACCATGGTCAGGCCGATCAGCCAGAGCGTCTGCCCCCAGCCGCTGCCGGGCGAGGAGGCGATGTTGGTCGAGAGCGTCGGATAGCTCGTCCAGCCGCTGGAGGCCGCCCCGCCCTCCACGAAGAAGCTCGCCCCGAAGGCGATGAAGGCGGGCCACATGAACCAGTAGGAGAGCATGTTGAGCGTCGGGAACGCCATGTCGTCGGCGCCGATCATCAGCGGGATCAGAAAGTTGCCGAAGGCGCCCGCGAGAATCGGGATGATCACGAGGAAGATCATCACGGTGGCATGCATCGTGAAGAGCATCGTGTAGAACTCGGGCGCCATCTGGCCGCCTTCCTGGGCGAAAAGCTTGCCCAGAACCGGCACGTCGGACCACGGCCAGGCGATCTGCCAGCGGACGGCGAGGGCGAGCAGCCCGCCGATCAGAAACCAGACGAGCGTCGAAAAGAGGAACTGCAGGCCGATGACCTTGTGGTCCTTCGAGAACACGTAGGTCGAGAGGAACTCGGCGACGGGCCGCGGCTTCCGCGCGGGCGGAAGGTGAGCGGGGCCGTGAGCCACGGGGGATGCGATGGCGGTGCTCATGGGGGGCTTCTCCTGCGGTTCGTGTCTGTCGGTTGTCGTCGGGTCAGTTTTGGGCGACGGCGTCGGCTGGATCGGGCTCCGGTTGCGTCGCCTCCTGTCGTGCGTATTGCGTTTCGAGCCAGCGGTCGAAATCCTCGCGCGATTCCACGGTGATGCGGCCCTTCATCTTGTAGTGGCCCCAGCCGCAGAGTTCGGCGCAGACGATGTCGAACTGGCCGTTCTCGGTGGCCTTGAACCACACCGGGATCTTCATGCCCGGCACGGCGTCCTGCTTGATCCGCAGGTTGGGGATGAAGAAGCTGTGGAGCACGTCCATGCTCTTGAGCTGCACGAGCACGTCTTCGTCGGCCGGCACGTGCATGTCGTTGACGAGGAAGAGGTCGTCGGCCGTGCCGAGGGTGCCGTCGCGGCCCGGATAGCGGAGCCGCCACTCGAACTGGCGGGCGACGACCTCCACGGTCGGTGCCATGGCCGGGCGACGCATCTTCACGTCGGCCCAGGTGTTCATCTGGTAGATGGCGAGGAAGAGGAGCGTCGCGGCCGGGATGATCGTCCAGACGACCTCGAGGGTGTGGCTGCCGTGGATGTATTTCGCCGGACCGTTGTCTCGCGCGGCGTCGTACTTCCAGAGAAACCAGAAGAGCACCACCTCGGTGGCGATGAAGACGACGCCGGTGAGGCCCAGGATGAAGTAGAAGAGGCCGTCGATCGCCTTGCCGTGCTCCGAGACGTCCTTCGGCAGCCAGACGTCGATGGCCGGCGCGATGGCGAAGGTCGCCACGCCGAGCACAGGAACGGCGAGAAACAACAGGCTCCAGAAGATTCCTGAAAAGCGGCTGCCCACTGGGTTGGTCTCCTGCCGGATGCGTGTCGGGGGATGCGTTCAGAATCGGTCGCGGGCGACCATCGGTCGGTCGGCCCCGAGCTCGCCGTCGAGCTCGTAAGGAAGCGAACGGACGTAATTGACGATGTGCCAGATGTCTTCGGGCGAAATCGTGCCCTTGGCCGCGGGCATGGGCGCGCCGTTGATGCCGGCATGGATACGGTAGTAGAGATCGAGCGGGCGGCGGCCGCCGCGATAGATGCCCTGGCGCAGGTTGCGGGGCGGGATGGTCCGCGGCGCAAGGGCGTCGCCGTCCAAGACGGCGTTGAATTTCTCGAGCCAGGCGAGCTGGGAGCGGTGCTCGGCGGCCTCGTCGGCGCTCATGCCCGCCGTGCTCGTTTCCTTCGCCTTGGCGGCGGTGCTCTTCACTTCCTTGTTGATTTCGACGATGGCCTTGTTCCAGTCGTCGTAGTCATTCGCCTGTCCGTCGCCGAGGCCGGTGACGCCGTGGCACTTCACGCAGTTCGCCTTGTCGCCATAGAAGAGCTCCTTGCCCTTGGCGATCGAGGCGACGAGGTCGATGTCGGCCGGCATCTCCGGCACCGCGATTCGCGCGTCGGCGGCCGACTTCCACTTCTCGGCGATGGGCGTGAGCGTCTCGTCGACGAGAAACTCGCGAGTCTCGGGAAGCTTGCCCTGGGCGTCGTCGTCGAGCTCGAAGAAGGCCCGCGTGAGCGAGAGCTCCGTCTCGCCACGGATGCTCAGATACTTCACATACTCCGCGAGGGCCTCGACCTGCGCCTCGGGCAAAAGCGCGAACGACGGCATCGACGTGCCGGCGATGCCGTTGTGAAGGATGCGAACGAGATCGGCGGGCGTCGGCTTGTCGGCCCGCTCCGTACTCTTGAACTTGAAGACACCGGGCCGGTAATCACGCGGATAGGGATTCAGGAAGGCGGCCGTCGGCCCGAGCCCATCGCCGGTGATGCCGTGGCAGTGGGCGCAGTGCTCGCGGTAGAGGCCGTTCTTGCGGCCGACGATGTCGCTGCGAACCGGGCCGGCTGCCAGCCGCAGCTTCGCCTCGTCGAGGCCCGTTTCGGGCAGGGCGACCGGATCGTCGGGCGTGCCGAACATCGCCAGGAGCACCGTGGCGACCTGCTTCTCTTGCGCGGGCGTGAGCCGCTGCTTGGTCGCCTCCACCATGTTGGGGCGAAACGAAGCCGCGGGAGTCGTGCCGCATCCGACGGCGACGACGAGGCAGCCGAGTGAACAGGCGATCCAAAGTGGGCGGAGAAAGTAGGCCATGGTCATGCGCGGGGTTGTTGTCAGGTGCCGATGGCGGATGCCGGAACCTCGAGCGTCCCGAGATCCTTGATTTCTTCAGGTTCGATCTTGATCTGGAAGCGTCCCTTGGGCGTCCACTTGAGTTCGGGCTTGTCGAGGCCGAGAGCGCCGTTGGGGCCCGTGGACCGTTCGTGCCAGACCTGGAGCTCGATCATTTCGCCGGCGGGCAGATCGGGGATCGTGAAGGAGCCATCGGCGGCGGTCACGGCCACATACCCATCCTTGCGAAACACGGCGTAGGCCTTCATCCAGGGATGGATGTTGCAGGTGACCATCGTCGGCATCCCCGTCTCGCTCTCCGGCTTGTAGATGGTGCCCTGCCCCGCCGGGATCAGCTGGTTGAAAGCCGTTCCTGCGATGTTGGTGTTGTGGCCGATCGGGTCGCTGTTGCGCACGTCGACCGGCTGACCGACGCGGGCGGCGAACACCGGCGAGAGAAACTCGCACTGCTTCTGGTCGAAGACCAGCGGCGTTTCCGGAACGGGATTCTTCACGCGGCTCGCCTTCCGCGCGAAGACGACGACGTTCGCCAGCCCCTTCGTCGACGGATCGACGAGGAGCGACCGATCGAGCAGCTTCATGCCGGCCTTCGAGCAGACCTCGGTGTCTTTGTCGACGACGAGCGGCTTGGGGGCTCCTGGGCTGCCGGCGAAGACGAACCGCCCCTTCAGCGTGCCCCAGCCGGTGCCCGTGGAAGCGGCGGCCTCGCTGGCTCCGGCGGCCCCGCCGGTGCTCGCGAGCGTGATTCGCAGCTGCTGCGCGGCTTCCGCGTCGGCCGAGGGGGCCACGACGCGATCGGCCGTGCACCCGGAGGCGACGGCGATCACGGCCGCGAGAAACGGAGCCGAAAAACTACTTGTTGAACAGGCTTGCATTGAGAACCATTTCTCCCAGGTCGTTGTCGCCCGTGGCGACCTTCACCTTCTTGCGGCCCTTCGCGATCTTCTCGGCCTTGCCGCCGATCGTGACCTCGCCGATGTAGCCGGCCTTCTCGTGCCAGAGTTGCAGTTCGAGTTCGCCCCCAGCCGGGACGTTCTTGATCTCGAACGAGCCGTCGGCCTTGGAGACGGCGGCGTAGGGATTGGGCCGCACGACGAGCCACGACTTCATCCAAGGGTGGATGTTGCAGGTGACCTGCGCGGGAATCGCCTCGTCGTTCGAGAACGTGACCGTCGACTCGCCGCCGGCGGGGATCAGGCTGTTGGACGGGGGATTCTTGATCGTGGCGACGTTGCTGTTGTGGCCCACGGTGTCGGAATTCTTGAGCACGAGCGTCTGTCCGGTCTGCACGAACGCCACGTGTGGCTGGAACCGGCAGTCTTTGTTGTCGAGCACGACTCTCTCGCTCTTGGCGGCGGCGAGATCGGGATGAACCTTGATGCTCTTGTCGCGGACGAAGACGACGACGTTGGCGACGCCCTTGTCGGCGCCGACGACCATCTCCTCGCTCAGCAGTTTGTGCTTGCCGCACACCTCGACATCCTTGTCGGCCTTGAGCTCAGAGGCCGTGGGGACGGCACCGCCGAACGTGAAGCGGCCCTTGAGAGTGCCCCACTCCTCAGCCGAGGCGACGAACGGGCAGGCGGTGAACGCGACGGCAGCCATCGTGGCGAGGGCGGGCATGCGGAAGGACATGGCTCTTCTCCGAAGTGGCGTGGGAACAATCGACCGAACGGAACACACCATCAGTTTAGCGCAACGCCGGGCCGGCGGGAGTCATTCGGACGGAGGACCGGGGGCTGGGCCGCGTTTGGCGGGGACGGTTGGGCCGCGGGAACCTGTGCGGCGGGGGCCGCGGCGGCCGGTGCCGCCGGGGGCTGACGGAGGTACGACTCGAGCGACAGATTCCGCTTGGCAAAGAGGTCGTAGTGCATCAGCAGGTCGGTGAGCGCATCGACCTGCTGTTCGCTCGTGCCCCGGTAGAGATCCTGGCTCACCGGCTTGTCATAGGGGATGTTGACCGGCATGCCGGTGTAGGGCAGGAACCGCTTCGGATTGGCGATCCAGTCGTGGACATACCCCGGACGCAGCCGCTCGTGCACCCGTTCGAGCTGCGGGGCGAGGGCCTTCGGATTGCCGGGTGGGGCATAATCTCCCACCAGGTGGCACTTCACGCAGTAGTTATTGTTCGTGACGATCTTCATCGCGCCCTGAAGATGCCCCGGAGCGGACTGCTCCTTCACCATGACCGACGACTCGTCGAGCCGCGGGTCGTAGACATACGGATACTCGGCTCCATCGACTGCGGCGAAGTAGTTGACGAGCGCCGCCGCCTCCGAAGACTGGAAGTTGAACTTCGGCATCCTCATCACGACGGGCGGCCGGATCGGGTGCGGGTTGAGCAGGAATTTGTGCAGCCAGCCCGACTGCACCTTGCGGCCCTCGCCCACGAGCGGCGGAGGCAGCCAGCCCCAGGCGTCGTCCGGCTTCACGTTCGGGTTCACCTGCTTCTCGTCGGCGATCACCACCGGGAAAAGCTGGCGGGCGAGGTCGCCGCCGCGGGCCGGATAATGCTTGCCGGCGCGGATCGCATCCTCCGGCACCATGATGTTTTGCCCGCCCACGATCCGCGGCTCGCCGTCGACGAGCGCGTCGTGCCAGAGCATCACCTGCCGGT
>JBIIOM010000168.1:0-5814 GCA_044336925.1 Pirellulales bacterium
ACGATGTATCTCAGGTTCAACGTCCAGCGCAGAATCATCTTCAGCGGCAGCGAGAGCATGAGCAGCATCAGATTCGCCATGATCATGTAGCGAATGAAGCCCATCTTCTGGAAGAAACCGCGGAAGACGGTGACGGCGAGCAGCGGCGGCAGGAGCACCAGGTAGGCCCCGAGCGCGAGCAGGCCGGGCGCCTCGCGGAGCAGGATGGTGCTGATCTGCACGAGCGTGCTGGCGCCTTGCGGGGCCCGCGGGAGCGGCCGGTCGAGCAGGTTCACCCAAAAGAGTTGCGGCAGGTCGACGTTATTGAGGACCTCGACCTTGTACGGCGTCCAATATTCGAACGGCCCGTAGAAATTCCAGTTGGGGCCACGGAGGAACGTGCCGAGGATGATGAGCGTGATCCAGAGTTCGAAGAACCCGAACTGGTAGACGAGATAGCTGAACTTCCGCTCTTCGATCGAGTAGTAGCCGTTGCCCTTCTTGTTGAAGTCGAGATAGGGCATCGCCATCAGCCCGAAGACGACGAGGCTCGGCAGCACGACGCCCGCATACCAGGGGTCGAAGTAGACGAGCATTTCCTGGAGGCCGAGGAAGTACCACGGGGCCTTCGAGGGATTGGGGGTCTTCACGCTGGAGGCCGGCTCCTCGAGCGGGGCCGGCAGGAAGATCGCCCACACGAGCAGGAAGGCCGAGACGGCCACCATGCAGATGAGCTCCGTGTAGACCAGATCGGGCCAGACGAGAACCTTTTCGTCGTCGAGCTTTTCCATCGGCGGCAGCCCCTGGGCGATCCGCTCGTCGTTGACGACGGCCTGCTTCGTGGCCACCCAGGTGAAGAAGGCCAGCAGGAAGACGAGCCCCACGATCGGCACGTTGTCGGGCTTCATGACGATGGCCGCGAAATTCTCGTCGGCCATTGAGAGGCCCATCAGCACGAGCGCCGCGTTGAGCACCGCCCAGGCCGCCATCGGCTGCACGAAGAACTTGCGGAAGACGAAGAGGATCGTGAACAGGGCGGTGGTGCCCAGCGTGTAGAGCACCGGACCTGAAAGCTTGTTGACGAGGGTGCGCACGCTGAGCGGCAGCCCGGGCACGAGGCTTTCCGAGCCGGAGAGCGCCAGGCTCGCGAGGATCATCATCGCGCCGGAGAACACGGCCCACGTGATGGCCCAGCCCGGCTTGCCGTGCTTCCGCCAGAGGAGCAGCGCGGCGATCGCGTTCATGACCGCCAGGCCGGTGTAATACGAGCCGAGAAAGCCGGCGACGTCCTTGAGAAACAGGCCGTTGGAATGCATGGGGTGGGTTTACAGCGGGCCGCTGATGCCGCCGTCCTTTCGCACGCGCCAGAAGTGGATGGCCAGCAGGAGCGCGACGGCCAGGGGAATCGCGATGCAGTGGAGCACGTAGAAACGGTTGAGCGTCTCCTCGCCCACGAACCGCGCGCCGAGCAGGCCGAACCGCGCGTCGGAGGCGTCGGTGATCATGTCGATGCCACCGATCGTGAGCAGCTGCTGACCCGGGCCCTCGTATCCGAGGATCGGGGTGGCACGGGCCATGTTGGAGCCCACCGTGATGGCCCAGATGGCGAGTTGATCCCAGGGGAGCAGGTAGCCGGTGAACGAAAGAAGCAGCGTGAGCAACAGCAGGATCACGCCGATCACCCAGTTGAATTCCCGCGGCGGCTTGTAACTGCCGGTGAGAAACACGCGATACATGTGGAGCCAGGTCGTGATCACCATCGCGTGCGCCCCCCAGCGATGCAATTCGCGGAGGATGCCGAGGCTCGTCACGTCGCGCAGGGCGAGGATGTCGTTGTAGGCCCACTCGAGCGTCGGCCGGTAATAAAACATCAAGAGCACGCCCGTGACCGTCTCCACGAGAAACAGAAAGAAGGTCACGCCACCCATGCACCAGGTGAACGACAGGGCGATGCCCTGCTTCTTGATCGACACCGGATGCAGGTGGAGGAAGAAATTGGTGAGCATCACCACGATCCGGTTGCGCCGATCGAGCGGCATCGGATGGCGGAAGATGCTCTTCCAGATCTGGGAGTTGCGGATGGTTTCGCCGATGGCCATGAATCAGGACTTCGCTGTCGGGGGGGGCGGTATGGGAGGTCAGACCGTGATGAACGAATCGGGGTCGGCCCACTGGCCGATTTCCTCTTGGAAAGTGCGGCTCTTGTCGACCTCGAGTTGGCCGTCATCCGAGACGCGGATCGCATAGCGCTCGAGCGGACGCGGAGCCGGCCCCTCGAAGTTGACGCCATCCTTGTAGAACCCGCTGCCGTGGCAGGGGCACTTGAACTTCTGCTCGGCCTCGAGCCAGTTGGGGGTGCAGCCGAGATGGGTGCAGACGGTCTTCAGGGCGTAGATCTGCTGCTGCCCCTGGACCTCGCTGTTGACGACCCAGACGCCGTATTGGGCGACGTATTTCGTCTCGACCTTGCCGGAGGGGAAGCCCTCCTTGAACCCCACCTTGAACCGGCTCGGCGGCTCGGCGAGGACGTTGGGGAACATGAAGCGGGCGAGCCCCAGCGTGAAGAGGCCGCCGGTGACCGACAGGGCCGTGAATCCCATCGCCATGAACGAACCGAGCGCCATCTCGAGGAATCCGCGGCGGTCTTCCTCTCCTTCGGCCGCCTTCTTGACGACCGGCTTCAACGGCTTGGGGGGCACTGCCTTGAGGGCTGGCGCCGCCTTGGCGGCATGCTCTGCCGCAGGCTTCGGACGTGGTTCCGGCCGCGCAGGTGCGTCGGCCTTGCTCACGGGGCCCGGCTTCGCACCCGCCCGAGCAGCGGCAAGGATGCTGGCGGTATCGCGGACGACGGCCGCCTTGGGCGCGGCGGCCTTGGCAGCGGCTGGTTTCGCGGCGGCGGGCTTTGCGGCCGGCTTCTCCGCGGCCGGCTTTCCTGCGGCCGGTTTGCTCGCCGGCTTTTCGGCGGGGGCGGCGGCGCCCTTCTCACGCGCGAGCTTCATGATGTCGGCCACGCTCGGGCGACCGCCGGCTGCCGGCTTCGCGGCGGCGGGTTTTGCGGCCGGCTGCTCGGCCGCGGCGGCTGGTTCGGCTGCGGGTTCCGCGGCTGCGGCCGGTTCGGCTACGGGGGGCGATTCGCCCCCCTTCTGCGCACGCGCGGCCGCGAGAATTTCCGCGACCGACATCTTCTTCTTGTCTGCCATCGGTTCGCCTCGCGCGAGTCCCCGCAAGAGGCCGGTGGACGGTGACTCGTCGGCCTGCCTTGCCGGGATCCAAAATCCGCCCAAAAACATCGTTTTCGGACGCGTTTCCCAAGTTCGTGATTTTTTTCACGAACTCCTTTTAACTGTATCGACCGCGGCAGAGGTGTCAACGTCAGCGTGCCCCGGAACCCCCCGCAACACTGTCCCTCCTTGCCCAGGCGGCGGTGATACCGCCACAATCCGCGGCCGTCGTCAATCGTCAGTTCGCTCCCTCTTCGAGGAAGGATCCGCCCGTGCCCGCATCCCGCCGTGTTTTAGTCGTAGGGGGGGGCGGCCGCGAACATGCCCTCGCCTGGAAGCTCGCCCGCGACGGCGCGGAGGTGATCGTGGCGCCCGGCAACGCGGGGACGGCGGCGATCGCCGAGAATGTCGCCGTGGCCGCGACCGACATTCGAGGCCTCGTGAAGCTCGCCCTGGAACGCGGCGTCGATCTCACCGTCGTCGGCCCGGAAGCGCCGCTCGTCGCCGGGATCGTCGATGCCTTCACGGCCGCCGGCCTGCGGGTCTTCGGCCCCACCGCCAAGGCGGCGCAACTCGAGGGCAGCAAGCTGTTCTGCAAGCAGATCCTGCACCGCGGCGACGTGCCGACCGCGATGTTTCAGGAGTTTCGGTCGGTGGCGGCCGCGCGGGAGTTTCTCGAGGCGCGCGAAGACATGCCGGTGGTGGTGAAGGCCGACGGACTCGCCGCCGGCAAGGGCGTCTTCGTGTGCGGCGACCGCGCGACGGCCCTCGAGGCCGTGGCGACGCTCGGCGGGGATCCGCAGTTCTCGGCGGCGGCGAAGGGCATCCTCATCGAGGAGAAGCTCGACGGCATGGAGGTGAGCGTGATGGCGATCACCGACGGCCGCACGATCGTCACGCTGCCGCCCTTGCAGGATCACAAGGCCGCTTATGACGGCGATCAAGGTCCCAACACCGGCGGCATGGGCGCCTACTGCCCGACTCCCTTCGTCGATGCCGAACTGCTCGCCGACATCGAGGCGCGGATCATGGTTCCCACCGTCCACTCGCTCCGGCGGTCGAAGGTGCCTTTTCAAGGCGTGCTCTACGCGGGCCTCATGCTGACCGCACAGGGGCCGAAGGTGCTCGAATTCAATGCCCGCTTCGGCGACCCGGAGTGCGAGGCCCTGCTCGTGCGGCTCGAGTCGAGCCTGCTCGACCTGCTCGACGCGGCCGCCGATCGGCGGCTCGAGACGGTCGAGCCGCCGACGTGGCGCGACGGCGCGAGCGTGACGGTCGTGATGGCTTCGGAGGGCTACCCCGGGCCCGTGGAAAAGGGCCGGCCGATCCGCGGCCTGGAGGCTGCGGGCAAGGTCGAGGGGGTCGAGGTGTTTCATGCGGCGACGAAGCTCGTCGATGGCGTCGTCGTGAGCGACGGTGGCCGGACGCTCGCCGTCACGGCCGTGGCCGAGTCGCTCGCCAAGGCAAAGCTGCAGGCCTATACGGCCGTTCGCGAGATCCGCTGGCAGGGCGCCTGGTGCCGCAAGGACATCTCCGACAAGGCGATGGCCCTCGAACTCGCGGCGCCCCAGGCCGTTCCGGGAGCCGCTTCATGAAGCTCCGAGTGGGCATCGTGGGGCTCGGCGGCCAGTGGGAATCGCGCTACCTGCCGGCGCTGCGGAGCCTCGCCGACCGCTTCGAGGTCCGCGGCATCTGTGAACAGGTGGCCCATCGGGCGGAGCGGGCGGCCGCCGAGGTGAGCGCGGTGCCCGTTGACGGCTACCGGGCCCTGGCCTCCCGCGACGACATCGATGCGATCCTCTACCTTTCCGACCAGTGGTATGGCGCCGCGCCGATCCTCGCCGCCTGCGACTTCGGCAAGGCGGTCTATTCCGCGATCTCGTTTCCCGTCGATCACGACGAGGTGCAGCTCTTGCGCCGCCGCGTGGAGGAGTCGGGGATCGCCTTCATGGCCGAATTGCCCAGGCGCCATGCCCCGGCCACGATCCGGCTGAAGGAGTTGATCGCCACGCGCCTCGGCCAGCCGCGGATGCTGTTCTGCCACCGCCGGGTGCCGCTTTCCGTCGCCGCCGCCGCCCCGCCGCGCGATCGTGCCAGCGAAGCCCGCGATCTGATGGAGCTCGTCGACTGGTGCCGCTATGCCGCGGGCACCGAGCCGACGAGCGTGGTCGCCGTCCGGCATGCCGAGACGCCCGGCGCGGAGATCGACGACTACCAGATGATGAGCCTCGACTTCTCGCAGACCGGCCGGCCCGGCGACGGCGCGATCGCGCAGATCAGCTGCGGCTACTACATGCCGCGGCAGTGGGAAGAGGCGGTCGGATTCCGTCCCCCCCCTGCCCTGCAGGTGGTCTGCGAGAACGGCATCGCCTTCATCGACATGCCATCGAGCCTCGTCTGGTTCGATGCGGCCGGCCGCCACCAGGAATCGCTCGAAAGCGAGCGGCCCGTGGGGGAGCACATGCTCGTGCAGTTTCATCGCAAGGTGACGAGCCTCGTCCGCGCCGTGAGCGGCCTCGACGACAGTCTCAAGGCGATGCGGATCGTGCAGGCCGCCGCCGCGAGCCAGGCCGAAGGCCGCCGCGTGGGCGTCTGACGCGACGCGTTTCTCCGC
>JBIIOM010000027.1:0-18700 GCA_044336925.1 Pirellulales bacterium
CGCGGCCTGCCCGCGGCGGATGCCCTCGGGGCCGGGCTGTCCGGCCCACCACTCGATCTGGTTGGCCGGCGTGGACCAGGCGGAATGCAGCGTCACGATCGCGGGGTAGCGGCGCAACGGATCGTATTCAGGCGGAAGTTGCACCAGGCATCGCACCGGCGGCCCGCCCTCGCGGGCCGGCACCTCGACCTCGTGGAGCCCCGGCGCGATCGCCGCCGGAGGATCGAGCGGCGGCCGCATCTGCCGGGCGATGCTGGCGACGGTGGCCGGAGAAAACGCCTCCTCGCCACCGAGCTTCACGCGCAGCCGCCGGCGCGCCTCCGCATCGTGCTCCCGCAAGTAGTCGCGGACGAGGTCGCGGACCCGCCCGGCCGAGACCGCGAGTTTGAGGTTGTCGGTGGCGTCGGCGGCGCCTTGCAGCCAGCCGGAGATGGCGATCGCCAGCCCCCGGTCGGCGGGCAGCGTGGGATCGGTGCCGAGCCGTTCGAACGCCGCAAGCCGATCGAGCGAGGAAAACGAGAGCTCGCGGCCGATCTCTTCGACGATGCCCGCCGCGGGGGAGTCGCCCGCCGCATCGCCAGTGGCGGCGAGCCGCTCGCGAATCGCCTGCACGAGCAGGCGGGCCCGCTCCTGCCGCTCCCGGTAGGCATCGCGGGCTTCGCGCACCGCCTCGACCACTTCGCCGCCGGCGTCGGTGGCGGGAAAATCGGCGAGCAACTGCATCGCGAAGCGGTCCTGGCCGGCCCGGCTCCGCATCAGGATCTCGTCGAGCAGCTTGGCGGCCGCCAGTTCCGCGAGCCCCTTGCGCTCGGCGGCGAGGCTGGCCAGATCGGGAAAGCCGGCCAGCACGGCATCGAGTTCCTGGCGGGCGTCTTCATACCGCTCGGCCTGCAGGAGCAGCCGCACGACCCGCAGCCGTTGGTTGGGATCCGTGCGGTCGATGTGCTGATCGATGACCCGCCGCAAGACATCCCGCGGGATCGACGACGTGGCGACCCGCATGTCGAGGAGCACCGGATGCTCCGTCGCGATCCCCTCCACGCGCGTCCAGCGCGGCGTGATCCGCGTGATGCCCTGTACGAGGTCGACCCGGCCGGAAGCCGTGGCGAGGCCGATGACCCGCCGGCCGAATTCGTCGAATGGCGTCGTCTCCACGATGCCGCCCACGGCCGTCACCCGCCGGCCGTTCTCCGGCACCCGCTGGGGAATGTCGATCCGCTCGAGGCCGGGGCCGGGCTCGGATTCCTCCACCTTCACGACCCGCCGCTTGGAGACCATCGTGCGGGTGAGCTCGTCGTCGCACATCAGGATCGGCGTGCCGGCGGGGTTGCCGCGGGCCGCTTCGATCGCCGGGTCGAGGGCCACGCCCGGCAGCATCACGAAGCGGCCCTCGAGCACGCGGCCGTCGGAGAGCTCGACCCGATCCGCCGCCGCTCGTGGAGCCGCCAGGCCGCCGGCCAGAAGCAGGGCCGGGGCGAGGAGGAGACCTGGCCAGGGGCGTGGGCGTCGCTGAAGCATCGTTCCAGTGTAGCGCGAGTGGGTGTTTCTTGACGATGGGCCTGCCACCGTCGCACAATCCATCGGCAAGTTCGACCACGGCAGCTTCGACCACCTGAGGAAAATCTGGCTCATGCGAGGAGTGTTCAGGCGAATCCTGCTGGTCGGCGTGGCCTCCTCCCTGCTCCTTCCCGTGGCGATGTCGGTCGTCTTCGGCCTGGGCGCGCTGCTCGATTCGCTCGGCGACGGAACCGGCGGCGCCGTGTGCGGCCGCGTGGCGCTCGGACTGGCCGTGCTCTGGCTCACGGCCGTGATCGCCACCGCGGTGGCCAGCGGCGTTTCCGCGCTCGACCAGCCGCCCGCGCGATCGCCGCGGCGGCTCGACGACGAGCCCGGGCGGGGGCCCGGCGATGCCGATTGAATTCCGCTGCACGGGGTGCCGGGCGAAACTGCACGTGCCCACCCGCTGGGGCGGAACGACGGTCCCCTGCCCCAAGTGCCGGACCCGCGTGGTGGTGCCGGGCATGCAGCGCGGCGCGGGCAACGCCAAGACGACATTCGAGACTCGCGAGGTCGAGGCGTCGATCGCCGCGCTCGAGGCGGCGCCGGGGGGCGTCTTCGCCGATCCGGGATTTCGGCTGCCGGCCGCCGGCGTGCACGACGCGTCAGAAGCAGCGGATGCTGCGATCGCCGTTCCCGTGGGCGTGACGCTGCCGCGTTGGGCGGTTTATGCTCTCGCGATCGTCGTGCCCGTGGTCGGCGTCGTGGCGTTCGTCGTCGGTGCGATCTTCGGCGGGCCCTGGGTCGGACTGTTTCGGCGGTAACCCGTCACCGCCGTCGCCATTCGGGAGATCGACATGCGACGCCGCGCCTCACTGCCAGCGACGATACCCCTGCTCGTCGCCGTCTGGCTGCTGACGGCCCGGAGCGGATCGGCCGCCGACGTCTCGTTCGCCTCCGAGGTCGCACCGGCGCTCTTGGAGAGCTGCAGCGGCTGCCATGGCGACGATCGCCCCAGGGCGGGCTTTTCGGTGACGGCCTTCGCGCGGCTCATGCGTGGCGGGCAGAGCGGCCCCGCGATCGTCGCCGGCAAGGGGGCGGAGAGCCTGCTCGTGCAGAAGATCAAGGGCATGGACATCGAAGGACAGCGGATGCCGATCGGAAGGCCACCGCTTGCGGCCGACGTGATCGCCCGCGTGGAGCGATGGATCGACCAGGGGGCCAAGCTCGACCTGCTCTCGGACCAAGACACGCTCGCGGCGGTCGTGTCGGCCGGCCGGGTGCGGTCGATGCCGCACGATCAACTGTTGAGGCATCGCTTCGAGGCGGCCGAAAAAATCTGGCGCCGGGCGTTGCCCGATGAGCGGCCGATCGTCGAGCCGCGCGACGGCCTCGTCGTCATCGGCAATGCGAGCGCGGCGGAAATGACGGCGGCCGCCACTGCCGGCGAGAAGGCTGTGGGGGCGGTGCGGCGGTTGCTCGTCAGCGCGGATGCGCCGGTCGTGAAAGGGGGCATCGCCGTCTACGTGCTTGCCAAGCCGGTCGATTACTCGGAGTTTTGGGAGGTGCTCCTCCGCGACGAGCGGCCCAAGGGGCTCGTGGCCAACGCGGGCATGATCGGCGATGTCGCCTACGGAGCGTTCGTCTTGCCGCCGGCCGAGCAGGATGACACGGCCGCGACCGTCGAGGCGGTCGCCGCCGAGCAGATCGCCGCCGCGGCGTTCGCGGCCCGGGGCGCGCCGGCCTGGTTCGCCAGCGGCGCCGGGAGAATGGTGGCCATGAAGGTGAGCCCCAAGGCACCGATCGTGAAAGCCTGGCGCCGCGAGCCCTTCGAGCATCTGCAGCGGCTCGAGTCGTCCGACGATTATTTCGGCGGCCGCGCCGGTCCGGTGGCGATCGCGGCGATCGGCGGCGGCTTCATTCCGTTCATCGCGAAGTCGGAAGCGCGGCTGCGGGCGGTCATCGAAGCGCTCGACGCCGGGGCTCCGTTCGACAAGGCGTTTGCCGACGTCTTCAAGGAGTCGCCGGAGTCGCTCTTCGCCCCATGGGCCAAGAAGGAAGCTCGGAAGCCGGTGGGGAGCGGGCGGCGATAAGTTTTCCACCGCAATGCCGTGGCGCCGGGGAATGCGGAGAGCTCGTCGATAAAAAGACGGGGGTGCCTTGGATTCCGGGGCATGTGATCCGAGCGACGACGGACGAGCCGACGCCTCCGGCTGTACACGCGGCCAGAACCCTTGGGCCCCAACGAGCCTCGTTAAGAGCTCACCGGCATGGTTCGACGCAACACGAACATGGCAGAAAACTTATCGCCGCACGCTCCTTTCGATTCACTATTGTAGAGCCCAGTCGCTTTTGGTGTAGCACCGGCTCGTGGGCGGCAGAAGTCGCGTCGCGGTGGCCCTCGAAGACTCGGTCCAGAAGCTCCGCGAGCTTCCGCCGACCCCCGCGCCTCGTCATCTGGATCGCATCAACCGTCGAAGGCGTCGCGGCCGAGCGGCTCCATCGACTTGGTGTTGCGCTCGACGGCGAGCACCACCGTCTGCCGCTCCACGCCGTCGGCGGTGCTGGCGATGATCGGCAACACCTGCCGCTTGTTGGGCAGGTCGACCCGCACGCGAAACGTGCCGTCGGGCTGCACCTTCACCGGCTCGCCTTGCAGCGTCACGTAGGAGCCCGGCTGGGTGACGCCGTAGACGATCATCTCGGCATCGACCTCCAGTTGGAAGTCGCTCGTCCGCTCTTCGCCGGACTCGGATTCCGACGGCGGCCGGCGCGAGGCCGGCGGGCCCATCGGCCGGCGCAGCCGCTCTTCGAAGAGCTCCTGCAGCTCGCTGCTGTTGTTCTCCGGCGAGAAACCGCCGCTCATCGAGTAGATCTTCTCGCAGTTGGCGGCGATGTCGCCCCAGTGGGCGTCGAGGGTGTCGCATTGCGATCCGGCGGGCGTGGAGACGGCGTTGCTGCGGGCGAGCGCGTGGAAGCGGCCCGCCGGCGTGGCATAACCGATCTCGACGCGGCAGCGGAGCGGCTCGCGGATGTCGATGAACCAGTTTTTCACGCCGCCGTGAACGGGGATCGTGCGCACCACCCGCTCCGACGGCGATCCCATGAGGCCGTTCTCGAGTTCCAAGAGCCGCAGCACCGGCCGGGCCGCGTGCCAATCGGAGCCGAGGGCCGCCTGTGCCCGGGCGATGCTCCGCGGGCCCACTTCCCAGAATGCGTGAATCCAGTGGGGGCCGCGCACCATCACCACCATCCGATCGCGAACCGCGCGGGAGGCACGACCGTTTTCGGGGGGCGTCGAGAGATTCTTGACGCGGGCGAGCCGGTCGCGGGCCTCCTGCAGCCGCTGCGCGACGACGGCGTCGCGCATCCCCTTCGTGGGCCCGACCGCCTCGGCCTGCCGCTCCACGAGCTTGCGGGCCGTCGAGGGGGTGGCGTCGGTGACCGGGCGACGGGCCTTCGCCTTGCGGATCAAGGCCTTGATGAGCTGGTCCTTGCGCATCGAATGCCAGCCGGTGACGCCATGCTGCTTCGCCATCCGCGCAAGATCGCGGACGGGCTTTTCCTTCAGGCTGGCCGTGGTCAAGGCAGGGTCCCCGGTGGATGATGGGTCTCGATGAACCGCTGATCCAACGCTACCGAGAAACGCGACAAAACGCAAACAATCACCCGCCCTTTCGGGGGGTTCGTACGGCGCCAAAGGCATCGTTTTATGGCGTTTTATTTCGCGGCCGGGGCCGCGGAGATCCCTGCCGGCGGTCAGTCGCCGCGGAGCTTCAGGCCCCGTTCGGTGAGCTTTTCGCGAACCTCGTTGAGGCTCGTGACGCCGAAGTTCTTGCACTCCATCAGATCCTCGCCCGTCCGCCGCACGAGTTCGCCGATCGTGGCGATGCCGAGCTTCGTCGTGCACTTGCGGGCCCGCACCGAGAGATTCAGCTCGGTGATCGGCAGCGAATAGATTTCCTGCTCGTCGGCCGACGGGGCCTCCGCTTCGCCGGCCGGCTCCTCGGCGACGACGGCAGCGGCGAGCTGGCCGAGCGACAGGCCCTTCGAGGCCAGCATCTCCTTGATCTCGACGAGGCTCGTTTCGCCGAAGTTCTTGCTCTCGAGCAGTTCCGTCTCGGAGGTCCGCGCCAGATCGCCGAGCGTCATGATGCCCATCTTCTGCAGGCAGTTGCGACTGCGGACCGAGAGCTCGAAATCGGTGACGGGCAGGCTCATCACCTGGTCGAGCCGATCCCGCGACTTGAGCTCTTGCTCGTCCATCTTCAGGTCGCTCGCGGCGGTCGAATCCTTGAGGAAGAGACGGGCCCGCGCATGGTTCGGGAAAGCCTCGAGGATCCGCTTGTAGCACCGCTGGGCGTTGGCGAGGTCGTCTTCATCCTCGTAGAGGATGCCGAGGTTGAGCAGCGCCCCGACCGTCGCCGGATACCGCTTCAGCGACCGTTCGTAGCAGCTCTTCGCCTCGTCGTCGTTGCCGAGCCGGTCGTTGATCACGCCGAGCGCGAACAGGGCCGTCGGATGGCCGGCATCGAGCGCAATCGCCTTTTCGAGGGCTGCGACGGTGTCGACGAGCCCCCCGCCCTGCTCGGCGAGGAGCGAGCCCTTGAGGGCCCAGTAATCGGCGGAACCATCGCGCTTCTCGACCTTTTCGATCGCCTTCGCGGCGTCGTCGAGACGGCCCTCGGAGCGCAGCGCCTCGGCGGCGGCGACGTCGCATGCGGCGGCGTCGTAGCCGGCCTTCCGCGCCCCGGCGAAGGCCTCGCGGGCCTTTTCGTAGTGGGCGGCGTCGGTCGCGCCGAGCGACGCGTGGGCCAGCCCCTGATAAAAGAGGGCAAGCGCGCTGCCGTCGCTCGACTTGAGCGTGTCGAGCGCCGCCTGCGAGCGGCCGAGCAGATACTGGCAGACGCCGAGCCGCACCGCCGCCGCCGGGCTGCGTTCGCCGGCATTGTCCAGTTCCTGCACCGCCAGCCGCAGGTCGCGGTGGGCGGCCGCTTCGGCACCGAGGGCTTCCAGGAGGTGGCGGATCTCGGCGGGGCCAAACGGTCCGGTGCCGGTAACGAGGTCGCGAATGTCGAGGGCGGCGGTTGCAGTCATCGAGGAATGCCTTTTGCGAAGGACGGGGGAACGGTGCGTTCGTGGGTTCGTGGGTTCGTGCGAAAAATCGAGAATCGAGAGCCAGCGGCGGGAGTCGAACCCGCAACCCCCGCATTACGAATGCGGTGCTCTGCCAATTGAAGCTACGCTGGCGGTGGCCGGGCTATCGGCCGATGAGGAACCGATGGGAACGGCCGGAATCCTGCAAAAATAGCGCAGAAACAGGGCCAGCGTCAAGAGTCAGGGCGCCCACCGGCGGCGCAATAAAAAAAGTGGGGCCTCAGACTCGGCAGGAGCGCCCTGCCATGGACATGCGGGTCAGGGGCAAGCGACCGCACGGCCAGAAGGAAGTCGGAGGCCCCACCTTGAAGACGTGTGTGTCTCGAGTCAGTGGGTGTCGGAAATCCGAAGATCCCCGACGACCTTCAAAGAGATGCATCCCGCGTGCCAAAGCCCGGCCCGCCCACAAAAATTCCTGCGTGTGGCATCGCGGGCTTGATTTTGGGTTCGGCGTGCATGCGGCAGCCGTTTTTCGCGGTTTCCGCCGCCGGACTGTTCGCGGGGGCGGCGCGTTCGATTTCGCCACACCGCGTTGCAATTTGCGTCGGTTTCAGCCGCCGGTGGGCTGCCGCACCGTGATCGTTGGCCGGAGACCTGTATGATTTGGTCGCGCCCGGAGGAGCATTGCTCCGGCGCGCCGCTGCTTTCCCTCGGAGACTTGGTCGTGAATCCGCGCCTGCCGGCCGTCATTGGTCGCCACCACTGCGGCCCCGGTTACCCGCTGCTGGTCATCGCCGGCCCCTGCGTCATCGAGAGCGAGTCGCTCTGCCTGAAGATCGCCGAGGCGCTCGCGGTGCTCGCGCAGCGGCTTCCGATTCAGGTCGTCTTCAAGGCATCGTTCGACAAGGCCAACCGCACGAGCGGCGGCGGGTTTCGCGGTTTGGGGGTCGACGAGGGGCTGGCCGTGCTCGACAAGGTGCGGCAGCAGACCGGCCTCCCCGTGACGACCGACATCCATCTCCCCGAGCAGGCCGCAGCGGCGGGGCAGGTCTGCGAGTTGCTGCAGATCCCCGCCTTCCTCTGCCGGCAGACCGACCTCCTGCTCGCGGCTGCGGCCACGGGACGGGCCGTGAACGTGAAGAAGGGGCAGTTTCTCGCGCCGGGCGACATGCGGCATGCCGTGGCCAAGCTGCTCGCCGGCGGCTGCCGCGACATCATGCTCTGCGAGCGGGGCACGTTCTTCGGCTACGGACGGCTCGTCAACGATTTCGCCGGGCTGATCACGATGCGGTCGCTCGGGGTGCCCGTGATCTTCGACGCCACGCATTCCGTGCAGCAGCCGGCGAGCCTCGGCGGCGCCACCGGGGGGGATCGCACGCTCGTCGAGCCGCTGGCCCGCGCGGCCGCGGCGGTCGGGATCGACGGCGTGTTTTTCGAGACCCATCCCGACCCCGATTCGAGCCCGAGCGACGGCCCCAACATGGTGCCGCTCGACGCCCTGCACGGCGTGCTCGAGCGGGTGCTCCTGGTCCACGAGGCGCGGCTCCGAGGCAATCCAGAGCAGAGGCCGCAGGCATGATCCGTCGCTGGCTGCAGGGTTGCGCGCTGGCCATCGCTTGCTGCGGCCTCGGTGGCTGCGGCGGTCGCACCGCGCCGTCGGACCACGGCCGCACGGTGCCCGGTGCCGACGAGGCCGTCCGCGTCACCGCGGCGGTGCCCCAGGCCGTTCGCGATCGTCTGCTCGACGGCGCGATGGCGGTGTTGGGGCGGCTCGAAGGCTACGACGAAGCCTCGGCTTTCGCGCAGGTGTTTGACAGGATCAACCAGTGGAGCCACGCCGTCACCCTGGAAGGAGGCGATCGCGCGGTGGCCTGGAAACTCGATCCGCTGCTCGAGACGCTCCCGGCGAATCTCCGCGGCGACGCGGCGGACACGCTCTCGAGCAGCACGTTCGACGCGGTCAACGACATCCCCGCGCTCCGCGACCAGCGCTGGCTGGCCGACATCGCGGCCACGGCCCGCGGCGATGCGATCGACGACATCGACGTGGCGCAAAAGCTCTTCGACTGGACGGTGCGGTCACTGGCGATCGCGAGCGATCCGCCGATGGTGCCGACGGCAGCCAACCCGGGCAGCCGCTGGTTTCTCCCCGGCGAAATCCTGCTCTCCGGCCGCGCCAGCGGTCCGCAGCGGGCCTGGATCTTTCTCGAGCTGCTTCGGCATGCCGGCCTCGAGGGCGTGATGCTCGCCACCGGCGACGCCTCCGCCGGCACCCTGCGGCCCTGGATTCCGGCATTGATCGCCGGCGGCGAGGCCTACCTGTTCGAGCCGACCTACGGCCTGCCGATCCCCGGCCCGGCCGGCACGGGCGTGGCGACGGCGCGGCAGGCCGCGAGCGATCCCGCGATCCTCCGCGGCCTCGACCTCCCCGACCGGTCCTATCCGATTCAGGCGGCCGACATCGCCGAGCTTTCGGTGCTCGTGCCCGCCACGCGCGAGCAGCTGGCGCGGCGGATGCACCTGCTCGATGGACGTCTTGCGGGGGTTCGTCGGATGGATCTCGCCATCGACGCAACGGCGCTCGGCGCGCGGGCGGTCGATGCCCTGCCGGGGGAAAAGACGGCCGGCCGCGTGAGGGGCTGCGTGAGGATATGGGAGTTTCCCTGGGAGACGCAGCAACGCCGGCGGGAGAATCCGGTGGCGCTCGCCGTCGCCGGCCGTCGCGAATTGGCGGTCTTCGCGGTGGCCCTCGCGCCCACGGGGATGGACGCCGGACGGAGCATCCGGCCGCTTTATGCGGCGCGGCTGCGGGAGTTTCGCGGCGACCTCGACGGCCCCGAGGGGGCGAAAGCCGCCTACCTGCTCGCGCGGCCCTCGAGCAGCGTGCTCGCCGAGGCGCTCAAGCGGGTGCCACCGGAGCAGGTGGACACGGCGCGGCGGCTCTACGACCAGATGAAGGAGGATGCCACCTACTGGCTCGGCATCCTCACGCTGGGCGAAGGGGAATACGAAACGGCGGTGGATTACCTGGGCCGCATGACGCTCGACGCCGCGCCGGACGGCCGCTGGGCCGACGCCGCGCGCGTGAACCTCGCCCGCGCCACGCTCGCGCTCGGCGACACCGCGGCGGCCGTTTCGCTCCTGCGGGCCGACGCCTCGCCGCAGCGTTTCGGCAGCCGAATCCTCGCGGATCGCATCGGGAAAACGGCGAATCCGACACCCGCGTTGCCCGCGAGGCCATGAAGCGTTATCCTTTGGGATTCCCCGAAGGCCCAGTTCCCCCCAAGGGGCTACCTCGGTTCCCCGAGGAAAGGCGAATTCAGTTTTCGAAGGACGAGACCATGAAAGACGGCATCCACCCCAACTACATCGACACGGTCGTCCGGTGCGGCTGCGGCAATTCGTTCACGACCCGCAGCACGGTGCCCGAACTCAAGGTCGACATCTGCAATGTCTGCCATCCGTTCTTCACCGGCAAACTGAAGTTCGTCGACACGGCCGGCCGCATCGAGAAGTTCAAGTCGAAGTTCGCCGGTGCCGGCTACGCCAGCCTGAAGAAGGGCAAGAAGGCCGCTGCCGACACGGCCGCTTCCTGACTGCCCGCGGGAAAAGCCTGCCGGACCCTTTTCCCTCCCCCCCATGCGCGACCAACTCGAAGCCAAACTTGCCCGGTTCGAGGAACTCGAACGCGCCATGATCGATCCGGTGGTGCTCGCGGAGCCTCAAAAGCTCGCGGCCATCGCCCGCGAGCACGGCACGCTCGCCAAGCTCGCCCGGAAATACCGCGGCTTCGTCGGGCTCGAGCGGCAGATCTCCGAGCTCGAGGAGATGCGGCGCGGGGGTGATCAGGAATTGAAGGAGCTCGCCGAGGCGGAGCTGCCCGAGATCGCGGCTCGCCGCGAGAAGGAATGGGACGAGCTCGTCGATTTCTGCTCCGACGATCAGGACGCCGACCGCGCGCGGTGCATCATGGAGCTGCGGGCCGGCACGGGCGGCGACGAGGCGGCGCTCTTCGTGCGCGACCTCTACGAGATGTATCGCCGCTATGCCACCGAGGTGGGTTGGGACATCGAGGTGATGGACGCGAGCCCCACCGAGCTGGGCGGCTTCAAGGAGCTCGTCCTCGGCGTCTCCGGGGAGAACGTTTTCCGCAAACTGCAATATGAGAGCGGCGGCCACCGCGTGCAGCGGGTGCCCGACACCGAAACCAAGGGCCGCATCCACACGTCCGCCGCCACGGTGGCGGTGCTGCCGGAGCCCGAGGACGTGGAGGTTTCGCTGTCGCCCGACGAATACCGCAAGGATCTCTTCTGCGCGAGCGGCCCCGGCGGGCAGCACGTCAACAAGACCGCCTCGGCCGTCCGCCTCACCCACATGGCCACGGGCATCGTGGTGCAGTGCCAGGACGAAAAGAGCCAGCACAAGAATCTCGCCAAGGCCCTGCGGGTGCTGAAGACGCGGCTCTACGAACACCAGCGGCAAATCGAGCACGACAAACGTTCCGCCGAGCGGAAGAGCCTCGTCGGTTCCGGCGATCGCAGCCAGCGGATTCGCACCTACAACTTCCCGCAAAACCGGCTCACCGACCACCGCATCAACGAGAGCTTCACGCTCGACCAGGTGATGGCCGGGCGGCTGGGCCTCGTGATCGAGGCGACCGAGCAGCACGCCCGGCAATTGCGGAAGACCGAAATGGAAAAAGGCGCGTGCTGAGATGGCGGACGAAGTCTGGACGGTAGGCCGGCTGCTCAACTGGACGACCGACTGGCTCGCCGCGAAGGGGAGCGAGGCGGCGCGGCTCGAGGCCGAGGTGCTGCTCGCCCACGTGCGTGGCTGCCCGCGGATCGCGCTTTACACCGCCTTCGACACGCCTGTCGACGAGGCCGTCCGCGGCCGGTTTCGCGCGCTCGTGAAGCGTCGCGGCGAGGGGGAGCCGGTGGCGTATCTCGTCGGCAGCCGCGAGTTTTTCTCGCTGCCGTTTCGCGTCACGCCGGCCGTGCTCGTGCCGCGGCCGGAGACGGAAGGTCTCGTGGTCCGCGTCATCGATCTTTGCAAGCCGCTCATGACGCCGCGGATCATCGACGTCGGCACCGGCTCGGGCGCGATCGCCGTCACGCTCGCGAAGCACCTGCCGCAGGCGGTCATCACGGCCACCGATGTCTCGGCCGAGGCGCTCGCGGTGGCGCGTGAGAATGCCGCGCGGCACGGCGTGGCCGACCGCATCGAGTTTCTCGAGTGCGACCTGCTCGGCCATCCGCGAGCCGCCGGGCCGTGGGACGTGATCGTGAGCAACCCGCCCTATGTGCGCGACGACGAATTCGAGTCGCTGCCGCGCGACGTGCGGCTGCACGAGCCGAAGGGGGCGCTCGTCTCCGGGCCGACGGGTGTCGAAGTCATCGAGCGGCTGGCCGCGGCTGCCGTGGAACGGCTCGCCCCGGGCGGCTGGCTCGTCTGCGAGATCGGCCCCGTGGAGGCATCCGAGGCGGCGCTTGCGAGCCAAGCCGGCCTCGTCGCCGCCCCGACGCTCCGCGACCTCGCCGGCAGCCCGAGAATCGTCCAGGCGCAGAAACGGTAGGGTAGGCTTCAGCCTGCCGAAGTAGACCGCTTCGTCCCGAAGCGGATTCCCGATCCGCTTGCGGAGCAAGCGGACTACTTTTGTTCTTTTGCCCCTGGGGGCGCTGGCTCTCGTCATAGAGGGGAGCAGGAACTTGTTGCGGCCACCCACACGGCAGATCCCCCATGCGCAATTTCGGCCATACGGCGGTCGATTGGTGCTGCGACCATGTCGATGCCTTCTGGCTCCGCGCAGCTCGCATGGCCGAGGCGGGCCGGGAGGCGATCGAGATCGGCTGGCAGCGGCTCTGCGGCCTTCTGCGGCGCGAGCCCCTGCCCCGGCGGCCGCTCGTGGCCGTGGCCGCCGCGGTGATCGTCGGCTCTGCGCTGGGGCCATGGGGTTTGACGGCCTGCGATGCGACGGGATCGGCGGCGGTCGTGCAGTCCGTCGGCGGCTGGTGGCTGCTCGCGGGCCTCGCGCTTGTGGCCTGGCGTGGGCTCGTCGCCGCGCGGCCGGTCTCGGCGGCCGCCGTGCTGCTCTTGGCGGTGGCATGCCTGGCGGCCGGCTGGGCCGCGGCGCGGCACCGCCTCTTCGCCTCCGACGACCTTGCCTGGCAGCTCGAGGCCGGGGCGGCCGGCGGGCCCGCGCCCGTCTGCGTCGAGGGGATCGTGGTCGAGTCGCCGCGGCTGCTGACCCCGCCCCCCCCTGACCCCTTGCGGCCGCTCTCGCTCCGGCCGTCGAGTGAATGCGTGATCGCCGTGCGGGCGGTTCGCGCTGGTGACGCGTGGCGGCAGGCGAGCGGACGGGCGGCCGTGATCGTCGATGGGGAGCCGCCGGGCATCACGGCGGGGAGCCTGGTGAGCGTGCTTGGCCGCGGACTGCGGCCGCAGGCGGCCGCGAATCCGGGGGAGTTTGACTTTCGCGAACGGGCGCGGCTCCTGCGCTGCCTGTCGATCGTGAGGTGCCACGGCAGCGAGTGCATCCGCGTGGTCGCGCCGCCGTCGCTGTTCTCCGCCTCGGCGCTCATCGACCGGCTGCGGGCGGCCGGCGTCGCGGCCCTGCGCGCCCACATCTCGCCGGCCCGGTCGCCGCTCGCGGCCGCGTTGCTCCTCGGCAGCCGCGAGTCGCTGCCGGCCGAGGAGTCGCGGGAATTTCTCGTCACCGGCACGATCCATATCCTTTCGATCTCGGGACTGCACGTCGGGATCCTCGCCTTCGCGCTCTTTGGCATCCTGCGGGCGGCGGCCGTGCCGCGCGGCTGGGCGATCGTGGCCGTGGCCGCGATCACCGGGTGCTACATGCTCCTGGTGCGGGCGGAGACACCCGTCGTGCGGGCCACGCTGCTCGTCTGGCTCACGTGCGTCGGAGCCGCGATCGGCCGCCGGTCGCTCGCGATCAACGCGCTCGCAGCGGCCGCGATCGTGGTGCTCGCGTGGCACCCGCCCGAATTGTTTCGCGTGGGCACCCAGTTTTCGTTTCTCTCGACGGCCGTGCTGATCGGTGCGGCGGCGATGATCCGTCGGCGGCCGACGGACGACCCGATCGAGCGGCTCATCGAAAAGAGCCGCTCCCCGTTCGACCGCTGGTGCCGCCGACAGGCGCGTGGAATGCTCGACGTGATCGTCACGGGCGCGGCGGTCTGGGTGCTGACGGCGCCGCTCGTGGCGATGCGGTTTCACGTGGTCAGCCCGGTGGGGCTTCTGCTCAATCCGCTCGTGGCGCCATTCATTCCCCTCGCGATGGCGTGGGGATTCTTGTGCCTGGCGCTTGCGCCTGTGTCTTCGACGCTCGCGGGCCTCTGCGGCGGCCTCTGCGATGCGACGCTGTGGTGCGTCAGCGGGATCGTGGGCTGGGCGGCGTCGGTGCCCGGCGGACATGTCTGGGTGACGGGGCCGCCGCACTGGTGGGTCGCCGGCTGGTATCTGCTGCTGCCGCTGGTGCTTTTGTGCCTGCCGATCGAGCGGCTGACGCGGATCAACACCTGGGCGGCTGCGGCCGCGGTGTGGATCGGCATCGGCCTTGCCGGAGCCGCCGCCCTGCCCCTGCTCGACTCGCAGCCGGCGCCGCTGCGGGTCGTGGTGGCGGCGATGGGGCATGGCTGCGGGATCGTGGTGCGAAGCCCGACGGGCCGCGTGCTCGTCTACGACGCCGGCCGGCTCGGGGCGCCGGGGGCGGCGCGCCGCGGGATGGAGTCGGTCCTCTGGAGCGAGGGCGTCTCGCGAATCGACACCCTCGTGCTGTCGCACGCCGACACCGACCACTTCAACGCGGTGCCCGAATTGCTCGAGCGATTCGCCGTCGGCGAGGTCGTCGTGTCGCCTGCCTTTCTGCGGAGCGATTCAGGCGCCGTGGGCGAGGTGCTGCGTCGCATCCATGCGCGACGGATTCCCGTGCGGCCCGTCGCGGCCGGGGACGAATGGCCCTGCGATCCACTCTGCCGCGTTCGCGTGCTCCATCCTGCTCCGGAGGAGGAAGATTGTCAGGTGGAGGGCGCGCCGGCCGCCGACAATGAGGCGAGCCTCGTGCTCGCCGTCGAGGCGGCAGGCCGCCGGATGCTGCTCACGGGGGACATCGAAGGCAGCGCAGCCGCCCGGTTCGTGTCGGCCGACCCCGATTCGTGCGACGTCGTCGTGGCGCCCCATCACGGCAGCATCACGAGCCTGCCACCGGAAGTCGCGCGGGCGACGCGGCCCGACTGGGTGCTCGTCAGCGGCATCGGGGGCAGCCGCTGGCATGACGTGCGGCGGGCCTACGAGCAGGCGAGCGCGGACCGGGCGGCGAATGTCGTGAAGACCGGCGGCTCGGATGGCGGCGCGATCGCGCTGGAGTTCACCGCCGCCGGCGTGCGCGTGGAGCAGTTCTCGGCCGGACGGTGGCGGCCCGTGAAGCTTCCCGTCAGGCCGCGGCGGGAACGCTCGTCTCTCGCCGCCAGCGCCATGCCGCGGCGGCCATGAGCGCGAAATTCAGGATGAGAAACGTGAAAAACTCGGTCTGCCCACCCTGGCCGAAGCCATAGGAGTGGAGCCCGGCGCCGAGCAGGAAGTTGACGCCATACCACGACATGCCGATCACGGCGGCGCCCAAGACGGCCCCGGCCGCGAGCCCGAAGTTGCCGATCCAGCCGGCATAGCGGCCATGGAGCACGACGAGGTACGCCAGGAGCGAGACGAGCGCCCAGACCTCCTTCGGATCCCAGCCCCAGAAGCGGCCCCAGGAGACGTCGGCCCAGAGGCCGCCGAGGATCGTGCCGGCGGCCAGCAAGAGCACCGCGACCTGCATCGCCTTGTAGATGAAGCCGGCCAGTTCGGCGCAGGCCACCGGCGGCTGCTTGGCCCGCCCCGCCCCGCCCTCGCGGTAGGTGCCGAGCAGGTAGTAGCCGAGCGAGAGCAGCCCGAGCCCCCAGGCGAGCGCCCCGGCCGCATAGCTCGAGACGATCGTGAGCACGTGGATCGTGAGCCAGAAATTGTCGCGGAGCACGGGCTGCAGCGGGCTGAACTGCTTCCCCGGGATCGGGAAGAACCAGGCGATGAACGTGCCGGCGAAGGCCACGGCCGTCACCACGAGTCCAAACGACTTGCGGTCGTAGACCTGCGGCAGCATCTCCTCGAGGTGGCCGCCGCGCCAGGAGAGCGGCGCCGTGACGATCGTGGCGAGTGCGGCGAGCGCGACCCGCGGCAGATACCAGACCGCCGGCGCGAGCATCGACAGGCCGACGATCCAGACGACCAGATTGTTGAGATTCGGCAGCGACCGATCGACGTCGGTCTGCGGCAGCAGGTTGATGATCGTGCGGCCGCCCGCGGCGTACGGAGCCATCGCGAGCACCCAGAGCACGACCGCAGAAATCGCGAGCCGCGGAAGCAACACCGCCCAGTTCGCGAGGTTCCATCCTCCCGCGCCGAGGACGGAGAGCTGCCGCGGTTCGAGCGGCGTGGCCTCCCCGGGAATCGCGGTGCCGAGCGGCGCCGGCAGCGCGGTGAGCCGCCAGGCATCCTTCACGCCGCGGGCGCAGGCGGGCGCGAGCAGGAAGCAGAGCCCCAGGAGCGAGAGGAAGAAGGGCACGTAGATCACGGTTTCATACATGTTGGTCACCGGCGCCCAGCCGGTGATCGCCACCCGCGCGCCGAAGGCCGAGGCCGTCCAGGCGAGTTCGAAGATGAGCAGCGCCACGCCGAGCCAAAACATCGGGCCGCGGGCCCGGCCGAAGGCGAGCGCAAACGCGAACAGGGCCAGCAGGCTCGACACCCAGGAGAGCCTGAAGGGATCGCTTTCGTTGTAGGCCACCTCGCGTCGCGTGCTGCCGACGGCCGGGTAGGCGGTGTATCGCATGAGCTCTGCATCGGCCCGCTCGACGGGCAGGCTTCGCCGCAGCGGCTCGACCGATTCGCCGAGGCCGCGGAGCGCGGCGGCGAGGGCATCGGCCGCTTGCCGGGCCGCGGCCAGCCGGCCGCCGTCGGTCGCGGGAGAGACCGCCGCGGTGGCGAGCGCCGCAAACGCCTCGCGGACCGCCTTCACGCGGTCGGCCGGGTAGCTCGACAGCAGCGAGTCGGGGGCGTCGAGAAGCGTCGAGAGGGAGAGCCACGGCGGCATGTCGTCGTCGGCGTTGCGCTCCGCCTCGAGCGCCTCGGCGTGCAGCGCGGGCACCACGGGCAGCCCGCCGCCATTGTCGTAGAGCGATTCGCCGAGCACGGCGACATGATCCTCGAACCGGCGCGCGGAGCGGGCGACCGACGGCGGCGATGACGCCACCGCCATGCGGAGGCCGGCCACCGCCTCGTGCAGCCGCTCGATGCCGGGAATGGCGTCGGCGGTGGCAAACCGGGTGGACTGGCCGAGCGATTCGGCGAGTGCCAGGAGCGACGTCTCGACGCCGCGGGCCGCCTCGGCCGCGTTTTCATCCTTGGGAAGCTGTCCGCGGAGCTGCCGCCAGCGGCCGGCGAGTTGTTCGAAAAGCTGGACGAATCGCGAGCGGCCGATGGCGTCGCCGGCTGCCCGAAACGTGAGCTGTCGCCATGCCACGTACGCCTGCCAGAGCTGGTCGATCTTGGCGTCGGCCCCTTCGGGCGTGAACGACGTGCCTTCGGCCCGCGCCTCGCGTCGGCGTTCGTCGATCTCGATGAGCCGTTGCCGGAGCGGCTCGCAGTCGGCCACGTCGGCGGGGGAGGCGTGCTTCAGCCGACGGCTGCCGCCGGTGGTCTCGAACACGGGCAGGCCCAGGATCTTCCGCACCTCCTCGTGCTCGGCGATCAGAAACGGCACCTCCTCCCAGGCCTGCGGCCGCGCGAGCCAGTCGAGCAGCAGTTCGTCGGCGTGCCACTTCACGACCGCGCCGCCGGGGCCGGTCTCGAGCCGCGGCGACTGCGAGTTGCAGATCGTCTCCGCGTGGCGGCGGGCGAAGGTGTCGAGCGGCATCACGCGGCCGTCTTCGAGGAGCGGGATCCCGCGCCAGGCAGCGAGCGCGGGCTCGAGGCCCGGCTCCAGCGGTGCGGCGTCCACGGGCGCCGGCGGGAGGCAGGCGGCCACGAAGGCCAGCGTCATGGCGGCCAGCGAGCGGACGAGAGGGCCGTGCATCGCGATCATGCTGCGACTCCTGGGGGAGGGGCGGTCTGCTTGCGGGGCCCGAAGAAATAGGCCCGCATGTAAAACATCGTGAAGATGCCGACGACGATCAACCCGCTGCCGGCGTATTTCACGCCGCGGCCGGGATCGTAATTGACGGTGAGCACGGAGGCTTCGAGCCGCTCCGGCTTCTCGGGAAGGTTTTTGGTGAAGCGGTCGTAGAGTTCGTCGCCCGGCAGCCACGGCCCCATGAAGCTCTCCTGGAAGAGCCGGTACGAACGGCCCGTCTCCGGGTCGGAAAAATCGACCGGCGCATTCATCGTGATCGTCACCGGCCGCTTCACCAGCGGGCTGCCCTGCCGCGACAGGAATTCGACGATACTCGAAAAATGAGAGGCCTGGCTCGTGCCGGGATCGAGCCGACGTTCGAAGTTGTCGAGCTTCACGTCGAAGCCGATGTCGATCGCGTCGGGCACGAGGCTGATCGTGACGCGTCGCGAACGCCCCTCGACCGAACGCTCCTCGGTCGGGCCCGGGGGCTCGGCCATCTCCCGCGCCGGCTGGATCGGCAGGCCCGCCAGCCAGAACTCCTCGGCGTGGCCGTCGACGGTAAGCCGCACGCGGGCGGCCCGCCGCTTGGCCGATGGCGGCTTGTCTTTCGAAAAAGGCAACGGCAGCGTGGCCACCTCGAGTGCATCGGCCGGCAGGAAGCGATCGACCCGCATCTCGAGCTTGCCCATCGGCATCGCAAACGCGGGCACGGGGCTGCCGTCGGTGGGGAGCGGGCCCGCGTCGGCGGACGGCTGCTGCCAACGGCGGTAGAGCAGCCGATGGCCTCCGGCGGCTTGCGACGGTGCCTGCACGATGTCGATCCGGCTCTTCGTCTTGCCCTGCATCCGCTCCGAGGCATCGGCGGCTGCCCGCTCGATCCAGAGCGTTCCGTAGACCAGCGACCGCGGGGCGTGGATCGTCACCTCCGGCAGGTCTGCGAGA
>JBIIOM010000169.1:0-5795 GCA_044336925.1 Pirellulales bacterium
CGTGGTTGAAAAAGGTGTCAGGACTCTTTTCTGGTCCATTGCTGGTCCATCGATCCGGGAAAGTTTGCAGAAAAGAGTCCTGACACCTTTTTTGGGGTTTTATTTCTTGAGCGCCTCGACGCCGCCGAGGATCTCCATGATCTCGCCGGTGATCTGCGACTGTCGGGCCCGGTTGTATTGCCGCGAGAGGCTCTTGATCAGGCCGCCGGCGTTCTCCGTGGCGGCCTTCATCGCCACCATCCGGGCAACCTGTTCGCTCACGGCCGCATCGAGGAAGCACTTGAAGAGCCGCGAGAGAAAGCTCGCCGGCAGGATCTCCTCGAGAATGCTCTCGGCCGATGGGTAGAAGTCGTATTCCTGGGAGGCGAGGCTCGCCGCCCGGTCGGCGCCGGTGTCGGCCTTGGGCGGCGCCAGCGGCAGGAGCGTTTCGGTGACCGCCTGCTGCCTCGCGATCGAATCGAACTTCGTATAGACGACATCGAGCCGATCGATCGCGCCGGACGAATAGGCCTCGAGATAGGCGCGGCCGAGCGGAGCCACCGCCGCGAATTCGGGCTTGTCTTCGAACGACGTGTGCTGCTCGGCGATGTCGATGCCACGGAACTTCAGCGCCGAAATCCCGCGCTTGCCCGAGACGCTCACGTGGGTCGCCACCTGCTCGCTCCTCCACTGGCCGAGCAGGGCGACCGACTGCCGCACGACGTTGGAGTTGTAGCCGCCGCACAGTCCACGGTTGCCCGTGAGCACGAGGACCGCCGAACGCGTCGTCGGCCGGACCTCCAGGAGGGGGTGCACCACGCCGGCTCCTGCGCCGGCGATGTTTTCGAGGATCTTGGCGAGCTGCTTCGTGTAGTCGCGCGCCGCGACCGAGCGGTCCATCGCCTTCTTGAACCTCGCCGTGGCGATGAGTTCCATCGTGCGCGTGATCTTCCGGATGTTCCTCACGGACTTCCGGCGTCGATCGAGTGCCCTGGCTTTTGCCATTGTGTGCGACCTTCAGCGTGTGGCTGCCGTCGTGTTCCTCGAGGAGTCCTACCGGGCACCGGCCAGTTGCCGTGTCTCGCCGCCCTTCGCGGCCCGTTGCCGCTTGTATTCGGCGATCCCCGCCTCGAGCTGCCGCTCGCTCTCGGCGTCGAGCTCCTTCGAGGAGTCGATGCGGGCGCGCAATTCGGGAATCTGGTCGCGGATGAACGTCAGGAAGCCCTTTTCCCAGTCGGCGACATCCTCGCGCTTCACGTCGTCGAGATGGCCGCGGGTGCCCGCGTAGATGGAGAGCACCTGATCGACCACGTCCATCGGGGCATACTGCCCCTGCTTGAGCAGCTCGATCATCCGGTAGCCGCGGTCGAGCCGCTGCTGCGTGGCGGCGTCGAGATCGGTGCCGAGCTGGGCGAAGGCCTCGAGTTCGCGGAAACTCGCGAGGTCGAGACGAAGACCGCCCGACACCTTCTTCATGGCCTTCGTCTGGGCGGCACCGCCCACGCGGGAGACGGAGATGCCGGCGTTCATGGCGGGCCGCTGGCCGGCAAAGAAGAGATCGGGCTGCAGGTAGATCTGGCCGTCGGTGATCGAGATCACGTTCGTCGGGATGTAGGCCGACACCTCTCCTTCGAGCGTCTCGATGATCGGCAGCGAGGTGAGCGAGCCGCCGCCAAGTTCCTTGGAGAGCTTGGCCGAACGCTCGAGCAGACGGCTGTGGGCGTAGAACACGTCGCCCGGATAGGCCTCGCGTCCCGGCGGGCGCCGCATGAGCAGCGACAGCTGTCGGTAGGCGGTGGCCTGCTTGGAAAGATCGTCGTAGACGATCAGGGCGTGCTGACCGTTGACCATGAAGTGCTCTGCCATCGCGGTGCCCGAGTAGGGGGCGATGTATTGCAGCGGGGCGGCGGTGCTGGCACCCGACACGATGACCGTCGTGTAGTCCATCGCGCCGTACTTCCGCAGCGTGTCGATAGCCACGGCGACCGACGAGTCTTTTTGGCCCACTGCCACGTAAAAGCACTTCACGCCGCTGTTTTTCTGGTTGATGATCGCGTCGATGCCGATCGCCGTCTTGCCGGTCTTGCGATCGCCGATGATCAGCTCGCGCTGGCCGCGGCCGATCGGCGTCATGGCATCGACGGCCTTGATGCCCGTCTGGAGCGGCTCGCGGACCGGCGAACGCTCCGACACGCCCGGGGCGAGCGTCTCGACCGGACGGCGCAGTTCGGTGACGACCGGCCCCTTGCCGTCGAGCGGGTTGCCCAGCGGATCGAGCACGCGGCCGATCACCGCATCGCCCACCGGCACGCTGAGCAGCCGGCCCGTGCTCTTCACCTCGTCGCCCTCGGTCACCTTCAGGTAATCGCCGAGGATGATGACGCCGACCGAGTTTTCCTCGAGGTTGAACGCCAGGCCGGTGATGCCGCCGGGAAACTCGACCATTTCGCCGGCCATCACGCCGGAAAGGCCCCAGACGCGGGCGATGCCGTCACCCACCTCGAGGACGCGGCCCACTTCGCGGACGTCGATGCCCGACTGGTAGCGGGCGATCTCCTCGCGGAGAACGGATGCGATTTCGTCGGTCAACTGTGCCATGAATACTCCCCGTTTTGGATGGCGTGGATGTTTCGGTCTTGGAGACGGCCGCCGAGCCTGGCGAGGCTCGTGGCGACCGATTGGTCGTAAATGGTGTCGCCGATGCGGACGACGAGTCCGCCGATGATGCCCGGATCGACTCGGAAGGTGGGCTTCAGCCGCGCCGCGAGAGACTTCTCCACGTCGGCGACGACCCTGCCCTGCTCCGCGGCATCGAGCAGAACGGCCGTGGTGAACGTGGCCTGGCGTCGGCCCTCGCGCTCGTCGGCGAGCCGCTCGGCCGCGGCCGCGACGGCCGCCAGAATCCCCAGGCGTCCGTGCTTTGCCAGCACATGCAACGCGTTGACGGTGGTCGGGTGAAGCCGGCCCTTGGCGATCTTGTCGATCATGGCCGCTTTGTCTTCGGCGGCCACCTTGGGCGAGGCGAACACGGCCTGGGCTTCGGGCACCCGCGGCAAGACGTCGCGGGCCAGCGTGGCGAGTTCGGAGAGCACCGCGTCAAGGCACTTCGCGTCGGCAGCCGCCTCGATAATGGCCTGCGCGTAGACCTTCGCCACGCGATCGGTGGCGATGTCGACGTGGTCGCGGTCGGGCTGGGTGTCGTGGGATCGAGGCATGATGTGGGGTGCCGGTGGGGCGGATCAGTTGACGCTCGGACGGCTCGACAGGCTGGCGACCGAATCGCGGACGAGACGGCTTTGATCGTCCGCGCCGAGCTTTTCCCGGAGGAATTTCCCCGCCACATCGACGGCCAGCTGACCGGCCTTCTCGGCGATCTGGGAAAGAGCGTCGTCCTTGGCGAGTTTGATTTCGTGGGTCGCTCGCGTCCGCTCGTCCTCCGCCGCCTTGCGGGCCTCGGCGACGATCGACTGCCGCGTGACCTCGGCGTCGCGACGGGCCTCCTCGAGCATGCCGCGAACCTCCTCGGACGCTTCGGCGAGCCGCCGCTCGTAGGAAACGAGCATTCGCTTGGCCTCCTCGTTGGCGGCCTTCGTCTCGGCGATCTGGCGGGCGATGCCCTCCTCCCGCTTCTCGAGGCCCTGCATGATCGGCTTCCACGCGAACTTCGTCAGCAGGGCGAGGAGCGCGAGAAATACGGCGAACGACCAGACGGCGAGATCGGTCTGAAACCAGGCCGGGCTTTCGAAATCCTTCTGGCTGACGCCGGCGGGGGCGTTGTGGCCGATTTCCGGAGAGTGGCCGTGGCCATGGTCGCCGTGCGAATCGCTCGCGCGCGCGGCGGGCGAAGCTGTCGCGATCGACGGCCGCGTCGAAAGCGGTCCGATGGCCAGGAGCGACACCGTCAGGCAGATGGCTCGGCAGAGGCTGGTCGCAGTCACGGGAAAACTCCGCGGTTCAAACTGGATCAAAAATGCTGGATCAAAAATGCTGGATCAAAAATGCTGGATCAAAAATGCTGGATCAAAAATGCTGGATCAAAAATGCTGGATCAAAAATGCTCGATCAAAAATGTCGCAACAAAGGCTGGTGACCGACGAGGCCCCGAGACGCTGAATCTCGGAAGCCATCGCCAGGTTTCCGTCCCAGCGAGACGGGGTGGGGGCGATGAGCCCTTCCACCCCGTCTTCTGGACGGATGCCGGCAGGCCGCAGCAGAGCCACGAACCGCCGGAAGCGGCTTCAGGCCTTCTGCGAGCAGATGAACAGCGCGTAGAACGTGAAGCCTTCGATGAGGGCCGCCGCGATGATCATCGCGGTCTGGATGCTGCCGGCCACCTCGGGCTGACGCGACATGCCCTCGTAAGCGGCCGAGGCCAGCTTGCTGATGCCGTAGGCGGCACCGATCACGACCAGGCCGACGCTGAACGCCGAGGTGAGGTCGATGAGCGAGCGACCGGCGGCTTCGGCGCCCTGGGCGCTGGCCATGTCGGCACAGAGAAACGTGAGGGCGACGGCGGCCAGGGCGGCGAGCGAGCGGTTCGAGAAGAGGGATCGGATCATCACTGGATCAAACTCCTTGGAAAACGAGGGACCGGACGGTTGCCCGGATACGGGTGGAAATGAGGACGAACGGGTTGGTTGTGCGGGTTGGGAGGCTTTGTTCTAGAGATTTTCGGACAACTTTGAAGGGCGGTTTCTTTTGACCGCTGGTTTTCAGCCTGGCTCCCGGGTCAGTGCTGGTGCACGGAGGCTCCGATGAACAGGGCCGAAAGAAACGTGAAGATGTAGGCCTGCAGGAACGCGACGAAAAGCTCGAGCAGGCTGAAGAGCGTGCAGCTCACGACGCTGATCCCCGTCACGGTGGCCCACAGCCCCGTCGAATACGTGGCAGCCGCCGAGATCAGCCCCATGATGCCGAGCAGCACGAGGTGGCCGGCGACCATGTTGGCGAGCAACCGCACGGCCAGGATGAGGTGCTTGATGCACAGGCCGAGCATCTCGATCGCGAAGATCATCGGCTTGAGCAGGATCGCCAGCGGCAGCGGCAGATCCATCGAGGGCACCTGGTTCTTGAAGAAGCCGAAGAAGCCGAACTTGAGCATGCCGGCCACGACCACCGTCAGCATGGTCACGCCCGCGAGCGCGAGCGTCACCGAAAACGACGCCGTGGGCGAGCCGGCCCAGGGCACCATCCCGAGCAGATTGCAGCCGAGCACGAAGAAGAAGAGCGTCAGCAGGAGCGGCACGAACCGGTCGCCATCGTGCACCTCGCGATGCACCTCGACGACGGGGCCCCCGGCGCCGGCAAGAGCGGCGTGGCCATGATCGCCATGATGAGCATGCTCGGCATGATGCCCGTGATCTTCGTGGCCGTGGTCGTGGCTGTCGATGGCGGGCCGGGCGATCTGATCGCGCACGAAGAGGATCATCGCCTCGAAGAGATTGGCGAAGGCCCCCCGCGCCGGCTCACCCGATCGCAGCCGCTTCGCGAGCCGCGTGAAGAGGAGCAGCATGACGGTGGCCAGCAGCAGTTCGAGCAGCATGTATTTCGAGATGCAGAAGCCCGACTTCTTCTCGAACAGGCTGTCGAGCGCGCCGAATGGCTGCGGGATCAGGATCTTTCCGTCCATCGCGTGGTTGAACTCGGCCACGTCGGTGATGTCGGGCCGGCCGTCCCGGAGGAACTGCGGCACCTGGTCGAGCGTCTGCCAGTTCTGCCGCCACAATGCCTTCGGAACCTCGAAGAAGTAGGCGTCTTTGAGGTGATAGATGGGATTATGGTCGGACATCGCGTGCTTCGTTCCTGACTGTCTGCAT
>JBIIOM010000170.1:0-5781 GCA_044336925.1 Pirellulales bacterium
CTCGATCCTGCTCAAGCCCGCGCACCTCACCAGCACCGCCGACTGGCAGGCGACGATCGCGACGAACCTCACGAGCGCATTCGGCTGCGTGCGGGCCGCCGGCCGACTCCTGAAGGCGGAGGGGGGCTCGGTCGTGCTCGTGTCGAGCGCTGCGGCCCGCGTGGGCCTGGCCAACCACGAGGCGATCGCCGCGGCGAAGGCGGGCATCATGGGGCTCGTGTTGTCCGCCGCCGCCACCTACGCCCGGCAAAAGATCCGGTTCAACGCCGTCGCTCCCGGCCTCGTCCGCACGCCGCTGGCCGCGGGGCTCGTGTCGAGCGAACTGGCCGAGAAGGCCTCCATCGGCATGCATCCGCTCGGACGGCTCGGCGAGCCCGAGGATGTGGCCCGGGCCATCGCGTGGCTGCTCGACCCGGCCCAGAGCTGGGTGACGGCCCAGGTGATCGGCGTGGACGGCGGCCTGGCCGACGTGAAACGCTGAACTTCGCGGCCATTCGGGAGTCACAATCAGACCCACGAAAGCCCGCAGCGCAAGCAAGGTCCATCCGCCCACCACTCCCACCAACGACGCTCCCACCCGACCCATGATAAAAACCCCAACTCTCCTCGCTCGCGCGTCGGGCTTCCGTCGATAAATTCGCCTTGCGGCGGCCGCGTCAGGCCCCCTATCTTCCCGCCCCCCAAGGGAGGATGCGCATGGCCATCACGCTTGAAACACTCGCCGCCCACGTCGGCGGCACGCTCGTCGGCGGACCCGCCACGACGCCGATCGCAGACGCGATCACATTGGAGACCGCCGGTCCCGAGCATGTCACGCTGGTCGATCATGCCGACAAGCTGCATCTCTTGCCGAAGAGCAAAGCCGGCGCCGCGATCGTGCCGCAAGGATCCGGGCCGCTCGACCGGCCGACGATCGAAGTGGCCGATGTGCATGCCGCCTTCGCCGCCGTGATCACACTCGTGCGGCCACCGCGCAAGCGCGTGCGGACGGGCGTGAGCCCGCAGGCCGCCGTCGATCCCTCGGCGCGAATCGGCGCCGACGTCGATGTCCATCCCTTCGCGACGATCGGCCCCGACTGCGAGATCGGCGCCGGCGCCACGATCCACTCCGGCGCACGCCTCTCAGCCGGCTGCCGGGTCGGCGCGGGCACGGAGATCTTCCCCAACGCGGTGCTCTATGAAAACACGCGGGTCGGCGACCGCTGCATCATCCACGCCAATGCGGTGCTCGGCGCCTATGGCTTCGGCTACAAGGTGACCGGCGGCGCCTACGCCATCTCGGCACAGCTCGGCAACGTGGAACTCGGCGACGACGTCGAGATCGGCGCCGCCACGACGATCGACCGCGGCACCTACGGCTCGACCGTGATCGGCTCGGGCACCAAGCTCGACAACCTCGTGATGATCGCCCACAACTGCCGGCTCGGCAGGCACAACATGATCTGCTCGCAGGTGGGCGTGGCGGGCAGCACGTCGACCGGCGACTGGGTGGTGATGGCCGGGCAGGTGGGCGTGCGCGACCACGTGCACATCGGCGACCGCGCGATTCTGGGCGCCCGCTCCGGTGTGTCGAACGACGTGGAGGCGGGCAAGACCGTGCTCGGCGAGCCAGCCATCGAGCTTCGCGACCGCAAGCTGCAGCTGGCCACGATGAGCAAACTCCCCGAGATGCGGAAGGACCTCAAGCAGGTCATCGCCCGCGTCGAGGCCCTCGAAGGCGGCCGCGCCGGCAGGGCCGCCGAGGCGGCGTGACGGGGGCTCGGGACATGCACCACGAATCCCGTCACGACTCGAATGCACTCTCCGGCGAGACGATCGGCATCCTCGCCGGCTGGGGCCGCTTTCCAGTCGCCGTGGCCGAGGCGATCCGGCGGCACGGCGGCCGGACCGCGATCCTCGCGATCCGCGGCCACGCCGACGCCGAACTCGAGACGCTGGCCGACGACTACGGCACCGTGGGCGTGTCTGAGATCGGCCACGCGATCGAGTTTTTCAAACGTCATGGCGCCCGCCGCGCCACGATGGCCGGCAAGATCCACAAGACGAAGCTCTTCGCCCGCGGTGCGTGGATCCGTCACCTGCCCGACTGGACCGGGCTCAAGACCTTCTGGCCGCACTTCGTGACCAGGCGCCGCGACAATCGCGATGATTCGCTCCTGGGCGCCATCAGCGCGGCCTTCGACGCTCGGGGCGTGCAGATCTGCCCGGCCACCGACTTCGCGCCGGAGCTGCTCGCCGCCGAAGGCGTGATCGCGGGCCGGCCGCTCTCGGCGGTCGAAGAGCAGGACGTGGTCTTCGGCTGGCGGCTCGCCAAGGAGCTCGGCCGGCTCGACATCGGCCAGACGGTCGTGGTGAAGAACCGCGCCCCGATGGCGCTCGAGGCGATCGAAGGCACCGACGAATGCATCCGCCGCGCGGGTCGTCTCTGCCCGACCGGTGGCATGGTGGTCGTGAAGGTGGCGAAGCCCCAGCAGGATCTGCGGTTCGACATGCCCACGATCGGCGTCGGCACGCTGCAGTCGCTCAGGGCGGCCGGAGCCCGCGTGCTGGCGATCGAGGCGGGGCGGACGATCCTCGTCGAGTGCGAACAGCTCGCCGACTTCGCGCTCAAGAGCGGCATCACGATCGCCAGCTTCTGCGACGTTTCCGGCCTGCCCGCGATTCGTTCCGCGTCGCACGACGTGCGCAAAGTAGGGTAGGCTTCAGCCTGCCGAAAGTAGACCGCTTGCTAAAGTAGACCGCTTGCTCCGCAAGCGGATCTGGATCCGCTTCGGGACGAAGCGGTCTACTTGCCGAAGCGGTCTACTTGCCGAAGCGGTCTACACGTGCCGCTATACTCGATCGCATGGCCATCTTCGTGCGATCAATCGCCACGGTCTGTTTCGCGCTCGTCGCCGGCGTCGCCGCGGCGCAGGGCCCGGCGACGGCGTCACGCCCGCGAGTCACGATCGACATGAACGTCGACCCGACGGTGGAAATCCCGCCGCCGATGACTCACTTCATGGGCCGCGAGATCGCGAAGACGATGCACTTCACGGGCGCCCCGTGGCTCGTGCGCGAGAGCCGCCAGCGCGAGGAAGACTGCCGGCTTCTGATCGAGGCGCTCGCGATCGCGCCCGGCCAGACGGTCTGCGACATGGGGTGCGGCAACGGCTTTTACACGCTCGAGCTCGCGCGGCGCGTCGGCCCGCGCGGCCGCGTCTACGCCGTGGACGTGCAGCCCGAGATGCTGCGGATGCTTCTCGGGCGGCTGGCCGAGGAGGGGATTCGCAACGTGCAGCCGGTGCTCGGCACCGCGATCGATCCGCGGCTGCCCAAGGGGGAGGTGGACCTCGTCCTTTGCATCGACGTCTATCACGAGTTTTCGCATCCCGAGGCGATGCTGGAGCGGATCCGCGAGAGCCTCGCCCCCGGCGGCCGGCTCGTGCTCGCCGAGTTTCGCGGCGAGGATCCGGCTGTGCCGATCAAGCCAGATCACAAGATGACGAAGGCCCAGGTGCGGGCGGAGCTCGAACCGGCGGGGTTCGTTTTGGCGCGGGAATTCGACCGGCTCCCCTGGCAGCACCTGCTGTTTTTCGAGGCGGGCAAGCACCAGCCCTGACCCCCCAGACTGCCACAAAAACCGGTTTTGACGCCTATTCGGGCAGGTTGGGGGGAGCCTTGGGGCCTGGCGCAAAACCCCCCCAAAAATTCGCCGGCCAAAACGTTGCTTTTGCCCCCGATCGTGGGGATACTAACGTTTCGCTAGGGACTGGATCCACGATGGCCATGACACCCAGTAACTTCCGCAGTGCCTCACGCGCGTCGCGCGATCCGCAGGGCGGCGCGCTCGATCCCGTGGTTGCCGATGGCGGCGTCGCAGTGGCCGAGGTACGCAACTGGGTGCTCGGCAACAATGCCGCGATGCGGCGGATCGCCCGCGCGATCGAACGGGCCTCCGAAGTCGAGTGCACCGTGCTCGTGTCGGGTGAGACCGGCACCGGCAAGGAACTCTGGGCGCGGCTGCTGCACCGCAGCGGCCCACGCAAAGACAAGGCGTTCGTGCCGGTCAACTGTGCGGCGCTCACGCCGTCGCTCGCCGAGAGCCAGCTCTTCGGTCACGAGAAGGGCGCATTCACCGGCGCCGCCGGCCGTTCGCTCGGCATTTTCCGCGCCGCGCAGGGCGGCGTCGTCTTCCTCGACGAGATCGGGGAGATGCCGCAAGAGTTGCAGCCGAAGCTCCTGCGGGTGCTTCAGCAGCGCGAAGTGCTCCCCGTCGGCGCCACGCTCCCGGTGCCGATCGACGTGCAGGTGGTCGCGGCGACGAATCGCGATCTCGAGGCCGAGGTCGCCAAGGGCACGTTCCGCGAAGATCTCTACTACCGTCTCAACATGATCGAGCTGCGGGTGCCCGCGCTCCGCGAGCGGATGGAAGACATCCCCGAATTCATCGAGTTTTTCGCGCAGCAATTCGCGGAACGCTATCGGCTCCCGGCCTGGCAGCCTTCGCCCGAGACGCTCGCCGAATTTTGCAGCTTCGATTGGCCGGGCAACGTGCGTCAGCTCGCCCACGTGATCGAGCAGGCGTATGTCTTGCAGACCGAACCGCAACTGCCCGTGCGGGCTGCGGCGCGGAGTGCGAGTGGATCCGGCAGCCTGCCGTGCCTCGATCTGGCGAAGCTTCGTCAGGAGGCGATCAAGCAGGCCCTCGCGATCACCCGCGGCCACAAGGCCCGTGCCGCCAAACTGCTCGGCGTGCACGCCAACACGATGACGCGGCTCCTCCGCGAATCGGATTCCGAGTAGCGCTGCGGCTGCTACGAAAGCCCGACGCGCGAGCGAGGAGAGTCGAGGTTTTTTCGCGGCGCAGGTGGAGTCGGCGTTGGCTGGAGTGGAGGGCGGATAAACCTTGCTTGCGCTGCGGGCTTTCGTGAGCGTTGTCCACGCCGCCACTACCGTGGCAGCTTGCAGGTGCCGTCTTCGCAGGAGCCTGCAATCCGCATCCGGTTGCGCGCCACCAACCGATAGAGCGCCGCCCACAGTGGTAGTGTGCCGGGGATGTGGAGCGGCACGGCGAGCGGCCAGAGGAGTGGCAGCCGGCGGGAGAGATACCGCACGGCGTCGGCGCCGCCGCGTGCCAGGCCGGCCTTGTCGACGACGACCATCTGCGCGAGCAGGTCATCGTGCGCGAGTTCGGGAAAATCACGCCCCACGCTCGGGTCGTGGAGTGAGGTGAATTCCAGCACGCCGCCGAGATCGAGCCGGCGCAGGATCGAGATCTGGCTGCGGCAGAACCGGCAGCGTCCGTCGTAAAGGACGGTGTCGCGCGGGGGCCTCGTCTTCGTGATGACGGTCTTCATGGGTTCGTGCGATCTCCCATGAAGTGTAGGCGCGTGTCCGATGCCGAGGCGGGCGGCCGCCGCTACCAGGCGCCCGGCCTCAGATTTTCGAGAAATCCTTCACGGACTTCGTGGGGAGCGAGAAGAAGTTGAGCACCGTGACGGCCCCGGCCGAGATCAGGCTCCAGGGGGCCCAGTCGGGCGCGGTGAATACCTGCGGCCCGCCGCGGCCGTCGAGCGGCTGGATCACCGCCGAATCGATCACGAGCAACTCGACGCCGACGATGCAGGCGAAGACGGCGGCTGCGAGTAAAAAGCTCTTCCACATGATGGGCCCGTGGCGGCGGGGGCGCCGCGATCGCTCCTGCTTTGAGAGCCAGCCAACACGGCGGCTCACGATGGGGTTTTCGGCTCCCCATCGTTCGTGGCATGAGCGCGACAGGAAGCGGCGCAGGCTGTGAGG
>JBIIOM010000171.1:0-5748 GCA_044336925.1 Pirellulales bacterium
TTCGTCCCCCGTAGACCGCTTGCTCCCCCGTAGACCGCTTGCTCCCCCGTAGACCGCTTGCTCCCCCGTAGACCGCTTGCTCCCCCGTAGACCGCTTGCTCCCCCGTAGACCGCTTGCTCCGCAAGCGGATCCCCGAGATCCGCTTCGGGACGAAGCGGTCTACTTTCCCGATCCGCTTCGGGACGAAGCGGTCTACTTTCCTTCACTTCCGCGCGGGGCGTTTGCCGCGGGCAGCCGGCTTCTTCGTCGCCGGGGCCCGCTGGGGCTCGGGGGCCGCTTCCGTGAATTTGTCGGCCTGTCCGGTGAGTTCGTAGAGAAACCGGCTCGGGCGGCCGGGGCGGCTCTTGCCCCACTTCATCCGCGTGAGGCAGAGCGAGAGCGAGAGCCGCTTCTTCGCGCGGGTCACGCCCACGTAGCAGAGCCGCCGCTCCTCCGCGATCGCCTCGAGCCCGTCGCCGAGCGAGCGGTGATGGGGCAGGAGCCCCTCCTCCATGCCCACCATCCAGACCTGGTCGAATTCGAGCCCCTTGGCCGCGTGCAGCGTCATCAGCCGCAGCACGTTGCCCCGCGGCTTGTCGTCTTGAAAACGCTCCGTTTCCTTGACGTCGAGGACGAGGTCGTCGAGAAACTCGCGGGCCGTGTGGGCGAAGCCCCCCTTGCCGCGGTGCGTGCGCTCGTGTTCGGCCAGCGCATTGACGAGCTCCTCGACATAGCCCCACCGCGATTCCTGTTCGGCGGGATCGTCGTATTCCTTGGCGAGGAATTGCTGGTAGCCGGTCGCGGCAAGGAGCGTCCGCAGGATGTCGCCGGCCGGCTGCGGCTGGCTGGGCCGGCCGAGGGCGACGAGCCGCTCCAGGGCCGACACGCCCCCCGCGGCCGCCGACGAGAGCCGCCCGGCCGTGCGGGCTGCCAGCAGCTCCTGCCAGACACTCGTGCCCGCGGCCGCCGCGGCGGTGCGGGCCTGGTCGAGCGCATGCGCCGAGAGGCCGCGCGGTGGCACGTTGGCGATCCGCGCCAGCGCCATGTCGTCGTCGGGATCCACCAGCAGCCGCAAAAACGACATCACGTCCTTCACCTCGCGGCGGTCGAAGAAGGAGCGGCTGCCGATCAGTTCGTACGGAATGCCGCGTCGCCGCAGCTCCTGCTCGAAGACGCGGGTCTGCTCGCCGGTGCGCACGAGGATCACGGCCTCGCTCGGGGCCACCTCCCCTTCCCGCAGCCGCCCCTCGACGTCGCTCACCACGCGGCGGGCCTCGTCGAGCTCGTCCTGCGCCTGCATGACCGCCGGGGGCAGCCCCGACGCCGCCTTCGAGATCAGCGTCTTGCCGTGGCGGCGGGTGTTGCAGGAGATGAGCTGGTTGGCGGCGTGGATGATCTCCGGCGTCGAGCGGTAGTTCTCCTCGAGCCGCACCACCGTCGCCCCGCGCCAGCGCTGCGGAAACTCGAGGATGTGCGCGATCTGCGCGCCGCGCCAGGCGTAGATCGATTGGTCGTCATCCCCCACCACACAAAAGCTCTTGTGGTCGCGGGCGAGCGCCGTGAGGATTCGCTCCTGGATGCCGCTCGTGTCCTGGTATTCGTCGCAGAGGATGTGGTCGAACCGCCCCGCCTCGGCGCGGCGCACGTCTTCGTGATTGGTGAAGAGCTCCTCGACCACGAGCAGGAGATCGTCGAAATCGACGGCGCCGGCCGACCGCAGCGCATGCTGGTAGCGGCGGTAGCCCGCCGCGGCGAGCGTCCAGGCTTCCGGGGCGTCGGCGGCGATCGTGTCGAACGCGGAGTCGGGGCGGACGGCCGCGCTCTTCCAGCGGCTGATCCGGTCGATGAGATCGCCCGGCCGCAACACGGCCTCGGCCACCTTGAGTTCCTTGAGCACCTTGCGGGCGATCGACTCCTGCTCGCCGCGGTCGATGATCGCGAATCGTGCGGGGTAGCCGAGCACGGTCGCATGCCGCCGCAAGATGCGAACGCAGAGCGAGTGGATCGTGGAGATCTCCGGCTGTTCGGCCTTCGCCTTCCCGAGAAGCTTGCCGGCGCGGGCCTGCATCTCGCGGGCCGCCTTGTTGGTGAACGTCACGGCGAGAATCCGCGCGGGGCGGGCGCCCCGGCGCACGAGATGGGCGATGCGGGCGATGACGACGCGGGTCTTCCCGGTGCCCGCGCCGGCCAGCACGAGCAGCGGCCCGACCGGGGCGTTGACGGCCTGCGACTGGGCCGGGTTCAGTTGCATCGGGCGGTTTTCCACGAAGAAGAGCGGGAGAGCGGGAATGTACCACACGCGGCCCGGCGTCGTCGCGCCACGATCACCTTGACGCATTCGGTGAGGAAGTTTCTATTTGCCCGATTCCATCCGGAAGGAGTCATCATGGCGACGCGCGGCAGGCATTCGGGCAACCGGCACCACCAGCATGATCGTGAGCACGATCAAGAGCACGAGCAGGAGCACGGCTTCGGCGCGGAGGACCTGCACGCCGATCCGGAAATCCGCGACAACGACCTGGCCGAGAAGACGATCGAAATCATCGACCGCCTGCGGCCCCACCTGAACACGCTCCTGCTCGCGGCGGCCGGGCTCCTGCTCGCGGCGGCGGGCTGGGTGCTCGTCTCGTCGCAGTCGGCCGCCACGCGGTCGCAGAGCTGGGATGCCTATCTCGCCGGCCTCTCCAGCGGCGACGTGCAGTCGTTCGACGAGGTGATCCGGCGGTATCCGGGAACGCCGGCGGCCGATTGGTCGCGGCTGGTGCTCGCCGACATGGCGCTCACCGAGGGCACCGAATTGCTCTTCGCCGACAAGGACCGCGCGCCGCCGCGGCTCCAGGCCGCCGTCGATCTCTACAGCGCGATTCTCTCCGCGCGGCCATCCGGCATGCTGGCGGAGCGGGCCACGTTTGGGCTCGCGAAGGCGCGTGAGAGCCTGGGGCAGCTCGACGAGGCGCGGCGCGGCTATGCCGCCGTCGCGGCGGAATTCCCCGACGGGGCGCTTGCTCAACTGGCCGCCGACCACGCGGCGGAACTCGGTCGGGAATCCTCCCGGCAGTGGTATGATTGGTTTGCGGCGCAAAAGATCGTGCCGCCGCCGCAGAAGCCGGCACAATCGGAAGCCCAAGCGCCGCCGGCCGACAAGCCACAAGACAAGCAGGAGTGAGCTCCTGCGGGAGCAAGCCCCTGGACACGCCGCCCCCCCGTCAGCCGCAGGCCGGCGAAGAGGTGACGTGGACGGTGGACGAGGCTGCGGTCGGCCTCCGCCTCGATGTGTTTCTGGCCCGCGAATTTCCCGGGCAGAGCCGCTCGTTTCTCGCCCGCGCGATCGACAAGGGCGCGGTGCGGGTGGACGGCGTCGTGGCCCGGTCCTCGGTGAAACTGCGGCCGGGCTCGCTCGTCTGCTTTCGAGTGCCCGAGCCGCCGCGGGCCGGCCCCGATGCCGAGGAGATTCCGCTCGACTTTCTTCATCTCGACGAGTGGATGGCGGCCATCGACAAGCCCGCGGGCATGGTCGTGCATCCGGCGAAGGGCAACTGGAAGGGCACGCTGGCCGGGGCGCTCAAGTGGCATCTCGAGCGTCGCACGGCCGACGGCGCCGCGGACGGTCTCTCCACGACCGGCGGCCCGACGCGGCCCGGCATCGTGCATCGCCTCGACCGCGACACCAGCGGCGTGATCGTGGTGGCCCGCTCGGAGGAGGCCCATCACCGGCTCGCCAAGCAGTTCGAGCGGCGTTCGGTGGAAAAGACGTATCTCGCGATCACGCAGGGTCAGCCGCAGTTCGACCGCGACGAGATCAATCTCCCGATCGGCATCCATCCCTATCAGCGGGAGAAGATGGCCGTGCGCCACGACCACTCGACGAGCCGCGAGGCCGTGACGCGGTTCGAGGTGCTCGAGCGGTTTGGCCGGGCGGCGCTCGTGCGGGTGACCCCGAAGACGGGCCGCACGCACCAGATCCGCGTCCATCTCGCGGCGATCGGCAGCCCGGTGCTCTGCGACGGCCTCTACAGCGGCCGCACGGTCATCGATCGCTCGTTCTTCGGGGGCGAGGCCGGCCCGCCGCTCATCGAAAGGCAGGCGCTCCATGCCGCCAGCCTGGCGATCGATCATCCCGCCACGGGCGCACGCCTCCTCTTCGAGGCGCCGCTGCCGGCCGACATGCATCGCGTGCTCGCCGTTCTGCGCGGGAGCTGAACAAAAAAACGCTCGAACCTGCAGCGCACGGAAGCCCGCAGCGCAAGCAAGGTCCATCCGCCCTCAACTCCAACCACCGTTGCCCCCACCCGCCCCACGAAAAAACCCCCACTCTCCTCGCTCGCGCTTCGGGCTTCCAGATCCGCTTGCGGAGCAAGCGGTCTACTTGGAGCAAGCGGTCTACTTGGGCCGCGTCACTTGCCGATGCAGTGGCGGGCGAAGATGCGATCGATGAGGTCGTTGCCCAGTTCGGCACCGGTCACCTCGCCGAGCGCCGCGATCGCGTGGCCGAGATGCGCGGCCACGATCGCCTCGTCGCAGGCCGCGCCCATCCGGGCCGCGGCGGCCGCGGCGAGGCTTTGCCGCGCGGCGTCGATCCCCACCCGCATCCGCACGGTCGCGCCGGCCGAGGCGGCGGGGAGCGACGCCACCTCCCGCAGGACCGCCTGCCGCAGGGGGTCGATGCCGATGCCGGCGCGGCTGCTCGTGTGAAGGGCGTCGCCCGCGCCCGGGCTCGCATCGACAAACGCACCCTGAGCGCGATCGCACCGTGTGACGACGTCGATTCTTCGCACGGTGTCGAATCCGGGGCTGCCGGCCAGCGACGGTTCGCCCGCCGCATCGCGGCAGACGACGACGAGATCGGCCCGCGCCGCCTCCGCGACGGCCCGGCCCGCCGCCTCGCGGTCGATCGCACCAGACCCCGTGCCTCCATCGACGCCCGCCACGTCCACCAGCAGGCAGGCCACACCCTCCCCTTCGAGCCGGGCCGCGATCCAGTCGCGGGTCGTGCCGGCCTCGTCGGCCACGAGGGCCGCTTCATGGCCGACGAGCGCGTTGAAGAGGCTGCTCTTGCCGATGTTGGGCGGCCCCGCGATCACCACCCGCGGCAGCCGGCCCGCGTCGCCCGTATCACGCGCGGCGAGCCGGCCGGCGATCGCCTCGAGCGCAGCCGACGTGGCCGACAACCGCGTTTCGACACCGCTCCAGAATGACTGCACGGCGACGGGGATCGCGTCGGGGGCGTGCTCGTCGGAGAAGTCGATCACCGCCTCGATGTCGGCGAGCAGATCGAGGATCGCATCGCGCAGGGCCTCGAGCTCGCGGCCCGCGCCGCCGGCCATCCGGTCGAGCGCCGCGGAGAGCTCGGCGGGCGAACGGGCGTCGACGACGGCGAGCACGGCCTCGGCCTGGAGGAGATCGAGCCGGCCGGCGAGGAAGCTCCGCAGCGAAAACTCGCCGCCGCGGGCCAGCCGCGCCCCGTGGCGACACGCCTCCGCGGCCACCGCATCGACCAGCGGCGTCGATGCCGGCAGCTGAACCTCCGCGAGCGGTCCTCCGGTGGGGCCGGCGGGGCCGGGCCAGTGGAGGATTTCCAGGTCGAGCTCGCCCCACTCGCCGGCAAGCACGGCCCCCAGCCGCGCGGCGACCAGCCGCGGCCGCTCGCCGGCCTTCGCGAAGCCTCCACCGGGCTGGGGCGTGAAGAGCGCGGCGAGCAGGCGATCGAGCCCGCCACCCGCCATCCGCACGATCGCCCGCGCGCCTGAACCGCCCGCGGTGGCCGGAGC
>JBIIOM010000173.1:0-5700 GCA_044336925.1 Pirellulales bacterium
CACGGTTCGAGGCCGCTACGGAGCCGTCGAGGTGACGTTCATCGGCAAGGAGCATTTGCTGCGGAACAAGCGTGCCACGGGAAGGCACCGTGATTTGGGCGACGTGGACGAACTGCTCTGAGCGGCAGGCTGTCGCTCCGCCGGATCAGTGGCCGGGCCCAGATTTGGTGGCTGGCACCTTTTTCGTTTCGTGTAACCGTTGGCGGCTTTCACTCATTATAGTGGCGACCGACATTATATTGGCGGCCGAGCGGTCCCACGCACCATCGGGAGTGTTTTTCGATGAATCGCCGTATTACTTCCTGGCTCGCGGTTCTCTCGATCCTCGCCGGCCTCGCGGCCGAGGCCGTGGCGGCGCCGCCATCCGCGACCGGGCCGGACCTCTCGATCGGGCTCAAGAAGTCGGACATCGATCTCGAGGCCTGCAAGGCGTTTGTCGACGGCAAGGAGGCCGAGGGCGACTTCAAGAACGGCATCCTCGCCACGCTGGGGCTCGCCGGAGGGAATCCGTGGACCGCAATCCACTACAGCAAGTGGCAGGAACACAAGGTCATCCAGTACCTCGTGGTGCTCAAGCGGCCGGTGAAGTTCGGCGCGGTGCTCTTCCAGAAGAACGGCACCCTGCAGTACCTGAAGCCGGGCGAGGCCCTGCCGCCGGATCCCGCCAAGGCGGAAAGCTGGGTGGAGGTGACGTTTCCGCCGAACCAGTCGGGCTGGCGGCTGGCGACCGCCGCGGGCGAATCGCAGGCCTTCCTCTGCACGGTCAAGAACGACCGGTCGGGCTGGTACCCGTTCACGTTCCTGCGGCTCATGAAGCCGCGGCTGCACAACATCGTGCCCGAGGGGCTCGCCAACGGCGAGGCGGAGTACACGAGCTACGGCCAACTCAGGCCCCCCGAATATTTCAAGGCGTCGTTCATCGTCACCGGCGCGGGCTCCTGGCAGAGCCACGGGCCCGACGCCCTCACCGGCCGCACGCCGCGGCCGCCGGTGAGCGACATCGACCCGACCTGGTTCGTGGTCTCGTGGGACGAGCCGCGGACGATCTCGGGCCTCCTCCTCTCGTCGAACTTCAAGACCTTCAAGGCCTATGCCTACACGGGCCCGTCCGACATCAACCCGGCCGTGGCCGGCCCGCAGGACTGGACGCGGATCAAGGGAGACCCGCGGGCCGACGGCGGCGCTGCCCTGCTCACGTTTCCGCCGCTGACGACGCGGGCTGTGCGGTTCGTTTCGGAGGCCACCACGGCGACGGGAATCGCCGCCACCGCGCGGTGTGGCGCGATCTACGGGCTGCAGGTGTTTAGCGACTTGGGCGACGCGCCGGTGCCGGAATTCAAGCCGGCCGCCGCGGCGGAATCGCCGCCGCGTGCGATCGAGCTCACGCTGCCCGAGAAGGGAATCGTGTGGATGGCCCTCGACGGCCCGGATGGCCGGCGGGTGCGGAATCTCCCCGCACGGCTGGAGATGGAGGCCGGAAAGCACGCGGTGGGCTGGGATCTCAAGGACGAGAGCGGAGCCCACGTGGCCCCGGGCAGCTACACGTGGAAGGCGATCACCCATCCCGGGCTCGAGATGAAATACGAGATGACGCCCTACCCGAACGTCGAGATGGTGACCAAGGAAAATCCCCCCTGGCTCAACGGAGCGGACGGCCCCGGCGGCTGGATGGCCGACCACTCGCCGACGCGGGCGGTGTGTGTGGCGGGCGACGACCGGGTCTTTCTGGCGTCTCAGTGTGCCGAGAGCGGCGTGGCCGTGATCGAGTGCGATCTCGACGGCCGCAAGCACTGGGGCCACCACAACATCATCGCCTGGACCGGGCCGGCATACCTCGCCAGCGACGGCAAGGATCTTTACGCCATGCCCGAGTCGAGAGGCCACTATGAGCTTGATGGGAAGGTCGATCATGTCTGGCGATTCTCGCTGCCGGAGAAGAAGCTCGACACGTCCTTCACGCTCAATGCCACCGCCACGCGGAAGCGGGGCGCGAGCGGCATGGCCGTCCGCGACGGCAAGCTCTACGTTGCCGTGAACGCGGGGGATACCTGGCTCGAGAACGCGTTTTCCGCGCCGGTCGTCGACCAGGACAACTGCGAGCCGAAATACGCGAAGCCGACGAAAAGCACCAACGAGGCCACGGATCCGATGCCGCGGGCCGACTTCCTGCGGCTCCTGCGGCTGACGGGCACGCCGCCGGGAGGGAATGGCCTCTCGTACCTCGAGACCGCGAAGCAGCCGGCGGCCCGGCAGCACATCGTGATCGCGCTTTCAAGCGAGACGCCGATCGGGAGTTTCGTGTTTCCGCTGCCGGAGGTGAAGGACCTGCAGATGGTCGTGAGCGTCTTGAAGCCTGGCGCAGCCTATCCGCCGAAGCCAAACAAGGAGAGCGACTGGCAGCGGGTGTATGCCGGCAAGGGGAAGGGATGGACCGTGGTGCCGGCGCCGGAGAAGACGCTGACGCGGGCCATCCGCCTGAGCTTCGACAAAGGGCTCGACGAGTTGGACGAGGCGTTCCTGGGCGACGAGGGGGAAGCGAGCCTCGACGACGGGCTGGGCTCCGGTGATGCCGACTCCAAGGCCAAGAACAAGTCCGCCTGGTTCGTCCAGCTCGAGGGAATGAAGATCCTCAGTCGCCGGTTCGAGAATCTTTTCCCCACGTGCAAAGTGACGGTCAATTCCGGCACGGTGACGCCCCAGGGGGAATGGGATGCCAGCCGCGAAAAGCCGCTGACGTCTGAGAACCCCGGCATCTACATGATGGAGTGGGATGCGCCGCAGCAGCTCCGCGGCCTCGCGATCAAGGAGATCGACGGCCGGTTCACGGAGATCGACGCCTGGACGGGCGACGGCTCTCCCGACATGAAGGCCGACAAGGGCTGGGAGAAGCTCGCGACCTACGAGCAGAAGCTCCGCTACTACTATTCGCCCGACCAGAACCACAACAGCAAGGCCCGCTACATCGACGGCTACGTCGATTTCGGCCGCGAGGTCTCGACACGGGCCATCCGGATGCGGGTCACCGAACAGTGGATGTGGAAGAAGGATAATGTGGAGAGACCCTTGTACGGTGTGCGGAACGACCGCGGCGGCATGTCGCTCGATCCCGCCCGCTGCCGGATTTACGGCGTGGCGCCGCTCAAGGCCGTGGGAGGCGAGCCGCCGGTCGACCTGCTCGCGACGCAGCGGATCGAGGTCTACGACCTGGCCACGAAGAAGCTCGTCAAGGAGATCCCGTTCCCCCAGGGGAGCGACATCGCCTTCGCCCCGGATGGATCGCTCTACGGCATCTCCGCCGGGAAGGTGGTGAAGGTGGACGTGGAAGGCGACACGCACGTGCCGCTGCCGCTCGACGTCGGCAAGCCCACGGCGATCACGTGTGGCAAGGCGGGCGAACTCTTCGTGTTTGACAGCGCGGCCGACCAGCGGGTGGTTCGCGTCTTCGACTCTTCAGGCAAGCCGCTCCGCACGATCGGCACGCCGGGCGGGCGGATCGTGGGCCCCTACGACCCGAAGCGGTTCACGAGCAAGCCCGAAGTGGCCGTGGATCTCGCCGTCGATGCGAAGGACCAGCTCTGGGTGGTGGAGTGCGACTGGACGCCGAAGCGGGTGAGCCTGTGGGGCGTGGATGGCACGTTCAAGAAGGACATGCTCGGCCCCACGGAATACGGCGGCGGAGGCTGCCTCGACCCCGATGACAAGACGCGTCTCTACTATATGACCCCGCGCGTCGATCAGGGGCTCGAGTTCGCCCTCGATTGGAAGACCGGGGCCACGGCGCTCAAAAAAGTGCTCTGGCTGGGCAACGCGCGGTTCGGCGAGCAGCCCATTCGGATCAAGGACCGGCAGTATCTCGTGACGCGGCCAATGTTCATCGACCAGCCGGCGGGGATCGTCTATCTCCGTGAAAAGGACCGCCTCAAGTGCGTGGCGGCCATGGGGGCGGCCGGCAGTTTCCCGCCGCTGCGGACGGCTGAGATCATCGAAAAACTCGGCCGCAAGCCGCTCGGAGAGGTGGAGTTTCTCTGGAGCGATCGCAGCGGCGACGGCAGCCCGCAGGCCGATGAGGTGGAATTCTTCGACATGGCAGACAGGCGGGCCGCGGCCGTGGGCCGTTTCGACGAGACGCTCGGTATCGATGCTCCCGGCTATCGCTACGAGGTGAAGGAGATCCTCGCGAACGGCGCCCCGGTGTATCAGCGGAAGAAGAAGGCGTTCGACTCGCGGGTGGTGCGGATGGACGACGGCCGGTTCTTCGTCGTCGGCGACAACGAGCGGATGGCCGCCGTCGATGCCGATGGCAAGGCGGCGTGGACGCATCCGACCGAGGCCTGGCAGGTGCATGCCCTGAACCGTGCGAAGCGGCCCTGGTTTCCGGGCCAGACGGTGGCCCAGTTCGACGTCGTAGGCCACGAGACGGCCACGAAGGGGGATCTCGGCGAGTTCTTCGTGACCAACAGCAACTGCGGCGTGTGGCACATTTGGACGGCCGACGGCCTCTTGGCGGGCCGAATCTTCCGCGACCAGCTCGGCGCGGTGAAGAAGCCCTGGAGCATGCGGGAGCACGACCGCGGGCTCGACCTCACCGACGTGACGATCGGGCAGGAACACTTCTGGGGTTCTTTCTGCAAGACCCGCGCCGACGACAAGTTCTACGCCGTGGCCGGCCACAACCACATCAGCGTCGTGGAGGTGCAGGGCTTCGAGAAGTTCAAGCGGCTCGGGGGCGCGGTCACGGTGACGCAGAAGGACGTCGATGAGGCCATGGAGTGGGATCGCAAGGTGCAGTCGCGGAAGCTCTACGAAGCGGCGAAGATGATCGAATGCCGCCGGCGGAAGGGGGGCATCACGCTCGACGGCAATCCCGCCGAGTGGGAGTTGACAAGCGCCGCGCTCGACGGCCGCGATGCTGCGCTTGCCATGGCCTATGACGAGAAGAACCTCTACGTCTGCTTCACGGTGCAGGGCTCGGGACCGCTCAAGAACACGGGCAACGACTGGCGGCGGCTCTTCAAGACCGGCGCCGCGGTCGACCTACAGATCGGCGTCGATCCGAAGGCCGACGCGAAGCGGAAGAAGCCCGCCGTGGGCGACTGCCGCCTGCTCATGACGATGACCGGCGAGGGGCCGACGGCCGTGATCTACCAGCCCACTGCGCCCGGCTCGAAACCGGACGAGGCGTGGGAGGCGGAGACGGGCGTGGCCCAGACGGGCTTCGACCGCGTGGTGAAGCTGCCGGAGGTGCGGCTGGCGGCGAGGGGCGACGAGAAGGGCTACTGCGCCGAGGCCGTGATTCCGCTCGAGTCGCTCGGGCTCACGATCGTGCCCGACGCCTCCTACAAGTTCGACTGGGGCATTCTCGCAAGCGGCCCGGAGGGCAACGCGGTGCTCGAGCGGGTCTATTGGGCCAACCCGCAGACGGCGATGCTCGCCGACGAGGCGATCGAGGCGCAGCTCCACCCGGATCTCTGGGGCACGGTGCGGTTTTCGGCGGGCAGCGGCAGCAAGGGCAAGCCCGAACTCGACATGGAGACGAAGCTCGACGGCGGCGACGACGACTTCAAGCTCGACCCGGACGAGGAATAAATAAAGGTGCCAGCCACCAAATCTGGGCAAGATGCGTAAGCGGCTTGCCCAGATTCTCCAGATTTGGTGGCTGGCACCTTTTCAGTGGGTTTCCGCCGCCTTGACGGCGGCCTT
>JBIIOM010000172.1:0-5700 GCA_044336925.1 Pirellulales bacterium
CGTATGCCGACGAGTTACGGAAGCCCGCAGCGCGAGCAAGGTCCATCCGTCCTCCACTCCAACGGACGCCGCTCCCACCCGACCTGCGAGAAACGCCCCAACTCTCCTCGCTCGCGCGTCGGGCTTCCGTAGCGTAGCGAACGTCCGCCGAGAGGGCTTCGGGCGACCCGTGCCGGGTTGCACGCGTCGGGAAATGACTACGCGAGCGCGCGGCGGACGACCGCGGGATCGACGTCGTCGACGAGTGCGACGTGGCCGATCCGGGTCGGCAGCACGAACCGCAGCCGGCCGTCGAGCGTCTTCTTGTCGCGGGCCATGATCGCCAGCAGGTCGTCGGCGGTCGCCGTCGGGGCGTGCTTGTGGAAGTCGCTGAGTTCGGCTGGCAGCTCGAGTGAGGCGAGGAGTCGATCCTGTCGCGCGACGATGTCGGGGCCGATGCGGCCGAGCAATTCGGCCAGCCGGGCCGCGGCCGCCATGCCGATCGAGACGGCCTCGCCATGGAGGAGCGCGCCGTAGCCGGCGGCGGCCTCGAAGGCGTGGGCGAACGTGTGGCCGTAGTTGAGCACGGCGCGGAGCCCCGTCCGCTCGTGCTCGTCGCGCTCGACGACATGGGCCTTGAGGGCGGCCGACCGCTCGACCATGTGCACCAGCGGCTCCGACTGCCGGGCCAGGATGCCGACGGCATTCGCCTCGAGCCAGGCGAAGAATTCGGCATCGAGGATCATGCCGTATTTGACGACCTCCGCGAGGCCGCTGACATATTCGCGGCGCGGGAGCGTGGCGAGGGCGTCAGTGTCGGCGAAGACGCCGCGGGGCTGCCAGAAGGCGCCCACGAGATTTTTGCCATGACGCAGGTTGATGCCGGTCTTGCCGCCGATGGCGCTATCGACCTGCGCGACGAGCGTGGTGGGCACCTGCCAGACGGGAAGGCCGCGGGCAAACGTGGCGGCGATGAAGCCGGCGAGGTCGCCGACCACGCCGCCGCCCACGGCGACGATGTGTGTGCCGCGATCGACGGCCAGCCGCGCGCATTCCTCCCAGAGCCGGCCTGCCTCGGCGACCGACTTGGAGGCCTCGCCGGAAGGCACCGCGATCGTCTCCGCCGCCACGCCGGCGGCGGCAAGCGCGGCGATCACCCGCGCTGCATGCGGCTCGAGAACGGCGGCGTCGGCGATGACGACGGCCCGCTTCGCGCCGGCCGCGGCGAGCGTCTTGCCGATCGAAGCGCCGGCGCCGGGGCCGATCAGGATGTCGTACGACCGGTCGGCGCCGGGGGCATCGCCACCTTCGAGCCTCACGCGAATCGTGCGGTGCGACACGGTCAGGCGACGCTCACGCGCTCGAGGTCGGCGGGGGTGACCGTGATCACGCGGGCGAAGCCGGTGTGCTGGCGGACGTAGTCGAGCTCGGCCGCCTCGTTCGGGCTGGCATGGAGCAGGGCCTCGACCCGCGACTTGTCGGCCCGCGACCAATCTTCGTATTCGTCAGGCCAGACGGTATGGTTTTCGACGACGAGCGCGTCACGGTAGGGATCGAAGGCGTTTGGCATCCGCTGGGCTCCTGATTCGAGACCGAAGATTTTTCGGAGTATACATTGCCCGAGGGCCGACCGCTCGCGCCGCCCCCAGCCACGGAAATCCGATCACTTCATGCCAGCCACGAGCCCGACATCCCCTGCGTTCGTGTCCTCGGCGCGGCCGACTTCCGCCCGCGGCACCGCCATCGTGATCGGCCTTTTGCTGCTCGGCCTCGCCGCCGCCGGCACCGGCATCTGGTATCAGCGGGGGCAGACCCGAAGGTGCCTCGATTGGTACGGGGCCGAGGCCGCCCGCCACATCACGGCCGCGCCGCGGGTGGAACTCGTGCGGCTCGTGCCGGCCGACGCGGCTGGTCGTCTCGCCGCGGTCTTTTCCCGCGACATCACCTCCGCCAAGGGGCTCGTCCACCTGCGGCGCGGACTCGTGGAGGACGCGAATTTTCTCTGGCCGTCCGCAGCGACGGAGAGCCGCCTGCCCGAGACCGCCTGGGATCTCGGGCTCGTCTTCTCCGATCCGGCCCTGCCGGAGCAGCCGCCGACGATCCTCGTCATCGATTTCGATGAATCGGGCGGCCACGCCGCCGTGGTCGGGCGTCCGGGACGCGTCGGCCTCGGCCGCCTCGAGGCTGGCCTGCGGAAATGGGTGGAGAGCCTGTAGACGACTCACGGAAGCCCGACGCGCTAGCGAGGAGAGGGCGGGTTGGCTTCGGTGCCGGGTTGGGAAGCGACGCGGAAGGACCTTGCTTGCGCTGCGGGCTTTCGTAACGAGATTCCTCCCAAGCGGTCTACTTTTCCCCGGGAAACCGGCCTTTTGGCCGCCGCAGCGGGATCCTATTCTCTCCGCCCCGCGGACGTCCCCCCCATCCCGCGAGCACGAGGCCCTTCCATGCGATCGATCGCCGTGGCGAATCAAAAAGGTGGCGTCGGCAAGACGACGACGTCAGTCAACCTGGCCGTAGGCCTGGCCCGCGCCGGCAGGCGTGTCTGCCTCGTCGATCTCGATCCGCAGGCGCATGCGACGCTCCACGTCGGGGTGGCGCCGGGCTCGCATCCGCTCTCGGCGTATGACGTGCTCGTCGGCGGACAGCCGCTCGCGGCGGCCTGCGTTTCAGCGGGCGAAAACCTCTGCGTGGTGCCTTCGCACATCGATCTTTCGGCCGTGGAAGTGTCGCTCACCGCGAAGGCGGGCCGCGAGGCGATTCTGAAATCCCGCATCGAGGCCGATCCGCGTTGCACCGGGAGTGCCGCCGCGGGGGAAAACTTCGACTACATGGTGATCGACTGCCCGCCATCGCTGGGCCTCTTGTCGCTCAACGCGATGGCCGCCGTGGACGAGGTGCTCCTGCCGCTCCAGCCGCACTTCCTCGCGCTGCACGGCCTGAGCAAACTCCTCGAAACGATCGAACTGGTCGCCGAGCACGTGAATCACAGGCTCAAATTGCTGGGCGTGGTGCTCTGCATGTACGAGGCGGGCACGCGGCTGGCGAACGAAGTGGGCCGCGACGTGCAGGGCTTCTTCATGGCGTCGGCGGAGCACCATCCGGCCTGGGCCGGTGCGCGGGTGTTCGAGGCGCGGATCCGTCGCAACATCCGGCTCGCCGAGGCGCCGAGTTTCGGGCAGTCGATCTTCGACTACGCACCGGAATCGAACGGTGCCGAAGACTACGCCGCGCTTGCAGCGGAGGTCGATCAGGCAGCGGCCGTGGTGCGGGAAGCGGTTCGCCGCGTGGCCTGATCGCGGTCCGATGGCCCAGCTGGCCCAGCGCAGGTTTCGGCCAGCCGCACCTGAGCCTGGGCGGGGCCCAGATCCGGTCCATAGAGTTCCGGCATCCACCAGTAGTTCGACGCGCAGGGATCGACACCGGCCAGGATGCCCGTGGCGTCGAAGTCTTCAGCCGAAACGAAGGGGCGGCTTTCGTCGAACGTCATCAATGACAGCCTTCTCTGGCCAGTGGATCCAAAATCAACCGCGGAGTGTCTTTCGGACGCCCGCGGCCGCGTAGACCAATTTCCTTGGAATCCGCAGTCCGAAGATGAAATTCTTGATTGGGAAAGATGGGAAATCAAGGCAGTCTGGGCTGTTTTTGCTGGTTGTGGTGTATTTCGCCGAAAAACCATGTTTCCCGTATCTTGTGGCCGAGAAACAACGTGCCGCGGTTCCTTCCTTGGGTTGGGTGCATGGCAGAGTGGTCTGAGAGAGCGGTTCGCATCGCGGCCAACACCATGGTGGCCATCACGCTGGGCTTTTCGGCGCCAGCCCTCGCCGCGGCTCCCGATGGGTTTCGACCGCTGGCCCCCGGCACGCTCATCGTCATCCCGCCCGACACGTCGGCCGACGACACGATGCAGCGGGGCGACATCCTCGAGATCACCCGCGGCCGCACCGATCGGGAGTGGTCGCCGAAGCGCGACTCCCCCGTGGCAACGCTCATCGAGCAGGCGAAGAACCGCACCTATCCGCGCGATGTCTGGTGCCTCGAGTTTGCCTACAAGCCGCCGCGCTTGATCGATGTCGACGTGCCCGGCCCGGAGCTCAAGATGCGGCGGAAGCGGCTCTGGTATCTGCTCTATCGCGTGAAGAACGTCGGCGGACGGCGCACCGTCACCGCGCAGGATGACGACACGGCATTCAGCCGCGAGGCATTCGAGGCCCCGATCCGCTTTCTGCCCCACTTCGTGCTCGAGAGCATCGAGGGGCTCTCGCGGGCCGAGGGCGCGCTCTCCTACCGAGGTTATCTCGACCGCGTCGTGCCCGCGGCGATCGAGCCGATCAAGCGCCGTGAGGCGATTCCCGGCCGGCTCCACGACAGCGCGAGCATGGTGGAGACGGCGATCGCTCCCGGCGAGGAGCGTTGGGGCGTGGCCGTCTGGGAAGACATCGACCCGCGGATCGATTTCTTCTCGATCTTCGTTCGCGGCCTCACCAATTCGATCCGCTGGCGGCTCAACGAAAACGCCGCCTTCGCACAGGAAGACCCGCCGGGCGTCGGCACCGATCATGCGCTCGAAAGCCTGCGGCTCGACTTCTGGCGGGCCGGCGACGAACACGACGCCGTCGAGCACGAGGTGCGGATCGGCCACGCCGGCCTGCTGGAACGGATGGCGATCGGCGTGCGTGTGATCGAGGCGCTCTCCCGGCCGCGGCTCACGAAAACGCAGCCGACGATCGGCCTCGACCAGCTCGGCCTCTCGTGGCGCGATCTGCTCGACCCCGCCGTAGCGGTGCCAAACGCGATGGATCGCGCGCTGGCGCCGAGCCTCGTGCCGCTCGGGAAGGTGATCACGCGTCTGGCGGCGATCAAGGAGCCGACGGCCCGCGGGCCGATCGTGCGCAACATCTTCGGCGACATGGGCATCGAGTGGATCGAGGCCCTCTCCCGCGGCCTCGCGGAGCCGGTTGATCCGGCGCGGCTGGCGGTGCGGAATGCGGCGCTGGCCCGCGCGGGTGTTGCGCCGGAGTCGCTCGCCTCCAAGCCGCTCGAGAGCCTCGTCAAGGTGCTGGCCGCGCTCGACAAGATCGGCGGCCTGGCCGCCCGCCGCGCCGAGGCCACGGCGCTCTTCGGGCCGGCCGCCCCGCGGCTCGAGTCGCTCGAGCACGAACTGGCGACCGCGCGGGCGATCGCCCTGCTCGACGAACTTTCGATCGATCGTCCCCGGCTCTTGGCGGGAGGGCCGCGGGGGGCCTGCGACGCCATCCGCGACGTCATCGAATCGGAGCCCGACGCCGCCAAGCGGGCCCGGCTTCTCCGCGGGCTTTTGGGGCCCGAAGGGCCGGTGCTTTACGCCGCAGCCACGGCCGTGCACGAGGGCATTGACCACGCCTGGGTCTTCAGGTACGAAATTGATGCTGAAAACATGTAGGAATCCGCGACAGGATTCATCATTTTTGCTCGGGAGCCGCCGCCATGGCACATAAAAAAGGTCAGGGATCCAGCCGCAACGGTCGTGACTCAAATCCCCAGAGTCGCGGCGTGAAGAAGTTCGGCGGCCAGGCGGTGCGTGCCGGCAACATCCTTGTGCGTCAGTGCGGAACCAAGTTTCGCCCCGGCAAGAACGTGGGCATGGGCACCGACTACACGCTCTTCGCCCTCGTCGATGGTGTCGTCGGCTTCGACCAGGAAGGTCGCCGCGTCAACGTCGTTGCCTAGCTGCTCGCCGATCTG
>JBIIOM010000174.1:0-5683 GCA_044336925.1 Pirellulales bacterium
CGAAGAGATCGTCGAGGAATTGCGGCAGCTCGTGCGGCTGCCCGACCGTGGCATCTTCACCGCGGCGCGGTGGCATCCGGAGACGGCGACCGTGGCCGTGACGGTGGGCACGCGGGAGAGCGTCGCCCCCGGCGTGTTCCACCGGCTCACCGGCGCGCTGACGAGCCAACGGCTCGAGATTCTCGCCGCCGACATCCACACGCTCTCCGGCGGTCTCGTCATCGACCACTTCGTGGTTCGCGACCCCGACTTCTCGGGCGAGCCACCCGCCGAGCGGCTCACCGAAATCGCGGCGGCGATCCGCGACGCGATCAAGGCCGACGCGCCGCCGACGTTTTCAAGGCTCTGGAATCCCTTCGCGCCGCTGCCGCTCGCGGCGGCACGGGCGCCGACCCGCGTGCTCTTCGACAACGAGAGTTCCGCCGAGACCACGATCCTCGAGGTCTTTGCCCACGATTCCGCCGGACTGCTCTATTGCATCGCGAAGGTGCTCTTCGAGGCGGGCCTCTCCGTGCGGGCGGCGAAGATCGGCACCTATCTCGACCAGGTGGTCGATGCCTTCCACGTGACCGATGCCGCCGGCGGCAAGGTGGTCGACGAGACCCGGCTCGCGGCGATCCGGCAGGCGATCGAGCGCGTGGCCGCCCCGCCGGGTCCGGGCGATCTGGAATAGCCCGCTTGCGAAGTAGACCGCTTGCTCCGCAAGCGGATCTGGATCCGCTTCGGGACGAAGCGGTCTACTTCGAAGCGGTCTACGAGGGCCGCCACGGGCGGTTTTGGATAAGAGCGACCGTGCGGCGGATTTCCTCCGCGGGCGTCATCGCCAGCGCCAGCGCCTGCCCCGCGTGCGCGATCGCGCGGCACTCCTCGGCGTGACCGCGGCACCATGCGATCCGCTCGACGAGGTCGGAGAGATCGGCGGCGACCGGCACGTAGTGCCGCCAGGGCTCGAGCCGGTCGTAATACCACTGGCGGAAGCCCAGGGGCGACGCGACCTTGATCACGCAGCAGCCGTAGAGCAGTCGGATGAAGAGATTGCTGAACGCGTTGGCGTTGCCATCGACGTCGATCGCGAATTGCCGCCCGACCCACGAGCGTTCGGGAATCGGATCACCGGCGACGCCGGCCCGCCGATAGGCCGCCGCCACGTCGGCGGGAACGCCGCGGCCCGGCACGATCCGGGCATCGACCCGCAGGCGGCCGTCGGCCTGCGCGACGAGCAGGCACATCCGCACCCGCTGCCGCAGGTCGGTGTCGTGCGGCTGCATCGTGGCATTCGCGAGGAGCCCGAAGCCCGTCGGGCTGCCGCGCCAAAGAATCGTGTCGTCGCGGTCGGCGAAGGCCGGCGCAGCCGCGGCCTGCCGTCGCTGCCGCGCGTAGCCGCCGCTTGCGAGGAAGCCGCGGTCGGGCACGAGGAGCGTCTCGGGCTGGTTTGAGCAGAACCCCAACACTGGCCCCGGCTCGTGCACGGAATCGCCGAGCTCGGCCCGCCATTCGCCATCGACGACGTCTGGATGCGAGAGCAGATGCACGAACGCCCCGAGCCGCCTCCAGGCCGTCGAGAAGCCGCTGCGGCCCGCGAGCCAGGATGTGTCGGCCTCGATCGCGGCCAGCCGGCCGCCCCGCTTCCGGATCGTTACAACGCTCGCCGTCTTCGGCCCATCGCTCCCGCGGCCGTGGATCGGCAGCAGGAACCGTGGCAGGCGGCAATGCAGGCACCGCGCGGCCCGCCACTCGAGCGCGAGCCGCTTCGCCGGAGCGAACAGCCCGTGCAGGAGCGCGGAGAGTCCGGTCGGGAGGCGGGTTTTCAAGTGGAGCGGTCGGCCGAACGGTCAGAGGTAGGTGTTGATCAGGTTCTCGAAGAGTTCCTGCCGGCCGCTCTTGCAAGGGTCCGCCTCGCCCTTCTTGAGCATCTCCTGCTCGAGCGACTTGAGGCTCTCGCTGCCCGATTCGATCCGCTTGCCGAGCGGGCTCGACCACGACGCATACCGCTCCTCGACGAGCTTCTGCAGCTGGCCGTCGGCCCGCATCGCCGCGGCGATCTTGAGGCCGCGGGCGAAGGCGTCCATGCCGCCGATGTGGGCGTGGAAGAGATCGACCGGCTCGAAGCTCTCGCGGCGGACCTTGGCGTCGAAGTTCACGCCGCCCGGGGCGAGGCCGCCATACTTGAGGATCGAGTGCATGATCTGCGTCGTCAGGTAGATGTTCGTGGGGAACTGGTCCGTGTCCCAGCCCACGAGCGTGTCGCCGGTGTTGGCGTCGATCGAGCCGAGGAAGCCCTGCATGCCGGCGTATTCGAGCTCGTGCTGCATCTCGTGGCCGGCGAGCGTGGCGTGGTTGGTCTCGATGTTCATCTTCACGTGCTTTTCGAGGCCGTAGGTCCGCAGGAAGTTGATGCACGTGGCCGAGTCGAAGTCGTATTGGTGCTTCATCGGCTCGCGGGGCTTGGGCTCGAAGTAGAAGTGGCCGGTGAAGCCGATCTCCTTCGCGTAATCCACCGCCATGTGCATGAACTTCGCGAGATGGTCGACCTCCCGCTTCATGTCGGTGTTCCAGAGGCACTGGTAGCCCTCGCGGCCGCCCCAGAAGACGTAGCCCGCGCCGCCGAGACGGTGCGTGACTTCCATTGCCTTCTTCACCTGCGCGGCGGCGTAGGCAAAGGTCTCCACGTTGGGGCTGGTGGCCGCGCCGTGGACGTACCGCGGATTACTGAAGAGGTTGGCCGTGCCCCAGAGCAGCTTCTTGCCCGACCGCTTCTGGTGCTTCTCGAGCGCGTCGGCGACGACGTCGAAGTGCTTGTTGCTTTCGGCGAGCGTCGCACCCTCGGGCGCCACGTCGCGGTCGTGGAAGCAGTAGAAATCGCAGCCGAGCTTTTCGAGGAACTCGAAGGCCACGTCCACCCGATTGAGCGCCGCCTTCAGCGGATCGCTCTCGGTCTCCCAGGGGCGGACCATCGTGCCGGGGCCGAAGGGATCGCCGCCGGTGCCCCGCATCGTGTGCCAGTAGGAGACGGCGAACCGCAGGTGATCCCGCATCGGCTTGCCCTCGACGAGCGCGTCGGCGTCGTAATGCCGGAAGGCCAGCATGTTCTTCGTCGCGGGGCCCTCGTACTTGATCTTCCCGATGCCTGGAAACGCCTCTGCCATGGAAATCGGCTCCTGCGGTGATTCGTGCGGCCACTCTCGATGGGCCGCGGGGCCATTGGTATACCGCCCCGCGGCGCGTTTGTCGCTACCCGCGGCGGCGGGTCGTCATCGCAGCCGCGCCCGGAGGCCGGAGGAGAACGCGGTCCAAGGCTCGGCCGATACGCCGGCCGCGACCACGCCGCGGGCCGGCTCGTCATCCCGTCCCTGGTGAACGATCACCCATTCCTGTCGCCCTGCCCGGCGGGCGGTCGGACCGCGGCCCAAGGCGTCTGCCAGTCTTTTCATCGGAGCCGCGTCGGACGGCGAGATCGTGGCCGACGCCTTGCATTCCACGAGCAGCATGCCCCGTTCCCTGGGGACGACGAAATCGACCTCCAGCCCCTGCTGGTCGCGAAAGTGGTAGAGCTCGCGGCGGCAGCCGGCATTCTGCTGCGCCTTGGCGATCTCGCCCGCGATGAATCCCTCGAAGATCGCGCCCCGGAAGGGGGAATGATCGAGCTGTTTCTGCGTCTCGATGCCCAGCAGATGACAGGCAAGGCCCGAGTCGGCGATGTACACCTTCGGCGATTTCACGAGCCTCTTTCCGGCGTTCTCGAAAAACGGAGGCACTACGATGATCTGCCCCGTGATCTCCAGGATGCCGAGCCATTGGGTGATCGTGGGAATGCTCACGCCGAGCGGAGCTGCCAGGTCGGTCTTGTTGAGCAGTTGTCCGTGGCGGCTGGCCAGGAGCCCGATGAACCGTCGAAACGTGGAGAGATCGCGGATGGCCGTCACGGCCCGCACGTCCCGCTCGAGGTAGGTCTGGACATACGATGAAAACCAGAGCCGTGCAGACCGCGGCCTCGCCAGCGGTTCGGGGTAGCCGCCGGTCTCGGGCCCGACCCGTGGGCTCTGGTGATGCGAGAGTGGAAGCAAATGGAGCACGGCCGCACGGCCGGCCATCGATTCACTCACTCCCTGCATCAGCGGCGACTCCTGCGAGCCCGTGAGCAGCCAGCGGCCGGTCTGCCGCGGGCGGGCGTCGATTCGGCTGCGGACATACGCGAAGAGCTCCGGCGTGTGCTGCACCTCGTCGAGGATCACGCAGCGCCGGCCCGGGGCATTTCCCGCGAGCGCATCGAGAAACCCCCGCGGATCGGCCCGGACGCGGGCGACGACATCCGGGTCTTCGAGCAGTGCGTATTCGGCCGCGGGAAAAAGCCGGCGCAAGAGGCAGGTCTTGCCGGCCCGCCTCGGGCCGGTGACGACGACCGCGGGAAACTCCTTGGCGGCAGCCTTGAGCACCGGCTCGATGTCGCGACGCACGTACCGCATGGCCGACCTCCAGAGATTGAGAATTCTAAACTAGCGGTATAGAAAACTCAAGTCTTCGCGAGGCCCTGCCGGGGCCGTTCAACTCCGGGACGTGAAGCGTTGGAGCAGCCCGCGGCCGAAGTCGGGGAACCACTCGATCAGGCCGGCCAGCAGGCCGACTTTCCGCGGCATCACGAGCTCGCTCGTGCGGCGGTCGCAGGCCGCGAGAATCTTCGCGGCTAAGAGGTCGGGGTCGAGCTGCGAGAGGCTCGTCGTGCCGCCGGGAACGGCGGCTTCCGACGGCAGACCGGCCGCCTTCGCCTCCTCGGCATAGCGGGCGGCGGCCCGATCGGCGGCGGGATCGTCGGCCGCCCGGCGGATCGGCCCCGGCGAGACGAGCAGCACGTGGCCGCCGCGCGGCGCCACTTCGAGCCGCACCGCGTCGACGTAGGCCGCCAGCGCCGACTTCGCCACGCTGTAGGGCCCCATGAACGGCATCACGATCTTGCCGGCGAGGCTGCCGATGAAGACGAGGTGGCCCCGCGCCGCTGCCACGTCGTCGGCCACGGCCTGCGTGATCTCGACGGCCGCGAGCAGGTTGGCATCGAGGTATTCCTGGATCGTGTCGCGGGAAGCCTTGAGCATCGCCGCCCTGCCCGACCGGCCCACGCAGAAGAAGAGGTCGTCGATTCCGCCGAGCAGTCGCAGCGCCTCTCCCGCGACCCGCCCCCCTTCTCCAGCCCGGCCGAGATCGGCCGCGACGCCGTGCAGCGAGGCGATCGATTCCCCCGCTCGCTCGCAGGCCTCGAACGCCTGTCGCACGCCATCCGACGACCTGCCCACGACGAGCACGGCCGCGCCCGACCGCAGCAGATGCCTGGTGAGCACGAGGCCGAACCCGGCCGTGCCTCCGGCCACGATCACGCGGCGGTTTTTCCAATTCGTGTGGGGCATCGTCGTTCCTCGTAGGAAAAAGGTGTCAGGACTCTTTTTCCTACCACGAGGACGAGCACGAAAAGCGTAAGGTTGGAAAAAGAGTCCTGACACCTTTTTCCTACCTTGAGGATACACTCACCGGTCCTTCTGGTACGCAGCCCGCCCAACCGTCCCTCCTACCACCTCATAGGACGCGCACCATGCCAGCCCCCGCCCCGGCCCCCTCCGCCCCCCGCATTGTCCGCACGAAGATCGTCGCCACGATGGGCCCCGCCTCGCGGTCCGAGGACTCGATCCGTGGCCTC
>JBIIOM010000028.1:0-18326 GCA_044336925.1 Pirellulales bacterium
TTCTCGCAGCCGAGCTACATCATCTGCGAGACGGTTCACGCCGACGTGCCCTGGCGGCGCGACGTCGTCAGCGAGGGCTTCGTGGTGGAGAAGGCGGGCCGCATCGTGCGGCCCAACACCCGGCCCGGCCTCGGCATCGAGATCAACGAGGCTGAGGTCAAAAAGCATCCGTTCGAGCAGGAACTGCCGCAGCGGGTGTTTTACAAGGATGGCAGCGTCGGCGACTGGTAGGAGAAGCCTCATGATGACCGCACACCGCTCCGTCCGCCCGCTCGCTGGCGTGCTCCCGATCGTTCACCTGCCGTTCGACGCAGCCGACCGGATCGACGAGGCGATTCTCCGCCGCGAGATCGACTGGATTTTTTCGGTCGGCGCCGACGGCCTCGGCACCGGCATGGTGTCGGAGGTGACACGGCTCTCCTCCGACGAGCGAACGCGACTCGCCGAGCGGCTCGTCGAGTTCACGGCGGGCCGCGGCAGCGTGTTCATGAGCGTCGGAGCCGAGAGCGCGAGCGTCGCCCGGTCGCATGCCGTCGCGGCTGAGAAGGCGGGCTGCGACGCCATCATGGCAGTTCCGCCGATGACGGTGCGGCTACCGCCCGCCGCCGTGGTCGATTATTTCCGTGGTATCGCCGAGAGCGTGTCGCTGCCGCTCGTCGTGCAGGACGCTTCGGGCTACGTCGGCCAGCCGATCCCGCATGCGGCCTGCGTCGATCTGCTCGATCGCTACGGCCCCGACAAGATCCTCTTCAAGCCCGAGGCCTCACCGCTGGGTCCGAATCTCTCGGCGCTCCGCGACGCGACGGGCGGCCGTGCGACGATCTTCGAGGGCTCCGGCGGCATCCTGCTCGTCGACGCCTACCGCCGTGGCATCGCCGGCACGATGCCGGGCGTGGATCTACTCGACGGCGTGGTCGCGCTCTGGCGGGCGCTCTCCGCCGGCGATGAGGAGGCCACCTACGCGATCTCGCTGCCACTCTCGGCAATCGTGGCGCTCCAGATGCAGGCCGGCCTCGACGGCTTTCTCGCGATCGAGAAATACCTGCTCGTGAAGCGGGGGCTCTTCACGAGCGACCGCCGCCACGAACCGGTGGGCTGGTCGCTCGACGCCGAGACGGCCCGCGAGGTGGACCGGCTCTTCGACCGGCTCGCGGAGGCGATCGCAACTCCATGCGCTACGCGGTCCTGACGTTTCTCTGGGCGGTGGCGCTCGTTGCCTACGTGCAGCGGTCAGCGATCAGCGTGCCGCTGCAGGAGATCGGCTGCGATCTCGCCGCGCAAAACAGCTGGTTCGGCGACGCCACGCGGGCACTGGGCTTTCTGCAGTCGGCCTGGCACTTCGGCTACGCCTTCTGCCAGATCCCCGCGGGCCGACTGGCCGACCGGATCGGCGGCCGGCGGGCGCTCGTCCTCTATTGCATCCTCTGGTCGCTGGCCACGGCGGTGACTGGCTTCGCACGGTCGTACTGGGAGCTCGTGGCAGCGTGGACGCTGATGGGCGCGCTGCAGGCGGGCGTGTTTCCGTGCGCGGTGCGCTCGATCGGGCAGGTGTTTGGCGAGAAGGAGCGGGCACGGGCCTCGGGCTGGCTCGGGGCCGGAATGCTCGCGGGGGGAGCGATCGCGCCGGTGCTCACGGCCTGGCTGCTGGAACGGTTTGGTCCGTGGGCCGCGGCGGAAAATATCGAGCGGTGGCGGGTGTGTCTCGTGCTGTATTGCCTGCCGGGGCTCGCGTGGGCGGCGGCGTATTGGCTCGGCACGCGATCGATGGGGCTCGACGCGGAGTCCCCCGGTTTCCGCCGGGGGCTTTTTGGTTTCTCAAAGCCCCGGGCAGAAGCCCGGGGACACCGCCCGCATGCCGCGAGCTCGGAATCGATCGCCGCATCGCCCACGCCCTGGACCGATCCGTCGCTCCTGCTCCTTTGTGGCCAACAATTCCTGCGGGCGGCGGCGATGATCTTCTTCGTCACCTGGTTTCCGACGTTTCTCCGTGAGACGCGCGGCGTGTCGCTGCTCGAATCGGGCAAGCTCACCTCCTATGCCGGCGTCGCGGCGATGCTCGGCGTGATCTGCGGCGGCTATGCTTCGGACTGGCTCCTGGCCCGCACCGGCAGCAAGCGGATCGCGCGGCAGTATCTCGCCGCCGTCGCGATGGCGACCTGCGCGGTGCTGATCGTGGTCTCGTCGTTCGTGGTCGACGTCAACGCCGCGATCGCGCTCATCAGCCTCGGGGCGTTCGTCGCCTGCTTCGGCGGAGTGGCCGGCTACACCGTGGCGATCGACTACGGCGGCGACCGCGTGGGCACGGTGTTCGGAGCGATGAACATGGCCGGTGGCATCGGCGCGATGCTCTTTCCGGTGACGGTCGGCTGGCTCGTGTCGGCGACGGGCACGTGGAACGCGGCCCTCTTCACGTTCGCCGCGCTGATGGCGGTCGACGCCGTCCTCTGGGCGCTGCTCAACCCGCCGGAACCGGCATCAGGACTCCCTTCCGACCCGCGCGACCGGGAAGAGCCTCGCGCCTCTGCTACACTTTCGCCGCCCGATTAACCGTTATTCATCCGCGAGCGCCGCCACGACGATGCCATTCTGCGACGACTCCTTCCTGCTCTCGAACCCCGTGGCCGCCGACCTCTACCACCGGGTGGCCGCGCCGCAGCCGATCGTCGATTACCACTGCCACCTCAGCCCGCGCGACATCGCCGAGGACCGCCGGTTCGAAAACCTCCACGCCGTCTGGCTCGATGGAGATCACTACAAGTGGCGGGCGATGCGGGCCAACGGCGTGGCGGAGGATCTGATCACCGGCTCGGCCGCCCCGCGCGAGAAATTCGCGGCCTGGGCGGCGACGGTGCCCCACACGCTCCGCAATCCGCTCTTCCACTGGACCCACCTCGAACTGCGCCGCCACTTTTGTATCGATGACCTGCTCGAGCCCGCCTCGGCCGACCGAGTCTGGCAGGAGGCCAATCGACAGCTCGCCACGGGCGACCTCACGGCGCGAGGCATCCTCGCGCGGATGAAGGTCGAGGTCGTGGGCACGACCGACGACCCGGCCGACAGCCTCGAGTGGCACGAGGCGATTCGCCGCGGGCAGGCTTCCGCCGGCTCGGCCTTTGCGACGCGGGTCGTGCCGACGTTTCGGCCCGACGCCGCGCTCAAGGTGCGCAGGCCCGACGTGCTGCGGCCCTGGGTGAAGCGGCTCTCCGATGCGGCCGGCGTCGGCGCCGACACGTTCGCGGGCCTGCGCGCGGCGCTCGAGCGGCGGCACGCCGATTTCGAGGCCGCGGGCTGCCGGGCCACCGATCACGGCATCGAATATCTCGCCGACGTGGACTGCACCGACGCGGAGGCGCAAGTCACCTGGGATCGCGCGGTCGCCGGCACCGCGGCCACGGCTGCGGAGGCGGAGCGGTTCACCGTCTGGCTCATGCGGCTCGTCGCCCGGCTCAACCACGAGAAGGGCTGGGTGACACAGCTGCACCTCGGGCCCTTCCGCGACCCCAACCCGCTGCTCGCGGCGCGGCTCGGCGCCGACGCCGGCTGCGACACGATCGGCGACGCCCGCCAGGGGCCCGGCCTCGTCCGCTTTCTTGGTGGGCTCGCCGCGAACAATTCGCTCGGTCGCACGATTCTCTACAACATCAATCCGGCCGACAACGCCCTCTTCGCCGCCATGCCCGGCTCGTTTCAGGATGGCGCGACGCCGGGGAAGATCCAGTGGGGCAGCGGCTGGTGGTTCATGGATCAGGAGCGCGGCATGCGCGACCAGATGAACATGCTCTCCGACCTCGGGCTGCTCTCGCGATTCGTCGGCATGGTGACCGACTCGCGGTCGTTCCTCTCCTATCCGCGGCACGAATACTTCCGGCGGATTCTCTGCGACCTGGTGGGCGCCGACGTGGCGAGCGGCCGTCTCCCCGACCGCCGCGACTGGCTCGAACGGCTGGTGGCCGACGTCTCGTGCGGCAATGCCCGCTCGCTCTTCGGGTTTGCCTCGCCGCCAACTCGCCACCAGGCCGGCTGACCGCAGTTCCGCCCTCCATTCGCCCTTGGCGCATCGCCCGCGAGTCGCGATGCTCCTTGGCATCGGCAGGCCGCTCTGGGCGGCCTGCATTCCCTCGAGCAAGAAGGAGTCTCACGATGGGCAAGGGCAACAACTCGCAGCGCAACGAAAAGAAGAACAAGAAGCCCAAGCAAGACAAGTCGAAGCCGGCCGTCAAGAAGTGACGCAGGCTCGACGCCCGACGTCGCACCGCAACTCCAAAAGCCCCCGGCGGAAGCCGGTGGGATGACGCGCCGCGATCACCGGCGGCGGCGGCGGTATTCGAGCGGCGTCTGGCCCATGTGTTTCTTGAAAGCCCGCGTGAAGTGGGCCTGGTCGTAGAAGCCGCACTCGGTCGCGATCCGTCCGACGGCGTCGGTGGTCGTCCGCAGCCGGCGCCGCGCCATCAGGAGCCGCATCCGCAGGATGTAGTCGCCCACCGTCATGCCGAAGAGCCGGCGAAACTCCCGCTGCAGCTGGCTCGCCGAAAGATCCACCCGCCGCGCGAGATCGCCCACGGCGAGCGGCCTGCGATGGTGCGCGACCACGTATTCGAGCGCGGGCGTGAGTCGCCGGTATTCGTCGGGGGCGTGCCCGGCGTGGCCGAACGGCTGCAAGATGCCCGCGATGCCGGAGACGCGGCCCGCGGCATCGAAGAGCGGCAGCTTCGTGCAGAGATACCACTGCGGCATCCCCGTGTGATCGGCGACGAGCCAGGGCTGGTCGCGGAGCGGCTTGCCGGATCGCATCACCCGCTGGTCCTCCGCCACGTATTGCTCGGCGAGCGCGGGGGGATGGAAGTCGTGGTCGGTCTTGCCGATCGCCTCGGCCGCCGAGCGACAGCCGTGCAGCGCGAGCCAGGCGTCGTTGACCTTCACGAACCGGCTCGCGCGATCCTTCACGAAGAGTTGGACTTCCGGCAACGCGTCGAACAGGGCGAGCACCTGCTCGGCGGAAAACTCGGCGGATTCCCGGGCCCGGGCTCTCGACCTCATGCTTCTTAAATACAAAGACGTGCCGCAGCCGTCAAATGACACGGCTGCAGTTGCGACCTATGCTTATTATTGATGACGATATGATCGGTGGCCTGCCGCGGCGGCCCCGTGAACCACCTGGAGGCAACGCGGATGCTCGAGTTTCAGGTCGCTCGGCCCGGCGAACGGGCCCTGTTGTGCGGCGGTGCCGCCAGCCGTCGGGATTTTCTGCACGTGGGGGCACTGGCCGCCGTCGGCCTCTCGCTGCCGCAATACGCCCGCGCCGCGAGCGAGGGAAAGGTGCGGCCCGGCTGCGAGAAGCGGTCGTGCATCATGATCTTCAACCTCGGCGGCCCGTCGAACATGGACCTCTGGGACATGAAGCCCGACGCTCCGGCCGAGATCCGCGGCCCCTTCAAGCCGATCCGCACGAAGACCGACGCCTTTGAAGTTTCGGAGCTGCTGCCGAAGCACGCGGAGATCGCCGACAAGTTTTCGCTCGTGCGGAGCTGCCACCACGACGGCGCCGCGGTGCACGACGCCGGCTGGCAGATCATGCAGACCGGCCGGCGATTCACCGGCGGCATTCAGACGCCCCATGCGGGAAGCGTCGCGGGCTACCTGCTCGGCCGCCGCACCGACCTGCCGCCGTTCGTCGTGCTCCCCGAGACGATGGGCCGCGGCGGCGGCAACCTGCCCAACGGCCAGGCGGGCGGGTTCCTCGGCAAGGCTCAAGATCCCTTCGCGCTCATGGCCGATCCCTCGAAGCCCAACTTCCGCGTGCCGGATCTCTTGCCCCCCGATCAGATCTCGGTGGCCCGTCTCGACCGCCGCAAGAAGATGCGGGAGATCGTGGAGGGGGCCGCGAAGCAGTTCGAGGCGAGCGAAGACGCGCGGCTCCTCGACGAAAACTTCCACGCCGCCTACCGGCTGATGACGAGCCCGCAGGCCCGCGAGGCCTTCGATCTCTCGAAGGAGCCGCAGGCCGTGCGAGAGCGGTATGGCATGAACCGCTTCGGCCAGTGCTGCCTGCTCGCGCGGCGGCTCGTGGAAAACGGCGTGCGGTTCGTGACGATCAACACGTTTCTTACCGTGTTCGACGAGATCACGTGGGACATCCACGGCTCGAAGCCGTTCACGTCGATCGAGGGCATGGCAAATATCGTCTGCCCAATGTACGACCAGGCCTACGCGGCCCTGATCGGCGACCTCTTCGAGCGCGGCCTGCTCGACGACACGCTCGTGGCGGGGCTATCGGAATTCGGCCGCACGCCGAAGGTGAATCCGGCCGGCGGCCGCGACCACTATCCGCAGTGTTTCACCGTCTCGTTCGCGGGCGGCGGCGTGAAGGGGGGCCGCGCCGTCGGGGCGAGCGACACGATCGGCGCGTTCCCGGCGGAACGGCCCGTGAAGCCGGGCGACATCGTGGCGACGATCTTCCACTCGCTCGGCCTCGACCACGAGAAGCACCTCCCCGGCCCCGCCGGTCGCCCGTTCGCGCTCACCGACTTCGGCACCGACCCGATCAAGGAGCTCTTCGTATGAGAGGGAGGCGAAGGGATCGGCGGAAGCTCGACGAGCCCAAACCTACAGTTAGCGACGCCGCGGCCACCGCGAGGAGACTTCTGCCGTCCCGAAGCCGGGGGCCTGCCATCGGGCTCTTCGTTTCTCTCGTCTTTTTCGCCGGCGTCGCTGCGGCGGCCGATGAGCCCAGCTTCGAGCTCGACGTGATGCCGATCCTCTCGAAGGCCGGCTGCAATGGCGGCGGCTGCCACGGGGCGCTCGCCGGCAAGGCGGGCTTTCGGCTCTCGCTCTTCGGCTACGACCCGAAGAGCGACTACCTCGCGATCACCCGCGACGCACGGGGGCGGCGGGTCGATCTCGCCGACCCCGGCACGAGCATCCTGCTCACGAAGCCGACGACGGCGCTGGCCCACAAGGGAGGCAAGAGAATCGACGTCGGCAGCGACGACTACAAGCTGCTCGCCGTCTGGATCGAGGCGGGCTGCCCCGGTCCGCGCGAAAACGAAAAGAAGCTCCTGGGGATCGATCTCGCTCCGGCGGAGAGCACGGCGGCGCCGGGGCAGGCCGTAACGCTCGCGGTGACGGCCCGCTACGACGACGGCTCCACCCGCGACGTGACGCACTGGGCGCGGTTCACGTCGGCCGACGAGACGGTGGCGTCGGTCGATCCGGCCGGCCGCGTGAGCGTGGTCGGCCATGGGGCGGGGGCGGTGACGGCCTGGTTCTCCTCGCAGATCGCGGTGGCAAACGTGATCTCGCCGTATCCGCATGCGTTGTCGACCGCCGACTATGCCTCCGGGCCGCGGGCCAACTTCATCGACGACCTGAACCTCGCGCAGCTCGAGCAGTTGCACCTGAAGCCGTCGCCGCCGTGCGACGAGGCGACGTTTTTGCGGCGGGCGTTCCTCGACACGATCGGGCGGCTGCCGAGGCCCGAGGAGGTGCGGGAGCATCTCGCCGACCGCTCGCCGGGGAAGAAGGAGCGGCTCGTGGAGCTGCTGCTCGCGCGGCCCGAGTTCGTCGACTACTGGACGTATAAATGGTCCGACATGCTGCTCGTGTCGGGGGCGAAGCTGCGGCCCGCGGCGGTGAACGCCTACTGGCAGTGGATTCGCGACCGCGTGGCGGAGAACGCGCCGTGGGACGACATCGTGCGCGAGATCGTCACGTCGCGCGGGTCGAGCGTGGAGAACGGAGCCACGAACTTTTTCGCGGTGCATCAGGATCCCGAGACGCTCGCGGAAAACACAGCGCAGGCGTTTCTCTCGCTCTCGATCAACTGCGCGAAGTGCCACAACCATCCGCTCGAGAAATGGACAAACGACCAGTATTACGCCTTCGCCAACCTCTTCGCGCGGGTGCGGGCGAAGGGCTGGGGGGGCGAGGCCCGCGACGGCGACGGCGTGCGGACGCTCTTCGTCGAGAGCCGCGGCGATCTTCTCCAGCCGAAGACCGGAAGGCCGCAGCCCCCTGCCCCGCTCGACGGCGAGCCGTTGCCGATTGATGACGCCGGCGATCGCCGCGAGGCCCTCGCGCAGTGGCTCACGTCTCCCGAGAACCCCTACTTCACGCGGGCGATCGTCAACCGCGTGTGGGCGAATTTCTTCGGGCTTGGCCTCGTGGAATCCGTGGACGACCTGCGGGCGACAAACCCGGCGAGCAACGAGAAGCTGCTGGCGGCGCTCTGCGACTTCACGAAGCAGCAGGGCTACGATCTGAAAAAGCTCATGCGGCTGATCCTGCTTTCGGAGACCTACGCCCGGTCGAGCCAGCCCCTGCCTGAAAACAAGGACGACCGCCGCTGGTTCGCGCGGGCCTATCCGAAGCGGCTGATGGCGGAGGTGCTCGCCGACGCGATCGCCGATGTGACGGGCGTGCACGACCGCTACACGGAACAGGTGATGAACGACGGATCGACCGTGAAAGTGGAGGGCTACGACGCCGACACGCGGGCCTTGGAGCTCCGCGACTCGACCGTCAAGAACGCCTTCCTCGACACGTTCGGCCGCAACGCCCGCGAGATCACCTGCGAGTGCGAGCGATCGAGCCAGCCGAGCCTCGTGCAGGTTTTGCACCTGTCCAACGGCACCACGCTCAACGACAAGCTCGCCGCGAAGGAGGGGCGGATCACGCAGGTCATGGCGACCGACCCGAAGCCGGCCGAACTCGTCGAGGGTGCCTGGCTCCGGGTGCTCTCGCGGCCGCCGAGCGAGGCCGAGCGGAAGCCGTTCGAGGAGATGCTCGCGGCCGCCACGCCGGAGGAGAAGCGGCAGATCGTGGAAGACATGTATTGGTCGCTGCTCACGAGCCGCGAGTTTTTGTTCAGGCATTGATCATGAAACGCCTTCTGACCCTCGCACTTTTCGTGGCCGCGACGACGCCCGCCCTCGCGGCGCCGTCGTATGAACGCGAGATCGCGCCGATTCTGCGGACCTACTGCTCGGGCTGCCACAACGAGCGGGAGGCGGAATCGGCGTTTTCGGTCGAGCGGTTCGCGTCGCTCCGCAAGGGGGGCGACGGCGCCGGCGACCCGATCGTGCCGGGCGACGCGGCGGCGTCGGTGCTCATCCAACGGATCAAGAGCGAGGACTCCGACCACATGCCGCCGGCCGACGAGCCGCAGTTGACGGCCGCCGAACTCACCACGCTCGAGGCCTGGATCGCGGCTGGGGCCCCCGGCCCGGCCAACGACGCATCGATCCTCGAAACGCTCGCAGTGCCGGCGCTCGCCCCCTACGGCGGCACGAAGCCCGTCACCGCGCTGGCCCGCTCACCCGACGGCACGCGGCTGGCCGTGGCCCGCGGCCGCACAGTCGAGATCGTGGCCGTCGCCGACGGCGTTCCTGGGAAGGTGCTCGCCACCGTGGCCGACCTGCCGGGCAGCATCATGGCCGTCCACTTCAGCCGCGATGGCGCGCGGCTCGTGATCGCCGGCGGGATCACGGGGCTTCGTGGCGTGGCGGAGATCCGCGATGCGGCGACCGGCAAGCTCCTCAAGGCGTTCGCCGGCCACCGCGACCTCGTCTACGACGCCGAACTCTCCCCCGACGAACAGACGCTCGCCACGGCGGGCTACGACCGGTCGATCAAGCTCTGGAACCTGGCCGACGGAGCGCTCGTCCGGTCGATCGACGTCCACAACGCCGCCGTCCTCGACCTCGCGTGGCATCCGTCGGGCACATTGTTCGGCTCGGCGAGCGCCGACGAGACCGTGAAACTCTGGCGGGCGAGCGACGGCGTGCGGCTCGACACGTTGAGCCAGCCGCAGGGAGAAGTGGCGAGCATGGCCTTCACGCCCGACGGCGGCCACGTGATCGCCGCCGGCCGCGACAAACGCATCCATCTCTGGAAACTCGTCTCGCTCGACGCGCCGGCGATCAACCCGTCGCTCCGCTCGGTGTTTGCCCACGAGACGCCGCTCGTGGCCCTCGCCCTCTCGGCCGACGGCCACAGGCTCGTCACGACGGCCGAAGACCGGTCGCTCAAGGCGTGGAGCGTGCCCGACCTCGCGATCGAAAAGGAGCTGCCGCGGCAGCCCGATCTCGTGGCGGCGATCGTGCCCGACGCGGCAGGCCGGTTCCTGGTGGGCCGCATGGATGGATCGCTCGAGGCGGTCACCATCGCAGGCGCGTCAGGCGGCGGGCCGGCACCGACCGCGGTCGCGCAGCAGGCGGCCCCGGCTGCCGCTGCGGCCGGCGCCGATGCGCCGACAGACATGCCCGCCGCGACTGGAAGCGAGACCGAGCCCAACGACACGGCATCGCAGGCGCAGCCCGTGGCCGTTCCCGTGGCGATGAGGGGAGCGATCGGCGCTCCCGGCGATGCCGACTGCTTCCGGTTCGCCGCGCGGGCCGGCGTGCCGCTTGTGCTCGATGTCGTGGCCGCGAAGGCGGAGCCCGCGTCGAAGCTCGACTCGCGGATCGAGGTGCTCGATGCCGCTGGGCAGCCGGTGGAGCAGGTCGTGCTCCAAGCGGTGCGCGACTCGTGGTTCACGTTCCGCGGCAAGAACTCGACTCAAACGGGCGACTTCCGGGTGCACAACTGGGAGGAGATGGATCTCGACCAATACCTCTACGCCAACGGCGAGGTCGTCCGCCTCTGGCTCGCTCCGCGTGGCGCCGACTCCGGCTTCGACGTCTATCCTGGAGCCGGCAATCGCCACGCGTTCTTCCAAACTTCCGCCATCACCCATGCCCTCGGCGAGCCGGCCTGGGTCGTGGAGCCGTTGCCCCGCGGCGCGGCGGCCGTGCCGAACGGTCTGCCGGTGTTCCGCCTCTTCTATGAAAACGACGACGAGTCGACCCGCCGGCTCGGCACCGACTCGCAGCTGATCTTCGCCCCGCCGGCCGACGGCGAGTATGTCGTGCGGGTCACCGACGTCCGCGGCTTTGGCGACGTCACGAATTTTCATTACACGCTCGGCATCCGCCGTCCGCAGCCGTCGTTTGCCGTGAGCGTCGAGGGGAAGGATCCGAAGGTGAGCCCGGGCAGTGGCCGCGAACTCACGTTCAAGGGCACCCGGATCGAGGGCTTCGACGGACCGATCCGGATCGAGGTCGCGGGCCTGCCGCCGGGCTTCACGTTTCACGGCCCCATCGAGATCGAGGCGGGACAGCACGAGGCCCGCGGCGTGCTCTCGGCGACGGCCGAGGCCGCCGCGCCTCCCGAGGCCGCCGACAAGGCCGTGACCGTGCGAGCGGTGGCGAAGATCGACGGCCGCGAGGTCGTGCAGGATCTTGGCATGCTCGGCGACATCCAACTGGCCGACAAGCCGAAGCTCACGGTCGAGATCGCGCCGGGGTCCGACCCCGCCGTCGTCAGGCACGTGCCTGGGGAGCCGCTCGAGTTCACGATCCGGCCCGGACAGACGATCACCGCGAAGGTCAAGGTGGTGCGGCATGACTTCAACGACCGCATCGACTTCGGCACGGAGGGAGCGGGCCGCAATCTGCCGCACGGCGCCTTCATCGACAATCTTGGGCTCAACGGCCTGTTGATCGTCGAGGGGCAGGATGAGCGGGAGTTTTTTATCACCGCGGCCCCGAAGACCCTGCCCGGCCGCCGGCTCTTCCATTTGCGCGCCGGCCCCGACGGCGGCCAGACCTCGCTCCCGGCCGTGCTCAACGTGTTGCCGTAGACACGGCAGCCGCGAATGCCCGGGCCCGCTGGATATCTCGCTCGTCTGGATGCCGCTTGTTCAGGCCGCCGGTGAGCCAGAGCGGGCCCCACGTGTCGAAGCCCCGGCACGAAAACTCGCCGATCACCCGGCAGCCCTTCTTCACGAGCACGGCCTTCAGGGGCCGATGCCAAAGCGTCGTGAGCACGGGCAGGCCGGAGGTCGTGAAGATGAAGACGCTCCGGCGGCCGGCATGTGTCTCAGGGAGGCCGCGTGCCCAGTTCATGAGTTCGCCATGAACGCCGCCGTAGTAAATGCCCGAGCCGAGCCCCAAGAGTTCGTAGTCGGCCACCTTCTCATAGGGGCACTCCGACGGCGCCGCGCAGTCAGCCCCGAGAACCTCGGCCATCGCCTGGGCGATCCGGGCGGTGTTGCCGTGATGGACCGACTTGTAGACCAGAAGCGTTTTGGCAGTAGTGGCCATGGTGGATTCTACGCCCAAAAAACCCCTGCAATGTCGCTATCGGCTGGAACAAAGCTCCATTTCGTTGCATAGCAGTATCTCATATGATATGATTCGGTTGGATTACGCATCCCATAAGAACTCACGGAGGCCCGTTATGCCGGTCACGCCGCAGTCTCCAGTCGCATCGCTCGATGAGCGCAGGCGGGATCTGCGAATGACGATCCCGCAACTGGCTCGGCGGAGCGGCGTTTCCACCGCGACGGTAGCCCGAATCCTTCGGGGCGAGCCCACCGTGGCGATGGGGCACGTATGCGCCGTCGCCGACGCCTTGGGGATGCAAGTCACGGCGCGCCCCCTGGTCTCCGTCGACACGCTTCTGCGCCGAGCCGCCAAGGCAAAAGCCCGTCGGGCCGCGGATCTCGTGCAGGCCACCTCGGCCCTGGAGGCGCAAGGTCTTTCGCGACACCAGTTCGAATCGATGGTGGTTCGCACCACCCGAGAACTGCTGGCGGCCGGCGGCAAGACCCTCTGGGCCGACTGAATACTGAATCATGTTCACCGACGGAGAAACGCCGCTCACGGATTTCGACGGCCTGCGAAAACGCCATATCCGCACCCGCAGCCAACTCGCCGTTGCTGAAGCCGAGAACATCCGGCGGACCGTCATTCGGTATCTGGTCGCAGTTCCCTCACGCAAAGCAGCGACGTTTGACTTTGGCTGGATGCTGCGGCTCCACGGTGAAATGTTCGGCGATGTCTGGTCATGGGCAGGTCAGATTCGTGACAGACCCTTGTCGCTCGGCAGCGATCCGGCGCACATTGGCGAGCACTTGGCTCAACTGTGTGATGACATTCGCGGCCGCGAACCCTACATGCAAAGCATCCTCGAACAGGCCGTTCTCATCCATCATCGGGCGGTCCAGATTCACCCCTTCCGCAACGGCAATGGACGCTGGTCTCGAATGCTCTCGAACATCTGGCTGCGGATACACGGCAGCCCAATCGTCGAATGGCCCGCGGACATCGGTGGTGAAAGCCCGATTCGCTCGGAATACCTCGCCTGCCTCCGCGCAGCCGACGACCGCAACCTGAAGCCGCTGCTCGAACTCCACGCCCGCCACCAGCCGCCGCGTCCGTAGACACCTTACAGAATCGCAGCGGCAAGAAGGAGACTCACTCTGCCGGCCACGAGGCGGCTATTTCAGCTTCGGCAGGCCCATGGCTTCCCGCCCCTTGTTGACGGCCACCCATGCGGCGGCTGATTTCTTGAGAAGCCCGCCGAGCTGGCTCGTGGTGACGCCGAGGATTTCGGCCGCGGGCGCGATCTGCCAGCCCGTTGCCTGCAGGCGGTCGAGGGCTTCCGCGACGAGGCTGGCGTAGTCTTCGTGGCTCGCGGAAATGACGAGTTGCCTGCCCCGAGTGCGGGACTGCCACAGCTCGGTAGGGCCGGAAGAACTCACCGGCGTCCTGTGTTCGACGGCGAGCGTCAGCCGGAGCCTCTTGAGAGCCACGGCACGATTCTCGGCCTGGCTTCGTCGCTCCGATCCCTCGGCCGAAATCCCCGTCGGCTTGTGAATGAGGACGACGGCCGTTTCCGTCTTGTTGCGATGCTGGCCACCGGGACCGGATCGTCTGGTTCTGGTCTCTTCGCACGACTTCAACAGTTCGGCAGGCTCGAGGGCGGCCGGGTGCACATCTCTCATGGCGGCGGCGGCGGTGGCTTGACGTGACCTCTCCAAGGGGCCGACGATCGGGGCTTCCGGCCGGTTGGTTTTGCGAACAGCACCAGGATGCCGGCCAAGAGCGACAGCGTGACGATGATCCAGAACCGCGGGGGCATTGGTGATCAGACCTGCAAGGGCATGACACAGTCGCTCGGCAGTCGTGGCGCCGCCACTTCGCTCAAAGATACCCCTTACCCCACCTGCCCGTAAGTTGATCGGCCAAACCGCGAGGCCAACTCCCATGCCGAATAAAGACGACACAAACGCCCCCCAGCAGCCCGACTGGTATCTCGAGAACGGCCAGCTCGTCTTCACGTCTGCCTACCACCTGAAGCGCGGCTACTGCTGCGGCTCGGGCTGCCGGCACTGCCCCTATGATCCCCGGCACGTCGAGGGAAACAGGAAGCTTCCGTCGTGAGCGGCAACGAGCCCCCCGATTGTGCTAGGCTGGCGTTCAGACCTGCATGCATTCAGCCCGGAGAACTCCCCATGCGTACCGGCAACCCCGCACTCAACGACAAGACGTTCGAAAACTTTGGCGTCTACCGCCGTGACTTGGCCACCGAGCAGTCTCACGTCGGCACCATGACGATCAACGGAACGGCCCAGAAGACCATGTTTTTGCTGCTTCTGGCCATGGGGGCCGCCTGCTTCACGTGGTCGAAGACGTTCTCGGCCGTCGACGCAAACCCCGCTGCCGCCATGCCGTGGGCCTTCGGCGGTGCGATCGTCGGACTGATCGCCGCCATCGCGATCTGCTTCAAGCACACGTGGGCACCGATGCTGGCACCGTTCTACGCACTGGCCGAAGGGCTGTTCCTTGGTGGAGTTTCGGCGAGCCTCGAAGCCCAGTACCCGGGCATCGTCATCCAGGCAGTCGGCGGCACGTTCGGAACGCTGGCTGGGCTCCTGCTCGCGTATCAGTCGGGCCTCATCAAGGCGACGGAGAATTTCAAGCTCGGCATCGTGGCGGCAACCGGCGGCATCTGCCTCGTCTATTTCGTATCCCTGATCGGGAGTTTCTTCGGGTTCCCGATCCCTTCCATCCACGCCGCCGGCCCCATCGGCATCGGCTTCAGCCTGTTCGTGGTCGTCATCGCCGCCCTGAATCTGGTCCTGGACTTCGACTACATCGAGCAGGCGGCGGAACGTGGTGCCCCGAAGTATCTCGAGTGGTACGGTGCCTTCGCCCTGATGGTCACGCTCGTCTGGCTCTACATGGAAATTCTGCGGCTGCTCTCGAAGCTCCGGAGCCGCGACTAGGCTTCTGACAGCGCTCCCCTTCGGTCCAGAAAAACGCGATCCGCAGCCGGATGGAACGGCGAACCAACCGCTTCATGCCGGCCACGCTGCTTGAGAGCCAACGGGCGGTGCTGAAACCTGCTCTCCCAACTCGTCGCTCCTCCGCCCGGTGGCTCGTCTACCTGCTGCGCTGCTCTGACGGCTCGCTCTACACGGGCATCACCAACGACCTCCCGGAGCGGCTGAAGACCCACGCCTCCGGCAAGGCCTCGAAATACACCCGCAGCCGGCTTCCCGTGCGGCTGGCCTACAGCGAGTCTCAGAAGTCCAAATCTGCGGCCTTGAAACGTGAGGCGGCCATCAAGAGGCTGCGCCGGGCCGAGAAAGAGCAGCTCACCAAGCCCAAGCCTCGAGCACGCCACGGTTCGAGACGCTGAGTTCGAGCGGCTAGAATCCGGGCGTTCGAACGACGTGACCTGCCCCCGCCCCTGCTTGGAGACGCGATGACCAGCCCGCTGCCCTCTTTGTGGAATCTCAACCTCGGCTTCACGCTGGCCGTCTTGGCATCGGTCCTCTGGGGGCTGACCTATTGCCTCGACGAGCGGGTCCTGTCGAGCCTTTCCGTTTTCAAGCTCTACTTCCTCCACTGCGTGTGTGGTGCGCTGGTCGCCGGAAGCATCATGCTGCTTCAAGGCAACTCGCCGGCATCGCTTTTTGGTTTCGATACGGCAAAAGCCAGCCTTGGCTTGGTCGGCCTGACGCTCGCGACGGCCACGGCGGCAGCGCTCGCGATCTTGGGGTCGATCCAGCTTCTGGGGGCAAACAAGTCGGCCGTGCTGGAAATTTCGTACCCGCTTTTTGTCGCCCTGTTTTCGGTGCTGCTCTTCAAGGGTCAGTTGCACCCGCCAGTGATCCTCGGCGGCATTTTCATCTTTATCGGGTCGGCGATCATCGTCCTCGCCAAATGAGCGGCCAGATGACGAGACGACGGCAACTTTTCGACCTCCCAACTGACCGGCATCAGCAACGACCTGCCTTGGCCCGTCCTCAACAGCAGCCGCCGCCGTCCACTCCGCACTTCTCCGGGGCAAGGCAGGCGGTGTGCTTCGTGCCGAGATAAAACAACAGCCCGGCAGGCGTGACTTCCACACCGGCAACCGGGTACTGCGAGATCGTCCCCTCTTCGTACTCGACTTCGACCGGCAGATCGTCGCTCTTCAGCACCGCCCCGGCGACCGCCATGATTTTTGCCAGCTTGGTGGCCTGGAGCCGATGGTCTTTGTCGTCGGCCACCCAGATCTGGAGCAGGCAAGAGGCCAGAGATCGGATCGTGCCGCCGCAGTCGATGAAGTCCTTCTGCACCTGCCCCACCTCGGTGATGTGGTAGTGGTCCGGCACGAACGAATTGTCCGGTAGCATCCAGTGCATCTTCGCCTCAGGATGGGCAGCCAGAACCGCCCGAAACTCTGCAACTTTCATCGACGACCTTTCAGCAAGAGCCATTGAGGGAAGCGAGCAACGCCAGCACCTTTCTCTCAACCAGATCCCTCACGCCCCGAAATTCCTCGGGCGACATTTCTCGGGGATCGGGGATCTGCCAATCCTCACGCCGAGCGGCGAGCACGAGCGGGCATTCGTCGCCGCACCCCATCGTGACAGCCACATCCACCGCCCTGCCGTTGAAGGTCTCCAGGCCCTTCGAGGAATGCGTGGTCAGGTCATACCCCAACTCCTTCATGGCCTCGATCGCCTTGGGGTTGATGCGACCCGACGGCCGTGAGCCGGCACTGGCAGCCTCGACCCTGCCTCTGCCGTGCATCCGGGCGAAGGCTTCGGCCATCTGGCTTCGATTCGAGTTCTCGACGCAGACGAACAAAACGGTCTTCACGAATATCTCCCGCTGTTACCCGGACCGCCGTGCGGCGGCGCGTGAACGACGTGCCATACGAGCGCGCCCACGAGCGCCCCGGCGATCGGGCCGACGAGGTATATCCACAGGTGATCTAACTGCATCGCCACCACTGCCGGAGCCAGGGAACGAGCCGGGTTCATCGACGCCCCGCTGATCGGTCCGGCGAACAGGGCTTCGAAGCCGATCACCCCGCCGATGACGATGCCGGCCAGAATTTTTTCATCGCCGCCACCGGCGGACACGCTCAGAATCACGACCATCAGGATCAAGGTCAGCACGAATTCGAGCACGAGCGACTGCAGATCGCTCCCGGCGGGAATGGTCGCCCCGAGGGTGTGGCTTTCCGGAAACAGCATTCGGAGCGTGCCGCTGGCTAGAAAGGCTCCCGCGCACTGGCTCCCGATGTAGGGCAGCACTCCAGACCGATCGAACCGTCCGGCAGCACACAGCCCGAGAGTGACCGCCGGATTGACATGGCATCCGGACACGTTCCCGAGGGCGTAAATCATCGCCATGACGACCAAGCCGAAGGTGAGCGCCACCCCCACGTGCGTGACACCGCCTCCCGTCACCTCGTTGACAACCGCCGCCCCGGTTCCGGCGAACACCAGGCAGAACGTGCCAAACGCTTCTGCACAGAGACGGCGCGACAGGACGGGCAGGTTCATCATCGAGATTGATGGGGGCGCGAGCAACGATCGGACGCACAAATCCACGATCCGATAGCGGACAATTACTCCGGCTCGGCGGGCCTCGATGATACCGAGTCTTCTGCTGTAGCCTGGAAAAGCGTTGATCTTCCTCCGAGTTTGATGTAGTCTTTACAGGTCGGTTCGGGATGACGCGAGAGTTTCCGCAGTGGCCAAACGGCCGCATCTGCTGCTTCTTTTCCTCGCCTTTACCCTCTGGCGGGCTGCCATTCTCTGGCCCTTTCGATATGGCCCCGAAAGTACAATTGGGTCATCGGCAGGAGTGTTTTGATCAATGGGTAAGAAACTATATGTCGGAAATCTGGCCTACGGCGTCACGAGCCAAGCGCTCGAGCAGATGTTTATCGAGTTTGGCGCCGTCACGAGCGCGCAGGTGATTCAGGACCGCGAGACTGGCCGCAGCAAGGGCTTCGGATTCGTCGAAATGCAGGCCGACGAAGCCGCGCAGCGGGCGATCAGCGCCATGCACGAGAAGGAAGTCGACGGTCGATCCCTCACCGTCAACGAGGCCAAGCCTCGTGAGAGCGGTGGTGGTGGCGGCGGCGGCCGTGGTGGCTACAGCGGCGGACGCCGCTACTGAGCCAGCTCGCCCGAAACGGCACACATTGCCAGGGCC
>JBIIOM010000175.1:0-5668 GCA_044336925.1 Pirellulales bacterium
CGGGCTTCCGTCCCGCCCGCAGCCTGTCCTACTTGATCACGATATCGACTACGTCGCCGGCTTCGAACCGCGTGCCGCCGGCGGGGAGGGCGATCATGCCGCCGGCGCCGGCGAGGCCGAGCAGGTCGGAGGAGCCGGTCCATGGCAGCGGCGTGGCATCGATCCCGTGCGACGTCCGGGCGAGCGTGCAGGGTAGGTAGACCGGCCGGTCGGCGGCCGCCTTCGCCGGCGCGGTGAGCCGTGCTCGGCCGCGCGGAAGATGCCACTGCTCGCGGGCCGCGCCGGCGAGGATCTGGATCGCCGGCCGCGTGAAGAGGTCGAAGCAGACGAGGCTGCTCGCCGGATTGCCCGGGAGTCCGAAGACGAGCGTGGGGGGCGACTGCTCGCGGGGCAAGACGCCGAAGAAGACGGGCTTGCCGGGCTTGAGCCGCACCTTGTGGAAGATCTTTTCGACACCGCAGAGCCGGAAGATCTCCGGCACGAGATCGAGATCACCGGCCGACACGCCGCCGGAGAGCACGAGCACGTCGGCCGCGAGCCCCTGTGCCACTGCCGCACGGATCGCCTCCGGCCTGTCGGGCGCGATCCCCAGCGGGATCGGCTCGCCGCCGAGCAGCTTCACCGCGGCCGAGAGCATCGGGCCGTTGGAGTTGCGGGTCTGGCCGAAGGCGGGCACCTCGTCGGTCGGCACCAGTTCGCTGCCGGTCGAAAGGATCGCCACGCGCACCTGCGGCGCGGCGACCACGTGCGTCGCCCCCGCCTCGGCGGCCAGGCCGATCTCGGCGGCGCCGAGCGTCATGCCGGCGGCGAGCACCTGCTGGCCCCGGCGAAACGCCGCTCCCTGCCGGGCGATGTGCTGACCGGGGCGGAATCTCTCGTCGCGGAGGCGGACCTTCGCGCCGGCATGCACGCCGCGGGTCTCGTCGATGGCGCACTCGACGGGGATGACGGCGTCGGTGCCCGCGGGAATCGGCGCGCCGGTCATGATCCGCGCGCATGAGCCGGGCCTGATCTCGAGCGCGGTGACGTCGCCGGCCGCGAGATCGACGACAACGTCGAGTTCCAGCACGCCGTCGCGGGCGGCGATGGCGTCGTCGCTCAAGAGCGCGAAGCCGTCCATCATCGCCCGGTCCCACGGCGGCGAATCGACGTCGGAGACCACGGGCGCCGCGAGCATGCGGCCGCAGGCGTCGAGCAACCGCGTCCGCCGCGGAGGCAGCGGGGCGGCATTTTTCTCGATCAGGGCGATGGCTGCGGCGAGGTCGATCATGAGCGGGAAAGAAACGACCGCAGCAGGTCGTAGCCCGCTGGAGTCAGGAAGCTCTCCGGGTGAAACTGCACGCCGTAGATGGGCAGCGTCTTGTGGCGAATCGCCATGATCTCGCGCGAGCCGTCGGGCGCGGTCGACCAGGCGTCCACCTCGAAGTCGCGGGGCAGCGTGGGCGGATCGATCACGAGGCTGTGATACCGCGTGGCCTCGATCGGGCTCGGCAAGCCGGCGAAGAGCCCTTTGCCAGAGTGCTCGATCGAATCAACCTTGCCGTGCATGAGCCGCTTGGCCCGCACGATCGTGCCGCCAAAGACCTGGCCGATCGACTGGTGCCCCAAGCAGACGCCGAGAATCGGCATCCGGCCGGCGAACCGCCTGACGACGTCGCAGGAGATGCCGGCATCGTCGGGCGTGCAGGGCCCTGGCGAGATCACGAGGTGGCTCGGCGCCTTCATCGCGATCTCGTCGCCCGTGATCTTGTCGTTGCGATGGACCTCGAGCGGCATCCCGGGCGCGATCTCGCCGATCCGCTGCACGAGGTTCCAGGTGAACGAGTCGTAGTTGTCGATGAGGAGAATCATGTATTGCGATCAGCGATGGGGATGGAATCAAAGCGGCTCACGAAAGCCCGCAGCGCGAGCAAGGTCAGTTGGCGCACCACGGCGATCGTCCTCGCTCGCGCGTCGGGCTTCCGTACCAACCGCCATCAGTCTCCTTTTTCGAAAGCTCAACGGGCCGCGGCGGCCTGGCGCTCGTAACGCTTCTGCCGTTCCGGCCGACCGCTGCTACTCCAGAAGCGTGCTGGGATGCCCCTCGCGATCGACGAGCGGCATGACATGGGGTTTGTAGATGGTGGTGTAGGCCTCGGCGAGGCGATGCTGGTCGACGGCCGCCTGGTCGGCCCAGTGCTCCACCAGCGTGAACCGCCGCGGCTCCGCGGTCGAGTGATAAACGTCGAACCGCTGGCAGCCGGGCTCGGCGCGGCTCTTCCGCATCGCCTCGGAGAGCAGTGCGCGGATCTTCGGCACGTCGTCGGCGTCCTTGGCGGTGAGCAACACGTTGAGAAAGATCATTTCATTCAATCCCTTGCGCTGGAAGTGAAGCCCTACTGTACCAGCACGATCGAGCCCGCGGAGCCGGGGGCCGCGACACGGGCGTTGCGACGGGCCAGCACGCGAACGTAGGGCGGGATGAACGCGGCCCGATGGGCGAACGAGCCGGCCGCGGTGCCCGGCTGCGCGTGGTCGGGCTCGCAGACGTCTTCGATCGCGAAACCCGCGGCACAGATGCCGCCGAGCAGGGTGGAGAGCGGGTGGATAAATTCCTGCGTGCCGGTTTCTCGCAGCCGCGAGGGCGGCGCGGGCGGAAGTGGATCGCCGCCGGCCTGCGGATGCACGAACTCATAGCGGCCCGAGGCGGCCGGCTCGAGCGTGGCCTGGAGGCTCGCCGGCGACTTGTGCTGGCTCACGTAGAGCCCGCCCGGCCGTGTCACGCGGGCCACTTCGCGAAACACCCGTCCCACGTCGGGCACATAGCAGGTGCTCACGGGATGGATCACGAGGTCGAACCGGCCAGGTCCGAGCATCGAGAGATCGTCCATCGAGCCCTGGAGGATCTCGAGATCGATCTTCCGCTCGCGGGCCACCTGGCGATCGAGGTCGAGCATCGCGGGCGAGATGTCGAGCACGGTCACTCTCGCACCGGCGGCTGCATAGAGCGGGCCGTGCTTCCCGCCGCCGGCGGCGAGGCAGAGGACGGCGAGCCCATCGAGCCGCTCGGGCAGCCAGGCTCGACCGGCCGTGCCGACCGAGCCACCGCTGCCGAGCCACGAGCGCGGATCACCGAACGCCTCGTCGGCGGCCGGCCGGGCGAGCGCCACCCTGTCCTCCGCGAGACGATCCCACGCGCGGGCGTTGTGGTCGAGCACCGCCTCGCGCGACACGCCCGGCCGGCTCATGCCTTCTGCTTCCGCTGCCGCGACGCAATCCAGGCCATGGCCCCTGCCGCCGCGAGCACCAATCCAGACGGCTCGGGCACGGCGACGAGCGTAAGGTCATCCATGGCCACGTAGGTGGGCGTGTTGATTCCCCATGGCCCCATGTCGCTCGACGCAAAGCCGATGACGATCGAACGGGCTTCTCCCAGTGAGGTCAGTGAAAAATCAGTCCACTGATCGACGACGAGGGAGTTGCCCGACCGAAAGTCGGCGAGGAAAAATGTCGCCGTGCCAGTCGTGCTGCCCAGGCCGTCGGCCTGCGAATTGCCCGTAAATGTGACCGAAAGAAAGTCGCCCGCCCCGTACTCGCCGTCGGCGAAATTGTTGGGATCGCCGTCACGGATGGTGAGAGCCGTGTAGGTCGTGTTGACGAGTTTCACCGAGCCAGGCCGCAGTCCGGCGGGTAGCCCAATCAGCGGCGGCGGGTCGTAGTTTTGCCAGTAGGACACCGCGAAGTTGCCGGTGCCGCCTGCGCCGCCACCGGTGATGGATGACGTGTCGTTCGTCCAACTGTTGGTCGTGTTATCGCCTTTGTTGGAGAAAGCGAATCCCGACCAGAATTCGGCTGGTGAGTAGCGGGTAATTGTGGTGCGGAAGGAGGACGAACCCGAGGAGAGCAGCACCGTTTCCGGCTCGGTGTCGGCCAGCGTGCCCGGCCCGCCGTAGCTGGAGCTATTCGGGGGCAAGGAGACATCTTCGAAATTGATCACGACCGGGCTCGCTTGGGCTGCGTTTGCTCCAAGCCAGAGAATCGTTGCGATAGTGGCAAATGCCTTCCGGATCATCTGAAGTCCTTTCTTTATCCTGCTTTTCAAAAGCCGTCGGAGGGAATCACCAGGGCGTTGGCTGCGACTCGCCGCCCGCCCGTGTGCAGGCCGCCGCCAGCACGCGGGTATCGATTGTCTCCGCAAGAAACTGCACGGCACCGTCGCCGAGAAGCCCATGCGCGCCGCCGGGATGACGACTTCGAATCTCGTCTTCCCAGGTCGGCCAATTGATCGCGAAGGCCTGATCGTAAAGATTGCGACCGTTTATCCACTGGCCATCCGACCACGAGCCGGCCGCGCACTCGGCGACAAAGATCGTCTTCGACAATCCGTCGGTGATCTGCGGCTGCGCAAAGTTCGTCTCGTGGATCAATGGCCCCTTCATCGGCGAGTTCGCATTGACGATCCGCTCCCCGGCCAGGCCGCCGTAATCACAGCGGCCGAGGCCACCGACGGAGAGTCCGATGCGGTCTGCGGTCGCGCAGACGAACACCGGCAGCGGCGTCGACGCGGCAGGGCGGTTCTCGGCGGCGTCGTAGGCCTTGTTGAGGTCGACTCGGTCGGCCACGTCTTGCTGCTCGAGCCATGGCAGGATGAAGGCATTCCACGACAGGCAGCGATTGGTGCCGCCGGTGCCGGGCTTCCACTCCAGGCAGCCCACCGGAAACTTCCGCTTGGCGAGCAAATGGCCGTGCAGGGCGCAGCCGATGTGGCGGAGATTATTCGCACACGTCGTCCGCCGGGCGGCCTCGCGGGCCGACTGCACGGCCGGGAGCAGCAGCGCGACGAGCGCCGCCACGATCGCGACGACGACGAGCAACTCGACGAGCGTCATACCGGCGCGTGTCCGCGCGGCTGGTGCCGCGACCATGTTCGTGTCCATACGCGGTGTGCGCACGCAAGCGCATCGCAGCCACCAAAGCGCGTGCGCAGCCCGAACGCGGACTGGTCACACCATCGGCGGAGCGATTGCTTGCAGGAGCGTTGCTCGAAGACCTGTTGACCGGCCGCACCGGAGTATTCCGATGCCACCGTGCCTGCCTCCCCGCCCGCGCAGGTTGGCATGCTCTCGAACACTGGTAGGTCTTCTGACTCCCAGACTCAGCCGGCTGCATGCCTTCTCGCGAGCGACACGGCTTTCACCGCACCAACGCAATGGCCAGAACACAGCCGGCCTCGTCGCCTGGATACAGCGGCGGGGCCGTCCCGGAATCGCACCGGAGTTCCCTGTTTGCCCGTCGAAAGCAGCTGCGATCGGCGGGCCACCAGATTCGTGGATCGCAATCTATCGGGGGGTGGGTGCCTGTCAAGCAGCAGCGGTTTCACTCGCCTGACCGGCAGACTTTCACATGCGGCCCAAAGCGCTGTGAAACTGTGACGGTCAGGGTATGAAAACGGCTGAAACTATGACGGTCGTGCGGCCTCGCGCCGCACAGTTTACGCACCAGGAATGCGCGGCATTTCTTACCCAACGCGCAGACGTAAGTCGTTGTCTGAAAAATACTTGGAGACACTCAAGCCGCTTTCCTCCATCCGCCGATAGCCACCTTGACCCCCGGGGCAATCACTGTGCCCGTCGGGCAACCAGGGGGCGGCAGCAACCTGCAATGCTTCGAGTCACGGAATGGCTCGACA
>JBIIOM010000176.1:0-5666 GCA_044336925.1 Pirellulales bacterium
GGTCGACGTTCACCCGCTTGCCGTGCGTGTTGCACATGAAGATCTTCCCGCGATACGACTCGGGAAACATCTCGCCGAGGTAGATCATGCCGCCGCAGTGCGAGTGGCCGCCGCCGAGGGCATCGACCGCCGGATCGAGTTTGCCGGCCACCTCGCGGGCATCCTTCCAGGCGCCGCCGGGCCAGTGGAGATGGTCGGCGCACTGCGGCATGAGCTCGTAGACGTGCGGCTCCGGATCGACGCCATACATCCGCTCGTAATGTGCGCCCGGGATCAGGTGCCAGAGGTGGCCGATGACGTTGTTGGTGAAGATCATCTCGCCGAAGTCGTCGTAGTCGAGGCCCCAGGGATTCGTCGTGCCGCGGGCCACCACCTCGAAGCGATGCGTCTGTGGATGCACCCGCCAGATCGAGCAGTCGATCGGCGTGCGGGACACGTCGGGCGAGCCCGGCCGTCCCACGCGGCTCGTCGCGAGGATACCGTGGCGGCCGTAGAGCCAGCCGTCGGGCCCCCACATCAGGCCGTTCACCACGTTGTGGGCCACGTTCTTCGCATTGAAGCCGTCGAGGATCGGCTCGGCCGGTCCATCGGGAGCATCGTCACGATTGCGGTCGGGCACGAAGACGAGTTCCGGAGGAGACGTGAGCCAGACGCCCCCGTGGCCCAGAGCGATGCCGGTGAGGTTGCGGCCCCCATCAAGAAACACCTTCCGCGAGTCGAATCGGCCGTCGCCGTCCTTGTCTTCGAAGATGAGCACGCGGTCGGTGCCGGTGTCTCGCCACTCCGGATAAGAATAGTTTTCCACGACCCAGAGCCGGCCGCGGGCATCGGTCGTGATCGCGATTGGCTGCGAGACGTCGGGCTCGGCGGCGAAGAGTTCGACGCGAAACCCGTCGGGCACGGTGATGCCGCGGACGAGATCGGCGGCGGCGGGGGGCGCATCGCCGGCCGCCTGCGTGTTGACGGCGTGCGGCGAGGGGTCAGCGGCCCAGGCAGCCGTGACCGACGCAATGGCGGCGATAGCCGTGAGCAGGAATCGGAGCATGAAGCGTGATCATATCCCAGATCGCTTCAGCCGGGGTTTTTTTGGTGGTCACACGCCCGCGCAGCACCTCGACATACAGGCCCTCCTTGTCGCCGAAGGAGTGGTAGAGCATCCGCTTGTTGCAGCGGGCGGCGGCCACGATCTCGTCAACCGCGACGCCGTGACAGCCCCGGGCCGCGGGATTGGCAACGGTCGATCCATCCGGCATGATAACTTTCCAAGATAACTGAACTAACTTGGTAGAAGCCTGCTTGGTAAAAGCCTGTTCATGACCACCTCGCCCCCCATCGACCCCGCCGCGCTCCTGCGGCCGCGCCGCAAGATCCGCGGCATGTCGGCGATCCTGCTCCCCTTCCGTTCCGACCTCTCGGTCGATTGGGATGCCTTCGCCGCCCACGTCGCCCGCACGCATGCGGCCGGCATCGCGCCGGCCGTCAACATGGATACGGGCTACGTGCAACTCATCGACGACGCCACCCGTCGGCAGGCATTGGCCCTCGCCCGCGAGACGGTCGGCTCGGGTGAAATCGTGGCGGGCGCCTGCGTGGTCGATGCGGCCGGCGCGGCCTTCGACGAGGCGGCGTATGGCCGGCAACTCGACATGATCGCGGCGGTCGGTGCGATCCCGATGATCTTTCCGTCGTTTGGCCTCACCACGGGCAGCGATGCCGACTTCATCGCCCGCGTCCGCCGGCTCGCGGCCCGCGTCGAGCGGTTCATCGGCTTCGAGCTCTCGACGGCGTTCGTGCCGAGCGGCCGCCTGCTCTCGATCGAGGCCTATGCCGATCTCCTCTTGATCCCCAACTGCATCGGGGCGAAGCATTCGTCGCTCTCCCGCCGGCTCGAATGGGAGCGGCTTGCCCTCCGCGACCGGCTGCGGCCCGAGTTTCACGTCTTCACGGGCAACGACCTCGCCATCGACATGGTCCGCTACGGCAGCGACTGGCTGCTCGGCCTCTCGACCGCCTATCCCGAGGCCTTCGCCCGCCGCGACGCCTGGTGGGCCGCCGGCGACTCGCGGTTCGACGAGCTCGACGACGCCCTGCAAGCCCTCGGTGACTTCGCCTTCCGCCATCCGGTGCCCGCCTACAAGCATTCGATGGCCCAGGCCCTCCATCTGCGGGGCCTGCTGGCGAGCGACGAGCCGCATCCGCAGAGTCCGCGCCGGCCCGCGTCCGACCGCGAGATCATCGCCACCATCCTCGGCCGCATCGATGCCGCGATGGAGGCCACGCCATGAGCACGGCCTCGTATCCCAGGATCGCGCGGTTTCGTACGGTCGCCGACCTGCGGGCCCACCTTGCTGCCCTCGCGGCGCCGATCCCGCTCGACGACGAGCCGCTCTCCGCTGCCGCGGGCTCGCCGCTGGCTTTGCCGCTCGCGCTCGGCGGCCGCACGCTGGGCAACCGCTGGTGCATCCATCCGATGGAAGGCTGGGACGCGGGCGAAGACGGCCGGCCCACCGACATCCTGCTGCGGCGGTGGCGCCGGTTCGGCGCGAGCGGCGCGAAGCTGATCTGGGGGGGCGAGGCTGTGTCCGTGTTGCCCGAGGGGCGGGCGAATCCCAACCAGCTCTGCGCGCCGGCCTGCGGCCGCGCGGGATTCGCGGCGCTCCTCGAGGCGGTGCGCGGCTGCCATCGCGAGCAGCATGGCCGCGACGACGACCTCGTCGTGGCGCTCCAGCTCACGCATTCGGGCCGGTTCAGCAAGCCGTCGGCCGCCGGGCGGCAGCCGCGGATCGCGTTTCATCATCCGCTGCTCGACGCGCGGCATGGTGTTTCGCCGCACGACGAGGCCTGCGTCGTGAGCGATGCCGACGTCGAGCGGCTCATCGAGGCGTATGTCGTCGCGGCGCGTGACGCCGAGGCGGCCGGCTTCGACATGGTCGATATCAAAGCCTGCCACGGCTACCTCGTGCACGAGTTTCTCTCGGCGCGAAGGCGGCCGGGGAAATGGGGGGGCGACTTCGCCGGCCGCACGCGGCTGCTCTGCACGCTCATCGAGCGTGTCCGCGAGGCCTGCCCGCGGCTGTTGATCGGCGTGCGGCTGTCGCTCTTCGACACGGTGCCTTGGCACATGGTCGAGGGCCGAGGAGCGCCGTTTCCGTTCGTCGATTCGCTCCCCTACGACTGCGGCTTCGGCGTCGATGCCGACGATCCCGGGCTGATCGATCTGGCGGAACCGATCGCGCTCATGAAGATGCTCCGCGACCTCGGCGTGGTCGCCGTCAACCTCACGGCCGGCAGTCCCTACACCGTGCCCCACATCTCGCGGCCGGCGGCGTTTCCGCCCTCCGACGGCTATCCGCCGCCGGAGGATCCGCTCGTCGGCTGCTGGCGGCAGATTGACGCGGCGCGGCAGGCGAAGGTGGCGGTGCCGGGGCTCGTGATGGTGGGCACGGCCTATACCTACCTGCAGGAGTATCTCGTGCATGTCGCGCAGGCGACGGTGCGGCAGGGCTGGATCGATGGTGTGGGCCTGGGGCGAATGGTGCTTTCGTATCCGGAACTGCCTGCCGATTCGCTCGCCGGCCGCACGCTCGTCCGCGGCCTGATCTGCCGCACGTTCTCCGACTGCACGACGGCGCCGCGCAACGGCCTTCGCAGCGGATGTTATCCGCTCGACGCGTATTACAAGGCCCTGCCCGAAGCCACCGAGATGAAGGCGATCAAGGCACGGACGTCAGACGCTCCGTGAGGCGAGGCGTCATCCCCTACAGTGCCTTCGCCCGCAGGTCGCGAAACTCGACCTTCATCACGAGGCCGGGGTGGATTTGGAGTCCGATCGGGGCTGGCTCGCGATACTTGTCGCTCTTGTATTGCGACACCTGCTCATCGTTGAGCCAGACGGTGAACGTGTCGCCCTTCGCCATAACGCGGATCCGATTCCACTCGCCGGGCTTCAGCAGTGTGGCCGCCTTCGGGGCCCGTGCCTCCTCCGGATAGGTGCCCGTGTAGAAGGAGCAGGTCATGTCTTTCTTGAGGCTCCGCGACACACCAATCTGCACCTGCAATTCGGGTTTCCGCAACATGATGCCGCTGTCGATCTCGCCGGTGAACCGCACCTCGCCCTCGAGGATCACGTCGCCGTACGACTTGTCGGTGTACAGCATCGAGGCCTTCTTATCGGCATTGCTTTCGCCCACGATCGACCCATCCACCACCTTCCAATACGGCTCGCCCACGACCTTCCAGCCAGACAAGTCGGTGTCGTTAAAGATCGCGGGCAGGTCGGCCGTCGGGGGCAGCTCGGCGGCTGCCGTCGCGGTGATCATGGCGAGGCCGAGCAAGCAGCCGCGGCCGAATGGACGGTGGGCGGTCAGGCCTTCGCGAGTCATCAAGGAGCCTCCGTAGTGCGGGCAAGGGCAGTACGTTGTCGGATGAGGAGTCTAACGCGAGGGATGTGCGGTCGCAATCGACCTTGGCCACCGCAAGTAGGTGCAGATTGTAAATCTGCACACCGCCGAAGCGCAGAGTACCACTCTGCGGTTACTTCTGCCGGAAGATGAAGACGCCACGTTTGTTGGCCACGGCAACGTCGGGCTTGCCGTCGCGCGTCACATCGCCGGCTGTCACCTGCGTGCCCACGCCGCTGTCGTCGTCAATCCGCTGCGGCTCGTAGGTCGCTGCACCCTTTCCGTCGCGCGCGAGCCGAAACCAGTAGAGCACCGGCGGCGCGTTGGGCTCCGGGTCTCCATTGATGCCATGCGCCCACCGCCGCTTGCCGGTGAGGATATCGAGCAGGCCGTCGCCGTCGAAGTCGGCAAGCCGCAGCGCGTGCACCTGGCTGAAGGCCACGCCATGCGGATGGTCCGCCGCCGTCGATCCCATGATGCGATGCTCGGTGAAGCCGCCGTCGGGTCGCTGCTCGAACCAGCCGAGGCCGAAGCCGTGGCCGTTGTAACTGGCGATCACGTCGTTGCGGCCATCTCTGTTGACGTCATAGACATACATCTGCCCGCCACCGCCGGATCCCGGCGGGCAGAAGGGGCCCGGATGGAAGGGCCAAAGCGGGCTCGCCGCGTCGGCCGCCGGATGCTCGAACCAGCCTTCCTTCATGAGAAGGTCGATCCGGCCGTCACCATTCACGTCGCCCGCGCCCGAGCCGTGCGTGTAGCGGAAATATTTCTTGTCGTTTTCGGGAGTCTTCGGCGTGATCGCGCGAAACCGCGCCTTTTCCAGCGGCTTCGTCCAGTCAATCTCCGCGAAGCCGAGCTGGCCGCCCGAGTGCACGAGCAGCTCGGGTTTGCCGTCGCCGGTCACGTCGACCAAGTCGGGCGACTCGCCGTCGGCCGTGTCGAAGATCACGTGCTTCTGCCAATTGGCCGCATCCCCTGCGGGCCGCTTCTCCGCCGGATTCACATAGACGAGCGCGGGTTCCCCCGGCAGGCCGTAGACGAGGATGTCGCTCCAGCCGTCGCCCGTGAAATCGTGGGCGAAGGCGAGGAAGTAATCGGAATAGCCGCGGGCCGGATCGTAGGGCGTCTTCGTCATGCCAGTGGGGTTGTTGGCCGGCGGCGTGAAATCGATGCGACGGGTGAACTCGGGGCCATACCAGATCGAGTGGCCCGCCGTGAGATCGACATGGCCGTCGCGATCGAAGTCGGCGAGCGCACAGCCCT
>JBIIOM010000029.1:0-18271 GCA_044336925.1 Pirellulales bacterium
GTGAAAAAGGTGTCAGGACTCTTTTCCCGGCCATCTATGTGGCCGGGAAAAGAGTCCTGACACCTTTTTCACCAGCGCCACGAAAGCCCTGAGCCGCCGAAGAAATCGGCTGCGGCTTCGTTGAGACCCACCGCGGCGTGAACGTCGATCTGCAGGTTTGGCAGCAGGAACCAGTGCAGGCCGCCGTGTGAATAGGCCTGCTGCGGCACGCCCACGCCGCCGACCTGCGCGAACACGACGAACTCGTTGAAGAGCATCACCCGCCGGCTGAGGTCATACTCGAAGTTGAACGTCTGCAGGTATTCGGTGTAGTAGCCGGCCGCGTCAGGATTGCGCCGGCGATTGACGTTCGTGTTGCACTCGATCTCGGTCCGCTCTCCCACCCGCCACGCGTAGACGAAGTTCATCCCGGGCAGCACCTCGTCGGCCGAGTAGGCCGGGCTGCCCGTCGGCACCTTCATCTGCGGGAAGATCGTCAACTCGGGGAGGATGCCGGCCTGGGCCGCGAGCCCCACCTTCGCGCCGAGGTAGAGATCGTCGCTGCCCTGCAGGAAACTCGTGCCGGCCGGCCCGCCCACCGACTCGGAGAACGAGTTGTATTGGACGCGAAACTCGAACCACTCCTGAAAGAGCCCGGCCCGCACGAGCGTCTCGGGATACGAGTGGAGCTGCGTCGTCGTGCCCGCCGAGTTGTCGACGTAGAACGTGTAGCCGTTCTCGACCTGCACGCGGCCGAGCCCGACGGTCGAAGCCGCTTCGGCGAGGTGCGGCCGGTCGGTGACGATCCGATCGCCGTAGAGCCCTTCCTCGCCGCCTCCGTCGTCGCCGCCATCGTAGCCATACGAGAGCAGCTTCTTGGGCCGCTCGGCCGCCGCGCAGACAGTTGAACCCGCCGCAGCAAGCGCGGCAGCGAGCGCGACCGCGAGGCTTGCGGGCCAGGCGCAGCGCCTCCGCCAGGAACGTCTTCCAAACGCGTTCATGCCGCTGTTTTCGGCATGAACATCCGGCACCATCGTCAGATCTCGGCTCCCGCGAAATCTCCGCCCCGTCTCCGCGAACACGCCGGCCTGCCACGCCCCCGCGGCTTACCGGGCTTCACCCGGGTCAGAAGCTCACAAGCGCTCGCACGCCGGCGATCAGCGCCGGCTCCGCCAGCCGCAGTGACGGCACGACATATTGCACGTCCGGGGTGATGCGGATCGCACGCGTGACCGCGTAGTTGTAGAAGCACTCGATGCCCTGGCCGTCGCCGACCGGGCCAAACTGCGACGTGATCAACGTGCCGATCTGCGGGCTGGCTGATGCGTAATACCAGCCGACGCCAAACGTGTCGTCGCGGCGGATCCGGCCGAGCACGTTGCCCCCGCAGCCGAAACTCAAAAACGCATCGGTCGGGCTCGTGTTTGCATCCGCGATCCCCGCGCGGCCAAACAGACCCCAGCCCCGCGTCGAGTCGGCCGGATCGACGACCAGAAACTGATCGAAGTTCCAATATAGGCACCACGAGCCGCGGATCGTCGGCGTGGGCACGGGCGGATAGGGGATGTAGGCCTCGGCGATCGACGTGTAGGTGCGGCTGTTCCAAGTGCCGCCCAGCAGCTGGTGGCCCGGGCGGTCGAACAGGTTCGTGGGCACCCGCACGGCCGCCGACAGCAGCATGCCGTCGCTGAACAGCGTGTCGAAGCCGCTCGTGGCCGTCGTGTCGGTCGAGTTGAGCACGGTCACCATCGCCATCGGCCCGTCCTCGGGATGGATCACGAATCCGGTTCCGAGCGTGGAGTAGGGCACCGTCGCGCCCACGATCGGGTTGAACACGAAGCCCATGTTCGAGAACTGCGTCTTGCCCCTCCCGTGGGCGAAGGCGTTCATGTCGCCATCGAGCGTGTCCATCTTGCCGGCGAACACGGAGAATGAGTCGGAGAGTTCCTGCGTGAGCAAGACGTTCGTCAGATACAGTTCCTCGCTGTCATAGACCGGCAGGTCGGCGATCAACGTCGGTGAGATGAAGCACCCGACATTGCCGACGATCGTCTGGCCGTAGCGATGCTCGGCGCGGAGCTTGAGATACAGCCCGTCGTGCACACCGAGTTTTCCACCGTCGGCGATCACGCAATAGTCGCCGTGCCCGGCATAGTCGAAGGCCTGGGCGAAGCCGCCGTTGGCGTTGCCGATGTAGAACCCCGTGTTGTCGGCGAGGATCGTCACGCCGGCGTCGGCCAGCCGCTCGCGAAAGCCCTGCGGCCGGCCGACAAGATGCGGAGCCATCGCATACGTCGGCTCTTCCACGTAGGGCTGCGGCGGATCCTCCGCCGCGACCGGGCCGCCGAGGCACCATGCCAGCCCGGCGGCGAGCCACATCGACCGAACAGTCGCCCGCTGCCGCCGTTGCACGTCGCGATCCCCACCGTTTGGTTGCACGAGAGCCGCCACGGCCGCCGGAGGCCGTGCCATCGTTACCATCGGCGCGGTCGTGCGGCTTGATGTGGCGAATCCGCCGCCACTCCCCGGCCCATGGGAGAGTGGCGAGGCCAGGCAAACCCTGCGGCCTGATGGCAGCCCGGAGGCCGTGTCGCAGGCCCGGCAGGGGACGCCAGCGGGAGGGTTTCAGAGCCGCGGTCGGTTGATCAGTCGGAGGGCGGCGATCAAGACGATCGCGCCCACCGTCGCCGTCACCAGACTGCCGAGCGGCCCGGTCGCCGAGAGACCGAGTAGCCCGAAGAGAAACCCGCCGAGAATGGCGCCGATCACGCCCATGATGAGGTCGGTGATGAGCCCCGAGCCGCCGCCCTTCATGATCTGGCTGGCGAGCCAGCCCGCGGCGATCCCGATCAGCAAAAACCAGAGCAAATCCATCGTGATCTCCTTGTGTATTGCACCCGCCTCTCCATCGCAGTCTATACCCAAGAAACCCCCCAAGGAAAAAACCATGAAGATGAAGCTCACCACGACCATCCGCTCCCTGGTGGTACTCCATACAACCGGATTCCAGCCGCGGCCGGAATTGCTGACGCGTCTATAATCTGAAGGTCGTTCCCCGGTGACGGCCGGGGAGATAACCGCTCGGCGGCGATCTCGCAGTGATCGTGACGGCCGGGATTCCTTTCGCGAAAGGAGGTGGTCTCGTGACGCAAGACTGTACCGGAGGGCTGCGCCGATAGCGGCGAGTCGACGGGCCTGCCGTTGATGCAGCCCACCAAATGGTTCCTCCGGCTGCCGCCCCCTCGTGGGGCGGCAGCTTTTTTGATACACCAGTTTTCTGTTCGCCAGGAGGAAAGCCACCTGCCCCATGAACGGCACCCGCAATTTTTTGGCTGCGGTTTTCACAACGCCGCCGGACGACGTGCCCCCGTGCGTTGCCCAGGCGAATTCGTTTCGCGAGGTCGTGTCGCTGCAGGCATTGTTCGTCACGTTGACCGTGGGGCTTCTCGCGTATGTCAGAAGCTCGCCGACGTTTGACCTGCGGGTGGATCTGCTCTTCGCCGTGCTGGCGGCGATTCCCTTGATGGGCCTCTACCACATCGTGACGAGCTGCGTGAGGGCTGAATCGGGCGACGTCTACGTATGCACGAAGCCGATCCGCACGTTCGCCCGGCAGGCGATGATTCTCGACATCGCGATCGTGGTCGCGGTGTCGCTGCTCTACTGGGGGCGGCAACTCCCCGGCCAGTGATGACCGGCAGCAGGTGGCCGGGCTTACCTGGCCTCGGCACTTGAACCCAGGGCGGGCGAGGGCCGCGGCCGGCCGTGGTTCATCGCGGCGCTCGTCAACTGGGGATTCGCCCTGGCGGAATATTTGCTGCAGGTGAGCGGGCTGCGGGGAACGGTCACCGACGACCCCGGCCGTTCCGATCACGCGCAGGCGGTCGCCAGGGGCGGCGGGTCGCCGGCCTGCCGCTGGCTCGGCGCCACGTCGACGCTCACGGCGAGCGTCTGGCCGCCGGACGTGAAGATCACTCCGTCGATCGGCGCCACGTCGGCGTAGTCGCGGCCTCGGGCCACCACGACGTGGTCGTCGCCCGCCAGCACCGCGTTCGTCGGATCGACGTCGAGCCAGCCGAAGTCGGCGCCGCACCACAGCGACACCCAGGCGTGCGAGGCATCGACGCCGACGAGCCGCGGTTTGCCCAGTGGCGGCAGTGTGCGGATGTAGCCCGAGACGTACGCCGCCGGCAGGCCCACGCCGCGGAGGGCCGCGATCATCACGTGGGCAAAGTCCTGGCAGACGCCCCCGCGGGATTCGAACGCAGCCGCCAGCGGCGTGGCGATCACGGTGGCGTGTGGATCGTATGTGAAGTCGACGTGGATGCGACGCATGAGTTCGGTCGCCGCCTCGAGGATCGGGCGTCCGGGCACGAAACTCGTCGCGGCGTATTCGGTCGCCGGCCCATGAAGCGGCACGAGCCGGCTCGGGTAGAGGAAGTGCGCGGGGGAGCGGGGGCCGAGGTCCGCCACGCCGCAGGCCCGCTCGCGAACCGTCTCCCACGCGGGTGTGAGCCCTGCGGCGGGTGCGGGGGGCCGCTCCACCTCCACCCGCGAGGCGGCCGCGACCCGCAGTTCGCGGTGCGCGTGTGTGATCGTGACCGTGGTCACGCGGTTGCCGAGGAAGTCGGTCCGCTCGAACATGTGCGCGGGCCGCGGCTGCACCTCGATCTCGCTCGAGAACACCCTTTGCCCCGGGCCGTCCGTCGGCAGCAGCCGCAACGTGCACCGCGCGGACGAGACCGGGGCCGCGGACGTGTAGGTGGTGACGTGGCGGATGTCGTAGATCATGCGAGTTCGGCCTCGCGGTCGGGTTGCGGCACCTGCGGGCCCTGGAGGAAGTAACGCCGCGCGATGGCGTCTGCCAGCGACAGGAGCCGCTGTTCGACGGTGAGCACCTTCTGGGTGTCGACGTGCGCGGCCTCGTCGACGGCGAGGTCAGCGGTGATTCCCAGGGCGATCCGCCGGGGCACCTCGAGGATGCCGTCGTCGCGCAGCGTCGGCAGCGCCGCGAGGTGCTCGTCGATCCGGGCAGCCTGAAAGGCGACCGACCGCGGGTTGAAAGGGTCGAGGAAGGCCATGTCGCGCACCGGGGCCAGCGCGGCACCGACGAGGTAGCGCGAGCGGTAGGTGATCTGGGAGTCGATGAGGTCGAGGAGCAGGTCGAGCGTCTCGGCGGTGGCGTCGCGGTCGGCGAGGCTGCGGGCGAAACGGCAGGTGTTGATGCCGCGCTCCACGCGGCGGCCGAGGTCGAGGAAGCGCCAGCCCGCGACGCGGTTGGTGTTCTCCTGAAACAGCCCGGAGAGGGCCGCGACCAGCCGCAGCGCCGCGTCGGCCTGGTCGAAGGCCTCCGCCTCGGGGAGGCTCCGCGAGTCGTCCCTCTCCAGCCGCTCGTCGAGAGCCGCGAGCAGTCGCCAGGTGTCGGACGAGAGCCGCTCGCGGATGGTGCCGGCGGCACGACGGGCGGCGACTGCGAGCGCCGCCGCCGACCCGGGATGGCTCGTGTCGTGGAGCGCGGCCGAGGCAACCTCCGCGGCCGAGGCGTCCGCCGCTTCGGGGGCGACGGCGCTCCCGGCGGCGAGCAGCCGCACGAGTCGGAGCACCGACTGGCGGCCGCTCCCCGTGGCGAAGTCGGGGTCCATCGCCCGGGCACACAGGCAGCGCACCACCCGCAGCGTGGCCTCCGCGCGCTCGAGGTAGCGGCCCAGCCAGAAGAAATTGTCGGCCGCGCGGCTCGGCAGATTGCCGAGGGCCCGCCGGATCGCGACGCCGTCGCCGACCGGCAGGAGCGTGGCCATTTCCACCGGGCCGTCGGCCAGCACCCAGACGTCGGCCGATTGCACGCCTGCGCCCATCGTGACGGCGCGGGCGTCGGGGTGGTCGGAGATCCGACAGAAACCGCCGGGCATGATCTCCCAGCCATTCTCCGTGGCCGCCGCGTAGACGCGGAGCACGAACGGCCGCGGCACGAGCCGGCCGTCGACGAAGGTGGGTGTGGTCGAGAGCCGCACCACCTCCTGGCCCACGTAGTCGACCGACCGCGCGTCGAACTCCGCGAGGAGCCGGTCGCGGCCCGTGGCGTCGAGATCGGCGCCGATGAGTCTCCTGCGCCCCTGCAGGCCGGGCGGCCCGTCGGCAAATGCGGCCGAGACGACGAGGTCACCGAGCTGGTCGAGCACGTGGGCGCGGGCGGCCGGCTGGCCGCACCACCACGTCGCGATGTTCGGCAGCCGCAGGTCCTCGCCCAGGAGCCGTCGGCACAGCGCGGGCATGAACGCGAGGAGCGCCCGCGACTCGACGAACCCCGTGCCCGGCATGTTGGCCACGGTCACGGCGCCATTGCGGATGGCCTGGAAGAGCCCAGGCACTCCGAGCCGCGAGCCGGCATGGGCCTCGAGCGGATCGCACCAGTCGGCATCGACCCGCCGCCAGATCACGTCGGCCCGCCTGAGCCCGGCGATCGTGCGCACGTGCACCGCGCCGTCCTGCACGACGAGGTCGTCCCCCTCGACGAGCAGCACGCCGAGGTAGCGGGCGAGATAGGCCTGCTCGAAGTAGGTCTCGCTGTAGGGACCGGAGGAAAGAAGACAGATCCGCGGCTCGGGCCGGGGCGCCGCGGCCGCGAGGCCGGCGCGGAACTCGCGGAAGAACGGGGCCAGCCGCTCGACGTTCATGTCACGATACAGGCTGGGGAAGGCCCGCGAGAGCACGAGGCGGTTCTCCAGCGCGTGGCCGGCGCCCGACGGGGCCTGAGCCCGGTCGCCGAGCACCCACCAGCGGCCGTCGGGGCCGCGGCCCACGTCGCAGGCGTAAAGCCGAAGCCAACGACCGCCCGGCGGTCGCGCGCCGATCATCGGGCGGAGGAAATCGGGGCTGCCCGCGACCGCCGCCGCGGGCAGCGAGCCCTCGGCCACGAGACCGCCCGCGCCGTAGACGTCGGCGAGGATGCGCTCCATGAGTTCCGCGCGCTGAGCCACGCCCGCGGCGATCTCACGCCACTCGCGGCCGGGCACGAGCAGCGGCACGCGCGACAACGGCCACGAACGTTCCTTCGTCTCGCCGTAGACCCGGTAGGAGATGCCGAGGTCGCGGATGTGCCGGTCCGCCGCCGCGAACCGCCGGTCGATCTGCTCGTCGCCGAGGCGGGCGAGCGACGTGAGAAAGGACTGCCAGTGGCCGCGCGGCCGGCCTTCCCCGTCGAGATATTCGTCGGGAATCCCTGGCAGCGCCGCGTAGCCGGCCGTCCAGGCGTCGACGCGGCCCGACGGCAGCGCCGCCCGCCTCTCAGGAATCCGCGCCCCGGAACCGTCGCTACCCAACACTCCTCCTCAGGTCGAGCGTCAGCGGAAACTCCGCCGACGGGGTCTCCCGACGCACCTCGACGGGTCCAGGAGTATGACCATGATCCTGGAATCGGGCCAGTCGGCGGGCCTCGGCCTCCGGGGCGTTCACCGGGAACGTGTCGTAATTGCGGCCGCCCGGATGCGACACGTGGTGCACGAAGCCGCCGAGCGAACGGCCGTTCCAGGTGTCGACGAGATCGAACGTGAGCGGGGCGTGGGCAGGCAGCACGGGGTGCAGCCCGGAGGGCGGGTGCCACGCCTTGAACCGCACGCCGGCCACCGCCTCGTGGTCGTGGCCCGTGGGCACCATCGGCAGCGGGCGGCCGTTGCACGTGACCACGTGGCGGCCGGCGACGATCCCGCGGGCAACCACTTCCACCCGCTCGACCGACGAATCGACGTAGCGCACCGTGCCCCCGCTCGCCCCCTCCTCGCCGAGCACGTGCCACGGCTCGAGCGCCTGCCGCAGCGTGAGCGTGACGCCACCGTGCCGCACCTCGCCCAAATATGGAAAGCGGAACTCGCGCTGGGCCTCGAACCAGAGCGGATCGAACTCGTAGCCCGCGCCGCGCAGGTCCACGAGCACCGATTGAAAATCCTCCCACACGAAGTGCGGGAGCATGAACCGATCGTGGAGGGCCGTGCCCCAGCGCGTGAAGCCGCCCTGCTGCGGAATACGCCAGAACCAGGCCACGAGCCCGCGGAGCAAGAGCTGCTGCGCAAGCGACATCCGCGCGTCGGGGGGCATCTCGAACGAGCGAAACTCGACGAGGCCGAGGCGGCCGGTGGGGCCGTCGGGCGAATAGAGCTTGTCGATGCAGATCTCGGCGCGGTGCGTGTTGCCCGTCACGTCGACGAGCAGGTTGCGGAACAGGCGGTCGACGAGCCACGGCGGAGTGGGGCCGAAGTCGGGCGACGGCACCTGGGCGAGCGCGATCTCCAGCTCGTAAAGCCCGTCGTGCCGTCCCTCGTCGATCCGCGGCGCCTGACTCGTGGGTCCGATGAAGAGACCGGAGAAGAGATACGACAGCGACGGATGCCGCTGCCAGTAAAGAACCAGGCTCTTGAGCAGATCGGGGCGGCGCAGAAACGGCGAATCGAGCGGCGTGACGCCGCCGAGCACCACATGGTTGCCGCCGCCGGTGCCGACGTGGCGGCCGTCGGTGAGGTACTTCTCGGTGCCGAGCCGCGACTGGCGGGCCTCCTCGTAGAGCCCGGTCGTGATGGCGACGGCCTCGCGCCACGAGGCCGCGGGCTGGACGTTGACCTCGATCACGCCCGGGTCGGGCGTGACCTTGATCACGGCAAGCCGCGGGTCGACCGGCGGCGGGTAGCCCTCGACGTGCACGGGCGTGTCGCAGGCCTCCGCAGCGGCCTCGACGGCGGCGAGAAGTTCGAGGTAGTCCTCGAGCGACTCGACCGGCGGCATGAAGACGCGGAGCACGCCGTCGCGCGGCTCGATCGCGAGCGCCGTGCGCACGCCCCCCTCGATCGCGAACTGCTCGACGATCTCCTGCCGCGGCCGTGCGTCGGCCTCCGCCGAAAAGAGGCGGCGGAGTTCCTGCGGATCGGGGAGCGGGCCGCGCGGGGCCGTCGGATCGGCCGGCACCACGTGCGGGTACGACGCCGGCGGCACCCAGGGGAGCGACTGGAGCGGCAGCCGGTAGCCCACGGGCGAATCGCCGGGAACGAGCGTGAGCCGGCCGCGGCGGAATTTCCACTTCTCGGACCGCCACCGGGGCTGGCCGGAGGCGGCGGCATTCCAGCGCTGCACCGGCAGCACCCAGCCCGCGGGCGTCGTGAGTCCGCGGGCGAACACGCGCACGATCCGCGCGCGGGCCTCGGCGTCCTCGAGCTTCGGATCGGTGGGATCGACGTTCACGGGCAGGTCGCCCTCCTGCGCGATCCAATGCACGGGATCCTCGAAGGAGGGCAGCACGCACTCCTCGGACACGCCGAGCCGCCGGGCCGTCTCGAGCACGAGCCGCTCGGCCGCGTCGATCCCGCCGGCCCGGTCGGTAAACCGGCCGCGGCCGCTCTCGTCGGCGATGAGGTCGGCGTTTCGCCACATCGGCAGGCCGTCCTTCCGCCAGTACAGGGCGAAGGCCCAGCGGGGGAGACTCTCGCCGGGATACCACTTGCCTTGGCCGTAGTGCAGGAAGCCTCCCGGCGCGAACCGGGCCCGCAGCCTGCGGATGAGCACGTCGGCACGAGCCCGCTTCGTGGGGCCGACGGCCGCCGTGTTCCACTCGGCCGACTGGAAGTCGTCGATCGACACGAACGTGGGCTCGCCCCCCATCGTGAGCCGCACGTCCTGCGCGGCGAGATCGTCGTCGATCGCGCGGCCGAGGTCGTCGAGCCGGGCCCACGCGGATTCTGAAAAAGGGAGCGTCACCCGCGGCTCCTCGCGGATCCGATCGACGCGCATCCGGAAATCGAACGTGCAGTTCGCTGGCTCGACGAGGCCGCTCACTGGCGCGGCGGAGCGGTAGTGCGGCGCGGCGGCGAGCGGCAGGTGCCCCTCGCCGCAGAGCAGGCCCGACGTGGCGTCGAGGCCGATCCAGCCCGCCCCGGGCACGTAGACCTCGGCCCATGCGTGCAGGTCGGTGAAGTCGTGCGCAGTGCCCTTGGGACCCTCGACTGGCTCGACGTCGGCCTTCAACTGGATGAGGTAACCCGAGACGAATCGGGCCGCGAGGCCGAGCCGGCGGGCCAGGTGCACGAGCAGCCACGCCGAGTCGCGGCAGGAGCCCGATCGCAGCGAGAGCGTCTCCTCCGGCGCCTGCACGCCAGGCTCCATGCGGATCACGTAGCGGATGTCGCGATGGAGCCGCGTGTTGAGTTCGACGAGGAAGTCGACGGTGCGCATCTTCTCGCGCGGGATCGCCGCCAGATACGCCTCGAACGCCGGCCCCTGCGGCCCGGTGGCGAGGCAGGGAGCGAGTTCCTCCAGCTCCTCGGCCACGTACGCGAAAGGAAACTCCTCGGCGTGGGTCTCGATGAAAAAGTCGAACGGGTTGACCACCGCCATGTCGGCCGTGAGATCGACCTCGATGCGGAGGTGGTCGGCCTTCTCCGGGAAGACGTGCCGCGCGAGCCAGTTGCCGTGCGGGTCCTGCTGCCAGTTCACGAAGTGGTCGGCGGGCGACGCCTTCAGCGCATAGGAGAGGACTCGCGTGCGGCAGTGGGGGGCGGGCCTCAGGCGGATCACCTGGGGACCGAGGGAGACCGGCCGGTCGTAGGCGTAGGCCGTGACGTGATGCAGCGCGATGCGGATCGACACGGGCAGAGGCTCCCGGCGGCAGGGGTGAGCACGAGGCACCGAATCTTCTTTCGCGCGCGCGAAAGCAAGCGCCGGTTCCGCCAGAAGGGGACGGTGCCGTCGGGCCCACGGCAACCGTCCGAAATCAGAGTGTACCGGCCACAAGGCACCAAAAAAAGAGGGCCGCCGAGCGTCGCGTCCGTGAGGCGAGCCCCCATGGAACTCGCGCGCCCGGGGTTGCGGGGCCCGCGTGCGGTATAACTCTTCCTTGCCCGCTGCGCGATTGTCCCGCCCTCCCCGCGCCGCGGCCCCCGCCATGAGCCACTCCATCGACCCCACGGCCCAGAAGGCGCTGGCGATCAACGTCGCCGGCCGCCTCTACGGCACCTTCGCCGAGATCGGCGCGGGGCAGGAGGTGACGCGCTGGTTCTTCTCCGTTGGCGGCGCGGCCGGCACCGTCGCCAAGACGATCTCGGCCTACGACATGACCGTCAGCGACGCCATCTACGGCAAGGCGCCGCGGTACGTCTCCCGCGAGCGGGTGTGCGAGATGCTCGACCACGAGTACGCTCTGCTCCACGAGCGACTGGCGGCCTCGCGCGGCGACCGCACGCGATTCTTCGTGCTCGCCGACACCGCGGCGGCGAAGTCGTTCGCCGGCGGCACCGAGTGCCACGCCTGGATGGCGCTGCGGTTCCAGCACGCCTGCGGCGCAGAGCCGAGCGACGTCCTGCTGCACGTGCGAATGCTCGACGCCACCGCGACGCTGCAGCAGGACGCCCTGGGCCGGCTCGGCGTCAACCTCCTGCACGCGGCCGACGGCCTGTGGGGGAACCCGCGGTCGCTGCTCGAGCGGCTCCTCGACGACATCGGCCCTGAGCGGCTGGAGATCGACTGGGTGACGTTCACGGGCTCCGCCTTCGCGGCCGCGGACGACCGCCTCATGTGCCTGCACCTCGTGCGGCTCGGCTTCACGCCCGCCGTGCTCTTCGCCGCCGACGGCGCGCCGCTCCTGGCCTCCGAGGCGTTGCGTCGCAAGGCCGTGCTCATCGAGCGGGGGAGATTCGCCCCGGTGACGCTGCTCAATCTGCAGATGCTCGCGGCCGCCGCGCGGGCATTCGCCGTCGACCTCGCGGCCGCGGGTCCGGCTGGCGTCGCGGAACCGCGCTCCGCGGTGACTCGGGCCGGAGAACCGGCCGACGTCTGGGAGGTGATGGAGCTCAGCATGAGCAACCTTCGCGACCGGGGGCTCGCCGCCGACGAGGAGTTTCTCGCACGGGTCGATCTCCTCTCGGCCGTTGGTAAGAGCGTGCTCGTCAGCGACATCGCCCCCTTCTACGCACTGGCCGAGTATCTCGCGGCCCGGCAGGTTGCGGCGGCCGGGTTCGTGCTCGGGGTGCCGCTGCTGCGCGAACTCTTCAACGAGTCCCACTACCGAGACCTGACGGGCGGCATCCTGGAGGCCTTCGGCCGGCTGTTCACGAAGCGGGTGCGGCTCTACGTGCAGGCCACGCGCGACGCCATCGACGGCAGGGTCGTGACGGCCGACACGCTGCGCGTGGCGCCGCATCTCGCCCACCTGCTCGAGCACGTGCGCGTCAATCGGCTCGTCCGGCCGCTGCCCTGCGACGAGGCGACGCTGCGCACCTACTCGAGCGAGGACGTCCGCGCCCGGATCTGCAGCGGCGACTCGTCGTGGCGCGAGTTCGTGGCCCCCGAGATTGCCGAACGGATCGAGCGGCTCGGGGCCTTCGGCTTCACCTGTGCCCGGTGACCACCGGAGCTCCCGCTCGTTCAGCCCGTGCTCGCCCCGCGCCACGTAAGCGAGGCAGCGGCAGAGCGCCGGAGCGACCGCGGCAGGTCGTCGTGGCGGCCCACGAGGATGACCGTATCACCCGCCTCGAGCAGCGTCGACACGTGCGGACTGCGGCGGATCTCGCCGCCGCTCTTGCGAATGGCAACGATCACGACGGCCAACTCCCTCATGTCGACGGCCGAGAGGGGCGTGCCGACGAGGTCGCTGTCGGCCGTAACCGCGATCTCGCCGATCTCGAGGCCGATCTCGAGCAGGTGCTCGTTGAGCTCGTGCGTATTGACTGCGTCGGCGAGGAGCGTCTCTGCGGGGGGATGCGTGATCATCCTCGCGATCCGGTTGGCGCCGGCGGCGGTGGGAAGCACCACGCGATTGGCGCCGCTCCGGAGCAGCTTCTGCTCGGTTTCGGGACGTTCGCCGCGGGCGATGATCTGGACGGTGTCGCTGAGCCCACGTGCGGAGAGCGTCACGAACACGTTGGCGGCATCCTCGGGCAGCACGACGGCCACGACCCGCGCCGTGTCGATGTGCGCCGTGTGCAGCGTGCGATCCTCGGCGGCATCCCCGATGATTGCCGCGTAGCCGAGCGACTCGGCGAGGGCCGTCCGCGCCGGGTCCGTGTCGACGACCAGAAGCGGCATGCCCGCGGCGGCCAACTCGCGACAGAGAATCTGCCCAACCCTGCCGAACCCGCACACGATCGCGTGTCCGCGCATGCAGTCGATCTGCTGGCTCATGCGTCGCTTCTCCAGTGCCTCTCGAATCTTTCCATCAGCCACGAATTCAACGAGCCCGCCGATCAACCAGAGTCCGGCGGAGCAGCCCGACACGATGAGGGCCATCGTGAAGATCTTGAGCGCGGGACTCTCGACCGAACGAACCTCACCGTACCCCACGCCGAAAATCGTGATCACCACCATGTACAGGCTATCGATGACCGACCATCCGGCAAGCACGTAGCCCGTGACTCCGATTGCCACGATCGCACCGAGCAACGCGCCCCCCGTCACGATGTGGCCGATCGCGAGGCTCGTCGGGTTGGGGTTGGCGGAGGAGGGCATGGCTCTCAGGCGGTTGTCTGCGCCCCAGCCCGCTCCACGCGGCGGATGACCTCGGCGGCGATCTTCTGCTGGATCCCGTGCTCGAGGTGCGTGGTGAATCCCACGCAGGAGCAGTTGATCTCGCCGAGCACGTAGGTGTCGGAGCCGTCGGCCGCCGTGTCGAGCATGAAGTCGGCCGTCCAGATCAGGGGAATTTCATGCCCGCCGAGGCGGTTCATCACCTCGGGCAGCGACGCAAGAAACATGTCGACGAGCGACTGCCACTTCGCCGGCTCGTCGTAGGTGTACCTGGCTCCGGAAAAGAGCGTGGCCGAGAAGGCGTCGGCGGCCTCCGCGGGCTTCTTGTGCACCACGAAGATCGGCGACCGGCCCACGAGCAGAATGCGGATCTCCCCCTCCTTGATTCGCGGCATGAACCGCATGTCGACGAGCATGCCATTGTCGCCCACGAGGTACTGCTCGCAGAAGGCCATGAACTCGCCGAGCGTGTGGTGCTCCACGTGGTTGTCGACCGCTTCCACGCACTTGACGCGGGTGTCGAGGGGCACCGGCGCGCCGGGAGCCAGCGAACGCGGATCGTCGACGCTCACCAGCCAGATTCCTTCCCCCGTCGAGCCCCGGTTTTGCTTGAGCACGCGCCGGCCGCCGGCGAGCATGGGGGGAAACCGCTTCTTGAAATCGTCGACCGTGTAGTACGCGGTCGTGTCGGGAGGCACGAGGCCTGTGCCCACGAGTTTCACGAGGGCGTCTTTGGCGCCGTAGCCCGTCATCGCCTCGGGGTGAGGCATGCCCACGACGCCCGCATCGCACAGCTTGCGGAGCATCTCGAAATACGCCGCCTCGCCCCCGGGGATCGTGCCGGGATTGATGCGGCTCACATAGGCGTCGGCCTTGGCTACGACCTGGTCGAACAATTCGTCGCGTTCGTGGTCGCGGTAAAAGAGAGTCTCGGCCGACCAGCCGCTCGCCCGCAGCGCCTCGACCATCGGCATCGTGTCACGGCGATGACCGTCGGGGCCCTTGTCGGTGCCCCCCTCTGCCTCAAAGAACACGACACGCTTTTTCAAAACACACCTCCTGGCCGCGGGCGGCAGACATGGTCGATTAAAACTGGGCCAGAAGGACCTGCAGTATCCCGCGCCGGAGCCGGAAGGCAAGGCGATCGACGGTGCCAGCCAACAAAATGGGCCGCGAGACGCTCGCCAGCCGCAAAATGGTGGCGGAGGTGCGGCAGGCACAAGGCCGCCAACTGGGTCGGCCCGGGCCGCTCGCGAAAGCCCATACGGCCGGCGGCCGCCGTGGCCGTGCGCGAACTGACGCCGCGCGGAGAAATCGACTACCCCCGACAGGGATCGAACCTGTGACCTACGGTTTAGGAAACCGTCGCTCTATCCACTGAGCTACGGGGGCGAGTAGCAAACAGTTTACCATCGGCTGCAAGCCGATGGTGCCGCAGGCAGGCGCGGAGGCCCGACTCGCGAACCCGGGTGATTGTGGTGTTTTCGCGCGGGCCGGGCGGGGGAGGCGTTGGTTGGAGTGGAAAGCGGATGGACCTTGCTTGCGCTGCGGGCTTTCGTGGGCTCGGTTTGACACCTCACGACGGCCGCGGCTTTAGGCCGCTTTCGCCTTGTAGAGATACGGGTTCATCGTCGGGTCGTTGTACATCTTCATCTGCCGGAAGACCCGCAACGGCCGCTGGCCCGCGAAGATCTCTCCCATGAGCCGGCCGAGCGCCTCCATCAGGTGCGTGCGCTGCATGTCGAGCACCACCATCCGCGACGCCGCCTTCTCACGGTGCTCCGCGGTCGCATCCCGGCGGTCGATCTGCTCGCGCATGTGGAAGCGACGCAGCTCCAGGATCGAGAGCCGGTCGATCGCGGCGCCCGGAGTCTCGGTGGCCGCCGGCGCGTCGGGGCCGGCCACGATGCCACGGCGGGCGAGCTCCTCGATCAGGAAGTCGTCGACCTTCTCGATCGAGTCGTTGCGGGCCTGGTTGTATTTGTCGATCGCCCGCTTCACCTGCGCGATCCGCGCGTCGGTCACGTCGGGCGAACGGGCGATGTCTTCCTCGTGCCAGAGCAAAAAATTGAACCGATGCAGATCGCAGACCTTCCCGCGCAGGCCCTCTTCCGCGTGGGCCGGCTCGACCACGTGCCAATGGGCGACGAGGTGCTCGAGGAGCCCGCCGATCTCGGCGACGGTGAGCGGGGCGGCGTGGGTCGTGGGCATGGCTGCTTTCTCCAGGAAAAAAATGAACCGGTTCGTTCAGGCGGCCGCGCGAATCACCAGGCAGAGATTCGAGCCGCCAAATCCAAAGGAATTGCTCGCCGCCACCCGCACGCGCGCCGCGCGGGCGACGTGCGGCACGTGGTCGAGCGGACAGGCTTCATCGACATGATCGAGATTCAACGTCGGCGGCACCGCCTGCCGGTGGATCGCCGCGAGACAGGCCACGGCCTCGAACGCGGCGGCGCCGCTCACGAGATGCCCCGACATGCTCTTCGTGGAACTCACCGGCACGCGTTCGCCGGCGGCTCCAAGCGCGAGCCGGATCGCACCGGCTTCGGCCACGTCGCCGACGGGCGTGCCGGCGGCATGGGCGTTGACGTAATCGACTTGGTCGGCCGCGACGGCCGCATCGGCCAGCGCCATCCGGATCGCGCGGGCCGCCTCGGTGGGATCGGTGCAGGGGGTCACCATGTGCGCCGCATCGCTCGACATCCCGATGCCGGCGAGCTCGCCGTGGATTCGCGCGCCGCGCCGGCGGGCCGATGACGCCCGCTCGATCACGAAAAAACCCCCCCCTTCGCCCATCACGAAGCCGTCGCGATCGCGGTCGAAGGGCCGCGACGCCTTCGCCGGATCGTCGCTGCGGCGCGAAAGTGCCCGCAGGTTGTAGAAGGCGGCGATCGCCGTCGGGCTCAGGATGTCGCAGCCGCCGACGACGCAGGCGTCGACCCAGCCGGCTTGCAGCCACTTGCGACCAAGCGCCATCGCATAGCCGCTCGAGGCACAGGCCGCCGCGACCGTGACGGCCGGTCCGTCGATCTCGACGAGCCGCGCCAGGCGGTGCACGAGCGTCGTCTCGCGCCGCGGCGCAAACACGCTGTCGCCCCCCGCGAGAAAATCGAGCTCCCAATGCTTCAAGTGCTCCGCGCCCATGCCCAGCACGAGCCCGAGCCGCAGGCCGCCCCGCTCATGGGCCAACCCCGCGTCGCAGAGCGCATGCACAAGCGGGCTCACGACGAGCTGCTCGAGCCGGCCGAGGCTGGCAAACTCGTCGGCAGCAAGCCGGCAGCTCCCGGCCGGAGGCTCAAGGATCGCATCGACGGGCGCGGCGAACTGGCGGCTCTCGCGGGAGAACTCACCGGGATCGACCGACCGCACGCCGGAGCGGCCGGCCAGCAGGTTGTCGGCGACGGCGTCGAACGTGTGGCCGAGCGGCGACACGATTCCCATGCCGCTGATCACGACGGCATCGTCTCGCGTGGCGTGGCTTGCGGCGGCGCTCATCATGCGGCCTCCCGGTGGAGGGCAGGCCGCGCGGACGCGCGGGCCAGTACGCGAATCTCGGCGCCCCAGGGGCAGGCATGCGACCAGGACGCGAGCACCCCGCCGGCGGCGCACATCGCAACCGCCCGCGCGAACGAGGCCAGCGACTGCGCCTCCTGCCCGGGCGAGTCGTCACGCTCGCCGACGCGATGAAGATGCAGCGACAGCGACGCCGTGGCATCGCCCGCCGGCACGAGCGCCAGTGCCAGCGCCCGGCAGAGCGGATCGTCGATCGGCTTGCCGGCCTGATCGAGCCGCGGCTCCTCGTCCCACTCCGTCACGACGAGCCAGACGCCGTCGCAGGTCGCATCCTGCAAAAGCGAGAACGCCGTGAAGAGTCCTTCGGAAAGCGCGTGCGGGCCACCGCTTGCGCCAATCGTGGGGCCGTGCATGCCTAGTGCCACGCTCACGGCGCTCGCCGGCGCATGCAGCGAACACTGCGGCACGATGTGGGGCGAGACGACGACCGCGCCCCCCGTCTTGAGCTGGGCGAGCGTCTGGGCGGCCGCGATCCGGCCGGCCGCGCACGACGAGCCGATCACGCCATAACGATCAAACGCCGGTCGCGGCGCGGGATGGCCGGCGATCGCCTCGAGAACGGCCCGCATGCCCGCCACCGTCTGCTCGTCGCAGTGCCTGAGAAACCGCGGCGGCAGCGGCGGCGCACCGGCTGGCGGAGGCTGGTCGCGCAGGGCCGCGATCGCGGAGAGCCGCGCCTCGACGAGCGCGTGACTCGCCACGGCGCAGGTGGCCTCGGCGGCGATGCTGATGGCGGGGGATGTGTTCATGCGGGGCGTTTCGGCCCCGATCAGGCCGCCTGCTTCGACGCCTTGGCAGCGAGCTTCGTTTCGAGCACGGTCAGCATGTCGCCCACCGTGTTGATTCCTTCGAGCAACTCGGTTTCAATCTGGATGCCGAAACGGCTCTCGATGTGGAGCACGAGACCGGCCATGTCGAGCGAATCGAGGTTGAGCCCTTCGCGGAGCGACGTCGTGTCCTCGAGGGCCGGGTAGGTCTCGCCCGTCTCCTTCTCGAGCAGTTCGAGCACGACGGCAGACAGTTCCTGGCGATTCATGGCAGCTGGTGACTCCGGTGTTTTGGGGCTCTTGCGAGGGCGGGAAGGTAGCGAATGGCATCCGACGGGCGAAGCCCAAAAGAAGCGGCTGTTTTCCGCGGTTTTCCCCTCTGGGCGGCCCGCCTGCTCGCGGCCGCCACGGCCGTGTACGCCGTGGTGCTCGTCGCCGCCACCCACTATCCGAGG
>JBIIOM010000177.1:0-5638 GCA_044336925.1 Pirellulales bacterium
CAACACCTCGCCCACGGAAGCCCGCAGCGCAAGCAAGGTCCATCCGCCCTCCACTCCCACCAACCACGCCCCCACCCGCCCCGCGAAAAAACGCCCCAACGCTCCTCGCTCGCGCGTCGGGCTTCCGTACCGCCCACCTGACCTCCGCAGCCGCGTCACTTCGGCGTGAGCGTCTGCTTGCCGACCCACGCGACCAGGGCGTCGGGCACCCGCACCGAGCCGTCGGCCTGCTGGTAGTTCTCCAGGATCGCGATGATCGCGCGGCTCATCGCGATCGCCGTGCCGTTGAGCGTGTGCACGAAGTGCGTTCCCTTCTCGCCGGGCTTCCTGTAGCGCACCGCGAGCCGGCGGGCCTGGTAGTCGGTGCAGTTCGACGTGCTCGTGACCTCGCCCCACTCTCCCTGCTCGCCGCGGCCCGGCATCCAGGCTTCGAGGTCGAACTTCCGATACGCCGGGCCGCCGAGGTCGCCCGAGGCGGTGTCGATCACGCGGTAGGGGATGCCGAGGCCGTCGAAGAGCCGGCATTCGAGTTCGAGCAGCAGATCGTGCATCGCGTCGCTCTGCTCGGGCGTGGTGAAGGCAAACATCTCCACCTTCGTGAACTGGTGCACGCGGTAGAGGCCGCGGGTGGCCCGGCCGTGCGCGCCGGCCTCGGTGCGGAAGCAGTGGCTGATCCCGCAGAGCTTGAGCGGCAGTTCGTCGGCCTCGAAGATCCGTTCGTGCATCGCGCCGCCGAGCGTGATCTCGGCCGTGGCCACGAGGGAGAGGTCGCTTCCCGTGATCGAATAGATCTGCGTCTCGGGGCCGCGCGGCATGTAGCCCGTGCCCTCGAGGATCGTGTCGCGGGCGAGGTCGGGCGTGGTCATCACGGTGAAGCCCTCGCGCAAGAGCAGGTCGACCGCGTATTTCTGCAGGGCGAGTTCGAGGAGCACGGCGTCGTTCTGGAGGAAATAGAAGCCGTGGCCCGCCACCTTCGCGCCGGCGTCGAAATCGAAGAGGCCGAGCCGGCCGCCGATCTCGACGTGGTCTAGCGGCTTGAATGCGAACGTGGGGAGCGGCGTCGCGCCGCGGCGGATCTCGACGGCCGCGTCTTCGCCCCCGACCGGGGCCGCGGGGTGGGTGAGATTCGGCATCTGGCGGAGGATGTCGTCGGCCTCGCCGGTGATCTCGGCCAGCCGTCCTTCGAACGCCGACACTTCCTCGCGGAGTCGGCGGCCCTCCGCCTTCTTCGCCTCACGTTCGGCTGCGTCGGCCGCCTTCGCGATCGATTTGCTCACCTGGCCGGCCTCGTGGTTGAGCCGGTCGATGTCGGCCTGGATCTGCCGCCGCAGCCGATCGAGGTCGGCGAATCGGCCCACGTCGGCCGAGGACCCGCGGTTGCGACAGTTATTGGTGACGAGGTCGACGTTGTCGGCGACGAAGCGGCGGTCGAGCACGAACGGTTCTCCTGGAGGGACGGGCACTATACTACAGAGCGTTCGCAGGGCCGAAACCATGAACGATTCCACCTCCGCCGCCGTCGCCGAACCCGCCGTCGAGACCCCGGCGGCCGTCCCCGTGGCCGCGAAGAAGCCTGCCGCCGCCGAGAAGCCGAAGCGGCAGCCACGGCACCACGTCGTGCTCTGGAACGACGACGACCACACGTATCAATACGTGGTGGCGATGCTCCAGCAGCTCTTCGGCCACCCGCCTGAGAAGGGTTTTCAGCTGGCGAAGGAGGTCGATCGCAAGGGCCGCGCGATCGTGCTCACGACGACGAAGGAGCACGCGGAACTCAAGCGCGACCAGATCCACGCGTTCGGCGCCGATTCGCTGATCGCCCGCTCGAAGGGCTCGATGACCGCGTCGATCGAGGCTGAGTGAACCGTCGGGCACGAAAGCCCGCAGCGCAAGCAAGGTCCATCCGCCCTCCACTCCAACCAGCGCCAATTCCACCCGCCCCGCCAAAAACGCCCCAACTCTCCTCGCTCGCGCGTCGGGCTTTCGTCGCGAAGCGCGTTGCTTCGCGGCTAGCGATCCCGCGCCTCGCCGCGTTCGTCGAATCGCTCCACCGCGCCCTCGCGGCTGTCGGGCCGCGTGCCGATGGCGATCGTGTCGATGCCGTCGGCGTCCTTGATCTCGATGCGGCCGCCGCCTTTCCCCACGACGCGGCCCATGTGGATGAGCACCGTGCCGTCGTCGGCCTCGACGACGATCTCCCGGCAGACGAGCCGCGTCACCTCGAGGCTGTCCACCTTCGCGGCCTCGAATCGCTCCGGTGGCACGGTCGCCGCACGGACCGCCAGGCCGATCGCCAGGAAGAGAAGGGGATAGACGGTCCAGCGTTCGCGGCTGCTCATCGGGAAAAAATCTCCGAGGGATTGCGCGCTCGCTCAGTCGTCGTGCAGCTGCCGCAGCCGGCCGGAGAGCCGCAGGATGAGCTGCGCACGCTCGAACTGGTCGAGCCAGTCGGTCACCACCGCCGCGACGGCGTCGGCCGGCGGCGGCACCGCGCCGCTCGAGCAGCTTTCGCCAAGCTGGGAAGCCGCGGCCGCCCGGTAGGAGGAGAGCGTGCGGTCGCCGTAGAAGACGATCGGCGTGAAGTCTTCCGAGAGAAACATCGCCACCGGCACGCGCTGCCCGCCGCAGACCTTCAGGTGCGCGGCGATGTCGGGCCGCGCATCGCGATCGAGGAACCGCACGTCGAGCGTCGGCGCGGCGGCTTGGAAGTGGTCGAAGATCGGGCACTGGTTCACGCAGTCGCCGCACCAGGCGCCGGCGAGCACGAGCACCGGCATCCGGCGGACGAATCCACCGAGCAGTTTTTTCTGCTCCGACGTGAGTGAAACACGCTGGTGAAACGTGTCCCAGCGGCCACGCTGGTCGGGGTTCGCGTGCCGGTCGAGAAATTGCCGGTAGGGCAGGGCGGCCTCGAAGGCGGCCTGCCAGGCTTCGGGGGTCGGGGGCGTGCCGGCGCCGGCAATCGGCGCGGTCGGTGAGGTGATCGTGACGGGCGCGGCCATGCGTGGAGCTCCTGGGGAGGAATCGAAAAGCGAGCATAGCGTGTCTGGTGAATTTGGAGAGGGAATCGTGACGTTTTTTTCAATCGAAAAGCGGCCTTGACCCCGGAAAAACAGGCCCCTAATGTCCCGCCTGCCTGAAGGCTGACGGGGCAGAGGAAAAGCCCCACTCGAAACGGGTGGAAGCACGGAAGCCTGCCGCCCGCTTCGAGTCCACGCCCAACAACTCGTGTTCGTCCAATCGCTCCCGGAAACGGTTCAGTTTCTCCGCCCCCCTGGGAACTGGACCGTTCCGGGGGCCTTTTTTTCCAAAGGCCTCCTCCAAGCTCGGTGCGCTCGACACGCCCGGTGCGCTATAACGGTTGCATGACCCAACCGTCCTCCCCGCCCCCCGGTGCCGAACGCCTGCTCCGCTGGATCATGGCCGGCCTCGTCGTGTGGGGCGTCTTCCACGCGATCGGCGCCTGGACGCTCAATCACGACGCCCGCCGGCCGCTCGTCGTCCTCGCCTGCGTGGCGGCCTTCCTCGGCTTCTGGCTCGTCATGCTTTCCACGCTGCGGCGCAGGTAGACCGCTTGCGTAAAGTAGACCGCTTCCTCCGGAAGCGGATCCAGATCCAGATCCGCTTGGGGACCAAGCGGTCTACTTTGGGGCAAGCGGCGTACAATATGAACGGAGGTTCCCATGCCAATCAACTTGCGGTCGGGGCTCGATACCGGCATCTCCGTCTCCGGCGATGGCCATGCCGCCAAGGCTCGCCCCGCGGTCGACACCGAGCAGAGCGTCACCGGCCTCTCGATCGGGCAGTACCTGATCCGGCGGCTTTCCGACTACGGCATCCGCCACGTCTTCGGCCTGCCGGGCGACTACGTGCTCTCCTTCTACAGCATGCTCGAGCACAGCCCGCTCGACCTCGTGAACTGCACCCGCGAGGATTGCGCCGGCTTCGCGGCCGATGCCTATGCCCGCGTCAACGGCATGGGCGCGGTCTGCGTGACCTATGGCGTGGGAGGCTTGAGCCTCGCGAATTCGATCGCCGGGGCCTACGCCGAGAAGAGCCCCGTGATCCTCATCTCGGGCGCGCCCGGCATCCGCGAGCGGATCAACAACCCGCTCCTGCACCATCGCGTCCGCGAGTGGCACACGCAGCTCGACGTCTTCGAGAAGATCTGCGCCGCCAGCCGCGAGATCGTCGATCCGGCGACCGCCTTCCGCGACATCGATCAGCTCCTCGACACCGCCGACCGCCTCAAGCGGCCGGTCTACATCGAGCTGCCGCGCGACATGGTCTCCGTCGTGCCCGACCAGATCCGTCCCTACCACGCGCCGCGGCTCGAGAGCGACAAGAGCGCCCTGGCCGAGGCGGTGAAGGAGGCCGTGGCCCGGATCGAGCAGGCGAAGCGGCCCGTCATCATCGCCGGCGTCGAACTGCATCGCTGGGCCCTGCAGGCCGACGTCGTCGCGCTCGCCGAGGCATCCGGCATCGCCATCGCCTCGACGTTGCTCGCCAAGAGCGTGGTGAGCGAGACGCATCCGCTTTACATCGGCCTCTACGAGGGCGCGCTCGGACGCGAGGAAGTGACGAAGTTCGTCGAGGAGAGCGACTGCATCATCCTGCTGGGCACGCTGCTCACCGACCTCGATCTCGGCATCTTCACGGCCAAGCTCGACGCCACGAAGAGCATCTACGCCACGAGCGACGAGCTCCGCATCAGCCACCATCACTTCCACAACGTTTTGCTCGCCGATTTCCTCAAGGCGCTCGTGGCCGCCAAGCCGAAGGCGGCGAAGCGCACGCTTCCGCCGGGCCCGGCCGCCGCGCAGGGGCCCTTCAAGCTCGATGCCTCCAAGCCGATCACGACCACGCGGCTCGTCCGCCGGCTCGATGAATCGCTCGACGAGAAGACGATCGTGGTCGCCGACGTGGGGGATTCGCTCTTTGCGTCGAGCGAGCTCGTGATCCACGGTCACACGGAGTTTCTCTCGCCGGCCTATTACACCTCGATGGGGTTCGCCGTGCCGGCGGCCCTGGGCGCGAAGGTGGCCCGGCCCGATCTCAAGGTGGTGGCGCTCGTGGGCGACGGCGCCTTCCAGATGACCGGCATGGAGCTCTCGACGATCGTGCGCCGTGGCTTGGCCGTCACCGTGATCGTGCTCGACAACAAGGGCTACGGCACGGAGCGGGTGATCCACGAAGGAAGCTTCAACGACATCAATCCCTGGCAGTATCAGCTCCTGCCGCAGGTGCTCGGCGGCGGCACGGGCTACGAGGTGCGCACGGAAGGGGAATTCGACGCGGCGATCACCAAGGCGCTCGCCGACACGAGCGGCCTGAGCCTGATCCGCGTCCACATCGACGTCGACGACCGTTCGATCACGCTCGACCGGATCGGCAAGGGCCTCGCCCGCCGGTTGAAAACGTAGGGTAGGCTTCAGCCTGCCGCTTCGGTGGGGCAGGCGGCTGGCTTCACGCAAAACATCGGCATCCTGCCGATTTTTGCTTGGCGAGCACCGCTCGCTGGTGCTCACCCGGCCCTCCGGGCCTGGCGCGTGTCAGTAGGGCAGGCGGCTGGCTTCACGCAAAACATCGGCATCCTGCCGATTTTTGCTTGGCGAGCACCGCTCGCTGGTGCTCACCC
>JBIIOM010000178.1:0-5619 GCA_044336925.1 Pirellulales bacterium
GTTTGCCAAGGATTCGTTGAGCTTCAGGAGGGCGGCGTGGAGCCGGCTCTTCACGGTTCCCACCGGAATGCCCAGCACGTCGGCCGCCTCGCGATATTTCATACCTTGGTGGTAGACGAGCAGGACCGCACCCTTGAGCGATTCCGGCAGGTCGTTGACCGCCGAACGCACCCACTCGCGGGCCTCTTCGTCCGCCATCCGATCATCGGCCGTCTGATCCCTGCCGGCGAGCATCTCCACCAGCGCCCCGACGTCGTCGTCGCCGCCCGATCGCTGATCGATGCTCACCATCCGGTGGCGACGATTGCGACGCTGGGCGTCGATCGCTTGGTTCGTGGCGATGGTGTAGAGCCAGGGCCGAAAGCGGCGGCCGTCTTCAAAGTTCTCCTTCTTCAGATAGACCTGTAGAAACGTCGCCTGAAACACGTCCTCCGCCATCTCCGCGCTGCCGCAGTAGCGACGCAGATAGCTGAAGAGCTCCTGTTCGTACCGATGCACGAGCGCCTCGAAGGCGTCCGTGTCATCATCCACGCGAAACCGGCGAAGCAGATCCTCGTCGGCCTGGCCTCCCCCCCGGGCCTCGCCATCCGACTGAACTGCTCCCCCGGGGCCGCCAGCCGCCGAAACGGAGCCTGTCCGTCCTGCAGCCTGGCCGCGGGTGTAGGAATCGTGTGAAACCATCAGTCGTTACGCACCCACGGGTCGGATGGTTCGCCCCGGCCGAAAACAAGGGCCGCAGTCCCGCTCCGCAGGCCCGAGTATAGCCCCCGGCCTGGGGAAATGCCCGTGTTTTGCTAGCCTTTGAGCCATGAGTGCTCCGCGAGAGGCCGATCGGGCCACCCCCTACCGCTGGGCAACCCCCGGCGACATCAACGCTTTTTTCGGGCTCTCGATCGACAATCTGGCCGGGCTCGTGCTCACGGTCTCCCTGCTGGCGGCCGTCTTCGACTACCCCGCCCAGTTTGCCCTTGCCCATCTCGTGCCGGGCACGGCGCTCGGTGTCGTCGTCGGCGATCTGATCTTCACCTGGATGGCCTTTCGGCTCGCGCGGCGGGCTCGCCGCACCGACGTGACGGCCATGCCGCTCGGACTCGACACGCCCAGCACGTTCGGCATGGTGTTCTTCGTGATCGGGCCCGCGTTCGCGGCGGCGGCCGCCGGCGGTCTCGACCGCGAGGCCGCCGCCCGGCATGCCTGGCATGTCGGAATGTGCGCGATCGTGGCGAGCGGCCTCTTCAAGTTCGCCTGTGCCTTCGTGGCCGGCCCGGTGCGGCGGCTCGTGCCCCGCGCGGGGCTGCTCGGCAGCCTCACGGCGATCGCGCTGGCGCTCATTTCATTTCTGCCGACGGTCGAGATCTTCTCGTCGCCGCTCGTCGGCGTGCTCGCCTTCGGCATCACGCTCGCCACGCTCACGGCCCACATCCCCTTCCCCGGCCGCATTCCCGGCGCGCTCGCGGCCCTCGCCGCCGGCTGGGCGATGCACGTGCTCGGCACCTGGGGTGGATGGATGCCCGTCGCCGAGGGGCATGCCACGATCGATGCCGCCGCCGCGCTCTGGCCGAGTGAATGGCTCTCGGCCCTGCGACTGGAGTGGCTCGAGGCGTGGCCCGACATGCTTCGCTACCTGCCGATCGTGATTCCGTTCGCGCTCGGCACCGTCGTGGGGGGCATCGACTGCACCGAGAGCGCCGCGGCGGCGGGCGACGAATACGACACGGGCCGCGTGATCGCCGCGGAGGCGATCGCCACGCTCGTGGCAGGCGTCTGCGGGGGCGTGATCCAGACGACTCCCTACATCGGCCATCCCGCCTACAAGGCGATGGGCGGCCGTGCGGCCTACACGCTCGGCACCGCCGCCTTCATCGGCTTCGCCGGCCTCACCGGCACGTTCGCCTATCTCTATCAGGCGATTCCCGGCCCGGCGATCCTGCCCGTGCTCGTGTTCGTGGGGCTCGAGATCACGGCGCAGAGTTTTCACGCGACGCCGCAGCGGCACTACCCAGCCGTGGCGATCTCGTGCATCCCCGCCTTGGCGGCGCTCGTCACGATCGAGGCCGACAAGCTGCTCGCGGCCGGCGCCCAGCCGGCCGCCGCGCTCGCCCGCGAACTCTTCTCGATCCGCATGCTCTCGGCCGGGTTCATCGTCACGAGCCTCTTGTGGGCCGGCCTCGTCACCGCGCTGATCGACCGCAAGCTCCTCGCCGCCGCGGGCTGGGCGGCGGCCGCGGCCGGCTGCACGCTCTTTGGCATCATCCATTCCCCGTTCACCGACGGCCGGCTCTTCCTGCCCTGGTCGATCGGCGAACTGCCCGCGATCGCCGCCGGCCGCGGCCCGCTCGAACTCGCCGCCGCCTACGCACTGCTCGCCGCGGTCTTCGCCGCGTGGTCGGCCTGGCTCAACTCGCCCAAGCCGGCTTCGGGCAACCGTTAGTCCAAGCTCAACTCGCCCGAGCCGGCTTCGGGCGACCCGTACCCCATCGCCGGACGCTCGCTTCGGTCGGTACGGAAGCCCGACGCGCGAGCGAGGAGAGTTGGCGCATTTCTCGCGGGTCGGGTGGGAGCGTCGTTGATGGGAGTGGAGGGCGGATGGACCTTGCTTGCGCTGCGGGCTTCCGTAGCTGGCGGCATACGCCGGCTCCCGGGGCACGGGTCACCCGAAGCCTCCGTTCTGTAGGACGGGCTTCAGCCTGTCTTTACTGATGACAGGCTGAAGCCTGTCCTACCTTGAGAATGCGGGAAGGCCAGGGGCTGCCTGTACCACGCTCGCCGGCGTTGCTGACAAGCGCAGGCAGGATGCCGGGAGCGCAGTCAGCATCGAGCGAGCGGAGGGCAGCGGGCACCGATCCGCTTTAGCGGATTGGTCGTACGAAGCGAGCGTCCGGAGAGCCGGGGTACAGGCAGCCCCGGGCCGGATTGGGCACGTGCGACCTACTCAAGCCCGTAGGCGCCCGCGATCGGCACGTCGAGGCCGGTGCGGCTCGCGAACTGGGTCCGCGAGAGGAACCGCGGCTCGAGGTTGAACGTCACGCCCACGTTGTTGCGGCTGTAGTCGACGTTGAAGCCGAACGTCATCAGGAACGATTCGCCGATCCGCACGAGCTGGAAGTTCTGGCCGATGTTGCGGCCGGTGAGATCGATCGCTCCGCCGAAGGAGCTCGCCCACTTCGGGCTCATGCGATAGGTGTAGGAGCCGGTCAGCACGCTCGCCTGGATCGGGCCGCCGAATTCGTTGAAGCCGATGAAGAAGCTGCCGCGGGGCGTGCGGTTGAGCAGCGCGCCCACCGTCCAGAGCTGCTGGCCACCGGCGAAGAAATCGACGTCGCCGGAGGAGAGCAGCGTGGTGCGGTCGCCCACGTGCCAGCGGAAGTCATACTGCCAGAGGCCCATCGCCGCGCCGAAGTTCTGGCTGGCGATCGGAAAGAGTTCGCCGTCGATGTCGAGCGTGATCCAGTCGATGATCCGCCGGTTGCCCATCGGGCCGCGCTTCGTCTGCCAGCGCTGCCGGGCGCCCAGGCGGAAGACGGAGAGATCGTTGGCGATCTCCGTGGGGCCTGTCACCCAGCCGCCGAGGCCGCGGCGCACCGCGTAGGTCCGCGGGTCGTATTTGTTGTCGGGGCCGAAGATGAAGGGCTGGCCGAGCGGCGTGGCCTGCCCGGGCACGGCGCCGTAATCCCAGTAGGGGATGTTGCGGCGATACTGGTTGATCGCGTCGTCGTCGAGCTGGTCGTAGAGCGGGAACTGCTGGACGGTCTGCGTGGCGTCGGTGTAGGCGAACTCCGCCTCGAACACCACCTTGTGGGCGATGCCGTGCACGTTCCAGAGCTGGCTCTCCACCGAATCGTCGGCCGACCACATCGGCAGGCTCGAGCGGATGCCGACCTGGCCGTAGGCCCGGTTGATCGGCGACTGCGTGAGGTCCTGCCCCCAGTTGGCCAGTTCGCCGAGCGCGTAGGGCACGACCTTCACGGCGCCGGCCTGGAAGGGCAGGTCGATCTCGTGCCGTGTCGCCAGCCGCTGGCCGATCACGTTGCTCTCGTAGGGCAGAAGCGTCCAGATGTTGCGGCCCTGCCCGACGGTCGGCGTCTGCGGCAGCGCCTGCCGGGCGTAGGCCACGCTCGAATGCTCGTACCAGGTGAGCGCGTCGCGAAGGAGCGGCTGCCCCATGTAGTAATGATCGAGTCGCGGCCACCATTCGGTCTGCGTGAAGAATGGATTGACCCGCACGCTCGTCAGGAGCCGCAGCTCGCGGTTGTCGATCGGCCGCCGCAGGTCGAGCCAGGTCCGCTGCTCGTAGCCTTCCTCCCACTCCGCCTCGTAATACTCCTCGAGGAAGTTCATGTCGCTGATCCAGCCGGCGGTGCCGCGGGCCTGCCAGCCGCCGCCGAGATCCTGGCGGTGCCGCCAGAAGGAGCGGCCGCGGAACGTGCGGTCGGGGTAGCCCGGATAGGTGAAGGTGCGCCGGTTGAGGCCGAGGTTGTCGAGGCCGACGTCGCCGATGAACCAGGCGTCGAGGATGCCATTGGCCGGAGTGCCGATGCCGAGGAAATCGGGGCGGTTGTAGAGCAACGACGTGCCGCCACCGGGGCCGCGGAGGCTGAGGAAGTCGATGTCGAAGTCCCAGTCGACGCCATCGGGCGGCCGCTGCCAGCCGAAGACCTGGAAGGCGTCCCAGCTCGTGAGCACCTGCGTGCCGAAGATCCGGTCATTCTTCAGCTGCACGTTGTTGATGTAGAAGGTCGGCTTCTTCGCGTTGGTCGAGAGCACTGGCCACCAGAGCACCGGCACGCCGCCGAGATTCACGGTGTTGCCGCGGCTGGTGATGTATTGTTGGTGCTCGATGGCGGGCTCGCCGGTGGCCGGGTCGATCATCGGTTGGCCGAAGGGGCCGGGCAGCGGCACCTGTTCGTCGGTGAACTGGAGCTCGCGCGAGCGGAACTCCCAGGTGGGCACGCCGAGGCGGCTCGACGTGAGGCCGGTCTGCTGGGCGACGAACCGGCTGCGATCGACCTGCCGGATCACGTCGGCCCGGAGCCGCACGAGGCCGGAGTAATTGTCGACCGGCGTCAGCATCGTCGCGCCCGTGATCACGCCGCTCGATCGCGGCACGTCGTAAAACATGCTCACGGCCTCGACCACCCGCTGCCCCTGCCGGAAGACGACGTTGCCCTCCATGTAGAGCTCGAGCGGCGTGTCGGCCGATTGCGCCGCGTTGCCGTCGAGATCGGGCTGCCCCTGGCCGCGCGTCCAGATCACGAGCCGGTCGGCCGAGATGTCGAGCGGGCCCGCCGGGTCGACGCCGTCGATGACGAGGTTGACGCCGGAGGTGATCACGGCCACCCATTCGCCGCCGGCCGGACTCGGGAACCAGCGCACGTTGAGCGGCACGCTCGACCGCGGAAACGCCCGCAGCCGTCGGGCCGAGACGGCCATCGGCACCTGCGGCGGCGGTGCCGCGCCAAACTCGCTGAACTGTGTGCGCTGAATCTGGGTCTGCTCGATCGGGTTATCCACGTCGGCTTCGGCGTCGGCTGCGGCCGCCTCGGCGGGGGCGTCGTAGATCGCCGGAGTGCCCGTCGCGGGAACGATGCTCGTGAATTCGAGGTCCGGATCGCGCAGCGT
>JBIIOM010000179.1:0-5576 GCA_044336925.1 Pirellulales bacterium
AGCTGCTCCTGAAGGCCTGGCAGCCGTTCGAAAAGGTGGCCCGCGGCGAGCCAGTCTTCGGCGACGTGGCCATGAAACTCTTCGAGGCCACGCAGGCGGCGCTCGCCGTCTATCCCGAATTCACCGGCGTCGATGCCGGCGTCTTGCAGAAAGCGGTGCAACTGGCCGCCGATGCCGACCCCTGCGCCGTCGAGGCGAAGGCCGCCGACGCCTTTCTCACCAGCCCTGATCCCGACGAGGCCTTCGAACGCGCGGAGCTTCGCCCGTCGCTCAAGGCCCGAAACCAATTGCTGCTCGACATTTCATACGATGCCACCCGCGACGAACGCGCCCTTCCCTGGCACGCACCCGCTGAATACCTGAAGGCCCAAAGCATGAGTTTTGTGCTTGGGGATCTGGGTTACGGAGAGCGATTCCTGGGGCCGCGGCGGCTGCTGCACGGCCGCGACGGCTACGACGAGCCATTCACCATCGTGATGGGCGGGTCGCTATTGATCACGCAACGGGATGCCGCCGGCGTGAAACAGCCCATCGTCGCCGATTACGCTGCGAACCAGGGCCGCTGGCTGCGAATGCGGCCGCGAATCCTCCGAGTGGAGCCGCCGTCTTATAAGCCGCAGGCATGGCGGATCGACGAGGCCAAGCTCAAGGCCGACATCCGGGCCGCGGTTGAAGACGCCGTGCGCGAACGGCAGCGGGGCCTTCGCAATCGCGTGACCGCCTCAGCCGACGGCCTCAAGGCCGCCCTGAAGGCCAAGGCCCACATTCGCAAGATTCTTGGCTGGATGGACAATCCGCCGAAGGGACAGAAGCCGCCCACGTTCGAGGAGGCGATCCAACTGGTGGCGCAAGGCTATGTGAACTACGCCAATCGCAACCCGGAGGAACGGAACGATGCCGAGAAGGCCTCTGACAAGGTCCTCGCAGCGGGCAAGCAGTGGGACGATTTTCGTCAGGTGAGCGACGCCGTCTTGGCCTCGGTCGGCGGAGGCAACGCCAACATCGATGCCGCCACTGCGGCCAAAGCCCTGGCAGATTTTCTCTCGCTCGTCGCCAAGGACGATGTCGAAGCCACCGATGCAGCCGACGTCATCCAGGCCGACGAGCCGGAGAAGCCAGACGCTGGCGAGGCCGCGGACCCCGACGCCTTGCGGCTCGACGCCCGCGAACTGCAGTCCCGCCTCTCGCAGCAGAAGGAACACTACGACCTGCTGGCGCTCTTTCAATTGATGAACAGCGTCCACCGCCCCGCACTTCAGGCGACGCTGACGCAGGGCCAGCCCGCTCAAAACGCCCCCCCCGCCCCGAACGACGAACAGGGACCGTCGGCGGCCGAACGGCTGACCCAGTCACTCAACCAATACGACGCCGCCCTCGCGAGGGCCATGGGCGGGCAGCTTGTGCGCAGCGGGCAAGAAGCGCCGGCACGGCCGCTCGTCATCACGCTCGACACGCTCCGGCAGACAGCCGCGGCGCTTCGCGAAACGAGCGCGGTGCTGCGCGGCATGAATGCCGAAGCCGAACGCGCCGATTTTGTCGACCGCTTCGTGCGCACGCTCGACGACGTGGCCCGCACAGTGACCCTCGAAGAAGACATGGTGCGCTTCTGCAACGCCGAGAAACTGGATCGTTCCTGGCAGGTGGGCCGCACGACCTGGCAGGTCTATGACTTTCCGGCCGACATTCCGCAGGATCGGCTCGCGGGCATGATCAACGCCTGCCCGCGGCTGGCCTTCAGCCTCGACGATTTCGACCGGCTCGTGAAGGACGCGGGGGAGGAAGGGCTGCCGACGGACGCCCGGCTTCCGCTGCTCGCCGGCTGCACGACCGCGGCCCGCAACCGGCTTGTCGAGAATCGCAGCAACCAGCCGATGCTGCGGGTGCCGCGTGGCATCGCCGACCCGTGGACGGCGGTGCTGCTCGATGTCGACCAAGATGCCGGCGCCGACTTCGCGCCGGCCCTCGTGGAAGGGCCGGAAGGGGGATACCTCTGGCTCGACGACAATGGCGGCCGCGTGAGGCTGTCGTTCGCCACGAAAGGCGGCGCGGAGCCGGCGATGGTGGTGCGGTTCGCCGGGGCCGACGGCTATTCGCCCCTCGGCGCTTCGCCCGATGCCTTCGACGCTCGGAGAGTTCTCAAGGACCGTCGCGGCAATACGATCACGCTCGATCGATCGCCCGAGCCTTCGCCCATGAAGGCCCATTTCTACGAGATCCGTTCCCCGTCGGGCGAGCCGCTGACCGACCGCTCGGTCAACTACGTCATTCAGGACTGGCTCGACCTGGATCGCAACATCGTCAACTCGTTTCTGCCCGACGTCCTCCTGCTGGCACCCTCGCTGCCCGCCTGGCGGCTCTACCGCAACGAATACATGCGGCCGGCCCCACGAAACGACTGGAAGTGGACGGTTCCCCGCCGCGTGTTCTCGCTCGTTCCCGAGCCGGCCACCGATCCAAACGCTCCCCCTCCCGCCCGGTAGCCTGACATGCCCCCAGCCCACTCCCGCCGTCGCGCCCGTGCACTGAGCGTGGCAGCGCTCTGCGCGGTCATGATCGCGGCAGGGACGATGTCGGTCGGCTGCAAGAAAGCGCCGCCGCCTCCACCGCCGCCACCCGCTGCCCCTCCCCCGCCGCCACCACCACCGCCGCTGACCGAAGCGGAGGTGGCGGCCCGCATGCAGCCGTTGTTTTTCGTGCTCTACGAACGGGGCTTCAACACGGGCTCGCTCATGTCGCCCAGCCGGTGGTCCATGACCAACGGCAAGGGCCCGGCCGCCCTGCCGCCCACCGTGGCCAAGTCCGCCGAGGAGGCCCTGGCAAACACACCGCCGCTCACGAGGCTCGTGCGGAAGGAGTGCGAGCGGGCCGGCATCGACCCGGCCACGGTGCTCAAGTGTGCAACCGACCTTGAACAGAAGCTCCCGGTGCCGCAGGCCCGCGAGATCCTCCTTGCGATCTACGTGATCCAGGCCATGAAAGACGCCGACGACGGCAACCTGCACCGGGCCCACGTGCTGATGACGGACGTGCTCAACGAGATGAACGAAGGCCAATCCGAGGGCATGGCCGCCTCGATCGCGGGCCTGCGACGATTTTTCCAAGAGGTGCCGGACGCGAAGCGGCTGCAGGACTTCGCGCAGCAGCTCGACCGCTATGTGCGGCTCCAGGAGGAAAACATCCTGCTCTACGGCGAGCATGCCGCGATCCTGCAGGCCGGCGGCCTCACGGCAGCAGCCGATTTCACCCGCGAAAAACTGCTCACTCAATTCGACATCGTCACACTGCCTCTGATCGACATGGCCATCGCCCGCGGCGAGAGCTACGCATTCCGCCAGCCCGACCAACTGCGAGAAACCCGCCGCCGACTCGGCGCCCATGCCGACGCGCTGCGGGCGACCAGGCCGCCCGAACGGGACGATGCCTTCCGGACGAAGGCCGCGGTGAACGCCGCTCCGCGCAGCATCGCCGAGCTGATGGAAACGGTCGGGCCCTACGCGGACTTTCTCGGCGCCGCATGCCCCACGGCCTATGACCAAGACAAGAAGGAGTTTTCGACGCCCGAATTGTGGAGGATTCTTCGCGATGAGAAGCGGCTCGCAGCCACGGCGGAGTGGTGCGGCGGCAAGCCGCAGGCGGATCTTATCGCCGACGGCTCGGGCCACCTGATCCTCGCCGCCCACTGGCTCGAGCAGGGACGGCCGGAACTCGCTCGCACCGCGTTCGTGGCTGGCGCCGAACAGTTGCTCGAACGCATCAAGGCGATCGATCCTGGCTCGGCCGGCGGCAACCAGGCCGCCAGCCGCGAGGCGCTCGAGAGCCAGCTCAACGCCTACCGGCTGCTGATGGCGGCATCTCTGATCACCGCCAGCCCCCCCGGCGCCCATGTCGATGCACGCGATTCCTCCCTGCCGCAACTCGAGGTGCTGCTGCTGGCCTGGAAGCAGGCCTGGCTGAAGTGCGGCCTGCCGCAGAATCCGGCCGAGGCCGCCATCGCCGGGTTTGCCCGCAATGCCGAAGAACAGCGGCGCAGGATGCGCGAGCGGTCCGGCGCCGACCGCATCGCCATCCGCAACGACCGCTACTTCTTCTTCGACTATCGCTTCCGCACAGGCGACGTGCCCGAGATCGTGGTGGCGAAGGCGTCGGCGGACGAACTCGTCGAGAACCCGCGGATCGGCGAACTCGCAGGCACGGAGCGGTTTCTCGAATTCGCAAAGGGCTTCAAAAAGCCGCGCGAGTTCAGCCCCGGCTTCTCCGGCCGCTGGACCCCCAAGTAGGGTAGGCTTCAGCCTGCCATTCTCTCCGCCCACATTCCCCCATGCCAGCCCGCGTCTTGAAGGGCCGTTACCGAATCATCTCCCACCTCGCCAAAGGCGGCATGGGAGTGACCTATCGCGCATGGGACAAGCCCGCCGGCGTGCCCGTCGTCGTGAAGATGCCGATGCGGCAATACTTCGACTCACCCGGGTTTCTCGACCGCTTTGACCGTGAGATCAGGGCATCGGCGGCGCTCGTCCATCCCCACGTGGTGCCCCTCGTCGACTACGGCACCGATAAGGGAGAGCCCTTTCTCGTCATGCAGTTCCTTCCCGGCGGCTCGCTTTCCAACCGCTTCCCGAAGGGGGAGGAAGGCAAGAGCACGCCCGTTGCTCCGGCGTTTCTGCGGTGCTTTCTGCCAGGGATCGCCGCCGCGCTCGACTATTCCCACTCCCGCGGCATCGTCCACCGCGACGTGAAGCCGGGCAACATTTTCTTCGACGCCCGCAGCCTGGCCTACCTGGGCGACTTCGGGCTCGTGAAGATTCTCGAGGAATCGGTCGTGGATGGCGATGATGCCACGCTCGCCAGTTCCGGCACCGCCGTGGGCACGAAGTCATACATGGCGCCCGAGCGCTGCGTGATCGGCGGCCGCTTCGACGGCCGGTCCGACCAGTATTCGCTCGCAGTGACGGCCTACGAATTGCTTGCCGGCCGGAAACCCTTTCTGGGCAACACCGCACCGATCCTCAAGGAGCATGCGACCGCGCCTGTGCCGCCGCTCCGTGGCCTGCGGCCCGAGCTGCCGGCGAGCCTCTGCAACGCGATCGAACGCGGCCTCGCCAAGCGGCCCGAGGATCGCTTCACCACCTGCGCCGACTTCGCCCACGCGGCGCTCGAGGATGTGCCGGCACTCGACGGCGACCCGGGCTACGTGCGGTTTCTCTGCCCGAAGTGCGCCCGGCTCCTGCGGCTGCCGGAATCGGCCGCCGGCGCGCGCGGTCGCTGCCCCAACTGCCGGGCCCCGATGACGATCGCCAAAGACCTCGCCGCCCTCTGGCTCGACGTGGAGAAGGAGCCGCAGTTCGACGAGCCACCGGAAGAGCCTCCCACCCAGCCGAAGACAGACTCGCTCCGGCAAACGATCATGTCAGCCGTGATCGCAGCGGCCATCGCCCTTGGCAGCCTGATAGGACTCGCACTCCTAATCAAGTAGGGTAGGCTTCAGCCTGCCCTGAGCAGACCGATCCCAAGTCGACCGCTTCGTCCCGAAGCGGATCTGGATCCGCTTGCGGAGCAAGCGGTCTACTTTGGCAGGC
>JBIIOM010000180.1:0-5569 GCA_044336925.1 Pirellulales bacterium
CTATGCGCGGCATGTCGGCACGGGCTTCCAGGTGCTCAACGACCTGAAAGACTGGGCCGGCGACCTCGAAAACAATCGGCAGGCCGCGGGCGACCTGCTGGGCGGCCGGCCGACGCTCATGTGGGCCCTGGCCCTGGAACGCCTGCCGCGTGAATCGATCGAAAGGCTCGTCTCGCTGGCGGCCCGCGCCGGCGGCCCGGGGGCGTCCGAACGCGATGTCTCGGAGGCCATCGGGGAGGCGCGGCGGCTCTTCGCAGCGGCCGACGTCTTCGCCCGTGCCGCTGCGATCGTCGAACAGGAGCGGCGGCAGGCATCGGCCGCCGTGGCCTCGTGCCGGCTCGCCAGGCTTCGCGAAGTGCTCGAGTTTCTGCTCGATCTGGCGGTGCCGGAGCAGGCTGCCGCCCAGTTCGTCTCGCGGCCATAGATCGCATGGCCGCCTCGCAGGAGAATCGCGACGCCGTCGAGCGGGCCTTGGGCCTGATCCGGATGTTTCCGGAATCGGCCGCAGCCTTCGGCACGGTGCGGGCGATGCCGCCCGACGAGGTGCCCGAGCCCTACCGCGAACTTCTCGACCACCGCAGCCACATGACCGTGGCGATGGAACGGTGGTGCGGTGGCCAGGTGGGGCTCGAGGTGGTGGCCACGCGGTTCACTCCGGCGTTGGACTCGGGCGGCCACGGGCTCTATGCGCGGGAGATTCTGCTCACCCGCGGGTGGGGCGCGGTCGTGCAGCACGGGATCGTGCGGATCGATCTGAGTCTTCTCGACGTCGAGACGGTCGCGGCCATTCTCGCGGCGAAGGTTCCGCTCGGCCGGATCCTGATCGACGCGAACCTGCTGCGCGACGTGCACGATGTCGGCCTGCTCGAGGTCGTGCCGGGACCGCATCTTCGTCGCTTGTTCGGCCCGGCAGCGGCCAAGGCTCCCCGCACGTTTGGTCGGGTCGCCGAGATCTCGCTCGGCGGGCGGCCTGCCGTCGAATTGCTCGAAATTGCTGCTCCGGGGCTTTTACCGAAGACGTTGCGGTGAAGGCGTTTGCGGCGACTGTATCGATATTGACTCATTGCGCAAGCTGCCTGTAGAGTTGGGCATCAGGCAAGGATGGCAAGCAGGGAAGCGGTCGAAGGAAAAGGATTCCTTCCGCATCTCCCCCGAAGCTTGAAACTTGCCGGATGGCGTCGGCATGGATCGCGACGCCGGACGGTGCGGCAGGAGTTCCCGAGAGTCGGGGGCGTCTGCCGAAAACGCGTTCATCGATGGCAACCAGGAGGCCTAGGTGTTCGGGGCTGCCTTGCGGACAAGGCATTTCCGGATTCCGTTTTGACTAGCTGCACCACGGCTAGGGAGAGGGTGGTAAAGCAGATGCAGAAGACTGTGTATACGACTGGCGAAGCCGCCAAGATTTGCAAGGTGAGTCAGCAGACGATCATTCGCTGCTTCGACTCCGGACAGCTGAAGGGATTCCGGGTTCCGGGCAGCCGGTTCCGCCGGATTCCGCGCGATCAGCTGTTCCTGTTCATGCGTGACAACGGCATCCCGACCGATGCCCTCGAGAGTGGTCGCCGCAAGATCCTCGTCGTGGACGACGATCAGGATCTCGTCGAGCTCATCACCGACGTCCTCGAGCGGGACGGCCGGTTCGAGACGCGCAGTGTCAACAATGGGTTCGACGCCGGCATGATGGTGAAGGACTATCGTCCCGACCTGATCGTGCTCGACGTCATGCTGCCCGACATCAACGGCAAGGAAGTCTGCCAGCGGGTCCGCAGCGACTCGACCATGGACGAGGTGCGGATCATCTGCATCTCGGGCATGTGCGAGCCCGACAAGATCGAGGACCTCAAGGCGTCCGGCGCCAACGAGTTCCTGCAGAAGCCGTTCGAGGCCGAGGTGCTCGTCGACCGGATCTGCAGCCTCCTCGACATCGAGTCGGTCGCCGCAGGTTCCTGATCCGGCGCATCCGCGCCGGCTGATTACTGTCCGCAAAACGGTTGCCGGGAGTTCAGTCACGGTGTCGCAGGATTCCGGTGCCTGGCTTCTGGTGCAGTCGGCGGCTTCGCCTGCCATCGCGCACGCGGTCCCGCGTCAGGTCTGTCTGGGCCTGACGCGGGCCGTGCTCGCGGGCGGGAACGATGCCGTGGCGTGGCGGGCGCTCGTCGGCGGTGATCCGGCCGTTGCCGCCTGGCTCGCCGCGGAGCGCCGCGACGCACTGCCGATGGCGGTTTCGCATGAATCGCTCCTCGCCCGACTTGCGGCGACCCTGGTGCTCGGGCCGCCCCCGCCCGGCGTTTCCCTGGCGGGTGAACCGCTCTCTCCCCTGCCCGTGGAGCCGGCCGTCGAGGCGCAGTTGTTGGCCGCTGCCGTCGAGCGGATGCTCGCGCACGAGCGGCTGACGACGCGGTTCGACGAGGCGCTCGCGGAGGCCCGCCTGGAGGCGCTTCGGGAATTGGCCTATGGCGCCGGCCACGAGATCAACAATCCCCTGGCCAACATCGCCACGCGTGCCCAGGCGCTCCTGCTCGAGGAGCGCGATGCCGAGCGCCGCCGGCGGCTGGCCACGATCGTCGATCAATCATTTCGGGCCCGCGACATGATCGGCGGCCTGATGCTCTTTGCCCGGCCGCCAAAGCCGCAGCCTGCGGAGACGGATCTTGGCGGGCTCGTGGCGTCGGTGATCGACTCGGTGCAGCAGGCCGCGGTCGGACGGGGCGTGCGGCTGCATTACAGCCCGTCGCCAACGCCGCTTTCGGCCCATGTCGACCGGGGGCAGATCGAGGAAGCGGTGCGGGCGATCGCGATCAACGCGATCGAGGCCGTCGATGACGGCGGGCGGGTGACCCTGTCAGTCGGGATGGTGGCGGGATCGTCCGCGCCGGCCGGCGGCTGGTGCGAGATCGTCGTTGCCGACGACGGCAAGGGCATGGACGCCGCCTCGCTGCGGCGGGCGTTCGATCCGTTCTACAGCGGCCGCGAGGCGGGCCGCGGCGCGGGGCTCGGGCTCTCGAAGGCGTGGCGGTTTGCCGAGGCCAGCGGCGGCCGCGTGGTCGTCGAGTCGAGGCCGGGCGAGGGTACGCGGGTGGCCGTGGTGCTGCCGACGCAAGGGCTGTCGGTCGCGCGTTAGAGTCTGCCCAGATTTCCCCACATCAAGCATCCGCGTGGCCCGGGCGGCACCACGCTGGTTTTTTCAGGAAATTGCCGCACTCCCGCACTTGTCGGCCATCGCGTCCTTTCTCTATTCTTCCCGGCTGCTTGTTCTCGGTGGCCCGTGGCTAGGAGCCCGTCGGCCGGCAGGCTGGTTTGGAGCATGGATGCGACTATGAACCATTCAGGATCGACTTCGGCCGCGCCGCGATCGTCCGCGGTCCCTGCCGGCACGGCTGCCGGTATTGCTTCGTCGGGAGTGGTGCAGGCGGTGATCGGCTCCGGGGCCCGCGAAAAGCAGGCGATCGTGCGCGATCTGGTCGGCCCTGCCCTTGCCCAACCCCAGGGGCAAGACAGGCTTGCGCCGGTGCTCGATTCGGTCGGGCTGACGGCCGGCTGGCTCTCGAAGCGGCAGTTTGCCGACGGCCATTGGCGCGGCCCACTCGAGGGGGACACGATCCTCGAAAGTGAATACATCCTCATCCTGACGTGGGCCGGCAGGATCGGCGATCCGCATCTGGCTGGGGCCGCAGACCGGATCCTGCGCGAGCAACTTCCGGGCGGCGGCTGGGCGATCTATCCGGGCGGCCCCGTCGACATCAGCGCGAGCGTGAAGGCCTATCTCGCGCTCAAGATCCTCGGTCACGACGTGCAATCTGAGCCGCTCGTGAAGGCACGGCGGGCGATCGCAGCTGCCGGCGGCCCTTGGGCCGTCAACAGCTTCACACGGTTTTATCTCGCCCTTCTGGGGCAGATGTCATACGACGCCTGTCCGGCGGTGCCGCCGGAGATGGTGCTGCTGCCCCGCTGGCTGCCGATCAACCTCGATCGCGTCTCCGCCTGGTCGCGGACGATGATCGTGCCGCTGTCGCTCATCTGGGCGTTCAAGCCGGTCCGTCGGCTCGACCCCGGCCGTGGCATCGCCGAACTGTTTTCGCCCGAGGATCTCCGCCGTGGTCCCCCCGCCACCGGCGGCAACGACGCGTGGGCGCGATTCTTCCGCGTGGTCGATCGGGTCGTGAAGGCCGGCGATGCGTTTGGCATCCGTCCGTTGCGGAGCCGCGCGGTCGCGGAGTGCCGTCGCTGGATGCTCGAACGGTTTGACGGCAGCGACGGTCTCGGGGCGATCTTTCCGCCGATCGTCTGGAGCATCGTCGCCCTGCGGGCGATGGGCTGCGAGGACGAATCGCCGGAAGTGCAGGAATGCTGGCGTCAGCTCGCGCGGCTGGTGGAGAGCGAGCCGGATGGGTCGACCCGCGTCGAGCCCTGCCGCTCGCCCGTCTGGGATACCGCGATCACGCTGCGGGCCCTGGCGGATGCGACCGCCGCGGGCAACGCAGCCGGCCGCCTCGACGATGCCGTCGATTGGATTCTCGACAACGAGGTGCGAGGCCAAGGCGACTGGACCCATAGCGCCGCCAAGGTGGCTCCATCGGGCTGGTGCTTCCAGTACGCCAACCGCTTTTATCCCGACGTGGATGACACCGCGATGGTGTTGATCGCGCTTTCGACCTGGCGGTCGGCCGTGGCGGAAACGCAGCCGGCCGATGCGGCGCTGCGCCGTCGGCTCGACCGCGTGGCCGCGGCGATGGCGCGGGCGCGGGCCTGGGTGGAGGCGATGCAAAACAGCGACGGCGGCTGGGCGGCGTTTGACCGCGACAACAATTGCGAACTGCTCTGCAAGGTGCCGTTCGCCGATCACAACGCGATGATCGATCCCAGTTCGCCCGATCTCGCCGGCCGCGTGCTCGAGGCCTTCGGCAAGCTCGGCCTGCGGGTCGGCCATCCGTCGGTGGACCGCGCGATCCGCTACCTCCGCGAGCAGCAGCGGGCCGATGGATCATGGTATGGCCGCTGGGGCATCAACTATGTCTACGGCACCTGGCAGGCGATCGAGGGCCTGCGGTCGGTGGGGCTTTCGTCCGACGATCCGGCCGTGGCCGCGGCCGCCGACTGGCTCGTCGCTCACCAGCAGGGCTGCGGCGGCTGGGGTGAGACGCCCGAGAGCTACGCCGACGAGCGTCTGGCCGGCAAGGGTGCCCCCACGGCCTCTCAGACCGCCTGGGCGCTCGCTGGGCTCGTGGCCGCCGGACGACACGATTCACGCGCCGCGCGCCGGGGCGTGCAATGGCTCGTGGGTCGGCAGGAATCCGACGGCGCCTGGCTCGAACCCGAGTTCACCGGCACCGGTTTCCCGAAGGTGTTTTACCTGCGCTACCACTACTATCCGATCTACTTCCCGCTGATGGCGCTGGCCCGCTGGTGCTCGGCGCAGCGTCAGGCGGCAGCGCCGGCGGATCAACTGCCGCGGGAGCGAGTCGCATGAGCGTGCCAGTCGGACAGATGATTTCGGTGCTGCGGCACGTCGCCGTGCAGCAGCTTCGCGGCAATGCGCGGTATCCGCTCGTGCTCATGCTCGAGCCGCTCT
>JBIIOM010000181.1:0-5563 GCA_044336925.1 Pirellulales bacterium
CGATGGCCTGCCGATCGGCCTGGGCACGCACGCGCAGTGGGATCGCAAGCTCGACGGCAGGATCGCGCAGGCCGTGATGGCCGTGCAGGCGATCAAGGGCGTCGAGATCGGCCTCGGCTTCGAGGCCGCGCGAAGGCGCGGTTCGCTGGTGCATGACGCGATCCATTACGACGCCGCCGCCCGCGAGGGCGCGCAGCTCGGCTTCACCCGGCCCACCAACAATGCCGGCGGCCTCGAGGCGGGCATGACGAACGGCCAGCCGCTGGTGGTGAAGGCCGCGATGAAGCCGATCAGCACGCTGCGGAAGCCGCTGGCATCGGTGAATCTTCGCACCAAGGCGCCGGAGGAAGCCGCCTACGAACGGAGCGACGTCTGCGCCGTGAGCGCGGCGAGCGTGATCGTCGAGAGCGTGGTCGCCTTCGAGGTGGCCGCGGCGCTCGTCGACAAGTTTGGCGGCGACAGCGTGGAGGAGATGCAGGCGCGGTATCGGCTCTATCACGAGTTGGCACGGAGCCGCTAGGAGCGCTCCGAGAGCATGCCCCGCGGAGGCGGGGCGTTTCGACGGTCGGTGGCAGGGCGTCTTCGAGGACAGGGATGTTCATCGAGCAATCGGCAGGCCGGATCCGCCTCGTCCGCACGCTGTTCGTGCTGGCCGGCGTCCTGCCCTGCGCGCTGCTCGTGGGGCTCGGCATCTGGCGACACTCGGCGCGGCACGTCGAGGCGGTGGAACGGTCGATTGAATCGCTGCTGGGAATGCCGCTCGAGATCGGCGGCGTCAGTCACCTGCGGCCGGGGGCGATGCGGCTCGAGGCCGTCGAACTGCTCGCGGCCACGGGCGAGCCGATCCTCGCGCTGCCGGCGATCGACGTGGAAGTGTCGGCCACGGAGGTGCGGCTGGCGGCGCCGCGGCTCGAGTGCACGTCAGGGGTCATTGCCGCGCTTGCGGAGATCGGCACCGCGTGGCTCGGCGAGCCGGAACGGTTCACGAAGGCCTGGGTCGTCGACGTGGCGGAGGTGGTCTGGCCTTCGGAGCCGGGGGCGGCGGCCATGCGGCCCTCGGGAATCCATGCCGAGGGCGCGACGGTCGCCGATGCCCGGGCGGTGCGGGTGCGTCGCGAGCCGCAGGGGCGCGACGAGATCCGCGTGCAGTCAACGCTGCGCGGCCGGCGAATCGAACTCCATGCCGTCGTCGACGAGCCGCTGCCGGTGGCACTCGTTGCAGCGCTGGTCGGGCTGCCACCGGCCGCCGCTCGAGCCGCCGGGCCGGCTGCGCTCGTGCAGGGAGGCGTGGATGCCGTGCACGAGGCAGGCCAATGGAGCGGCCGCTTGTCGGGATCGCTCGGTCGCATCGATCTCGCGGCGCTCACCGCCAGAGCCATTCACCGCATGACCGGCGAAGCCGATCTCGAGGTCGCCGCGGTCGAATTCGAGCAAGGCCGCCTCACCACCGGCGAGGCGAGCGTGTCGGCCGCGGCCGGACGCGTGCCGCAGGACTTTCTGAATGCGGTCGTGAACGTGCTCGGCTGCCGCACCGGCCCGGCATTTCGGTCGCTCGCGTCGGAGGTGGTGCGCGGCTACGACGACGTGGCGTGCCGCGTGCGAATCGACAGCCGCGGTTTGGCGATCCGCGCTCCCGGCGATCGCGCCGGCGCGGTGATGCGATTCCAAGGGCTCGCCGTCTTGGAGGAGCCGGCGGAACCGGTGCCCGCCGAGCGGCTCGCCTGGCTGCTCGCCCCTCCCGGGAGGGTTCCCGTGCCCGCGTCCGATGCCACGGCATGGCTGATTTCACGGTTGCCGAGCGGCACGCCGGCGGCGGCCACCGGAGCAGTCGGGGGGCGTGAATTGCCGCCGCGGGCCGAACGGCCAGGACGGCGAGAGGAATTTTGACAGGTTTTTGACGTTGGTTCGACCGGTCGCTGACCTCTCCTGGCTGGCAGAAATGTCGAAATAGTTCACAGTAGTGCGGTTTCCCACCGCTGTGTGGTCAGCGGCTTCGGCCTTCCCAGGAAAGGATCCCCATGAGTTCCGCCCCCACCGCCTCCCCGATCGATCGCGAAGACGAGTTCGCCTTTGGCCGCTCCGCGATCCACGACCCGCTCGCCGTGGATGCCTATGATGGCGGCGCCTGCGACGTCGACGAGGGAGTCGAGGACCGGGTGGGCCCGCAATCCGTCGAGCCGAGGATCGAATACGGTCGGCTCGATTGGGCCAATCTCGACTGGCCGGTGGTGATCTGGATCGGGGGCGTCCATTTGGCGGCGCTCGCCGCTCCCTTCTTCTTCACCTGGTCGGGCTTCGCGATCTGCATGGTGCTCTACTACATCACCGGCAGCCTGGGCGTCTGCCTGGGCTACCACCGTCTGCTCACGCACGGCAGCTTTGCCACCTCGCGGGCCGTGAAGCTGTTCTTTGCCTTCCTGGGGGGCGTTTCGGGCGAGGGTTCGGCGCTGCACTGGGTGTCGAACCACCGAAAGCACCATGCGTTCAGCGATCAGGAAGGCGATCCGCATACGCCCCACGATGGCGGCCTCTGGGCCCACATCCTCTGGATGTTCACGCGGCGCGATCCGCAGGAACTCGCGGCGCACGTTTCTCGCTGGGCGCCCGATCTCGACCGTGATCCGGCCATGCATTTCATCCACCGCACCTTCCTCCTCTGGCACACGCTCATCGGCCTGGCGCTGCTTGGCTCCGGCTGGCTTCTGTATGGGCCGTATACCGGAGTGTCGTGGCTGCTTTGGGGTCTGGCCGTGCGGATGGTGATCGTGTTTCACGTGACGTGGCTCGTGAACTCGGCCACGCACATGTGGGGCTACCGCAACTACGAGACGACCGACGACTCGACGAATCTCTGGTGGGTCGGCCTGCTGGCCTTCGGCGAGGGCTGGCACAACAACCACCACGCGTTTCAGCGGATGGCGAAGCACGGCCATCGCTGGTGGGAGATCGATGTCACGTATTGGGGGATCGTCGCCATGGAACGGCTGGGGCTGGCTTGGAACGTGGTCCACGAGCCGACCGGCCATGGCCGGCAGGCGAAGGTCGCGTCGCACAACCGCCGGCAGGCCGTCGGCGCCAATGGCTGACCCCTCTCACAAATGGATGGTTTCGTCGGCTGTTTTGCAGCGGGTCTGTTGCAATCGAGGCCGTCGGAGATAGACTCTGCCGCTGTGCCGGGCACTCCCCGGCGGCTCGAGCCCTTGTGGCGTGCGTGCCGGCTGAAAATGGATTTGGATGCACTGGGCATCCGCAGTCACCGCGCTTCGCACCGCCTGTCACTTACCAGGTCGCCCCTTTGTCGGGCGAATTTCGGCTGATGTCGCTTACCAAAGATCGCAAGAAGGAATTGATCGGTGCCTATCGGCGAGGGACTGCCGACACCGGTTCTGCGGAGATCCAGATCGCGCTGCTTTCCGGGCGGATCTCGCACCTGACGGACCACTTCAAGAAGCATTCCAAAGACCATGCCAGTCGGCGTGGTCTGCTCATGATGGTGAGCCGTCGCCGCCGCCTTCTCGATTACCTCAAGCGCGTCGCGCCGCAGCGGTATCTCGACATCATCAAGCGGTTGGAGATCCGCAAGTAGTGCGCGGCCAGGTTGGTTTCGGGCGTCTACGCCGGCCGGACGTTTTCCGGTGTCCGGCGTCGCCCGCTGGATGGCCATTCGTGTCGTTTGGCCATCAGTCATCGTTCGCAATGACGTTGTAATGGATGGATTTCTTGGCGGGCCCGGGGCACTCTTTGGCTCCGGGATGGCAAGGGAAGGAAAGAAGAGAAGCAATCATGAAAGTACGAGTTGAACGGCAGATCGGCGACCAGATCCTCAGCATCGAGACGGGCCTTTTGGCCAAGCAAGCGGCGGGCTCCGTGCTCGTGCAGTACGGCGACACGAGCGTGATCGTGGCCGCCGCCACGGGCGCCCCGCGGCCGGGCATCGACTTTTTTCCGCTCACCTGTGATTACCGCGAGCGTGCGGCCGCGGCCGGCAAGTTTCCCGGCGGCTTCCTGAAGCGGGAAGGCCGTCCGACCATGAAGGAGACGCTCACCAGCCGTCTCATCGACCGGCCGATCCGGCCGCTCTTCCCGGAGGGCTTCTACGACGAGGTTCAGGTTCAGGCCTCGGTCCTCTCCAGCGACAAGCAAAACGACGGCGACGTCCTCGCGATGAACGGTGCCTCCGCGGCGCTGTGCATCTCCCCGCTCCCCTTCCAGGGGCCGCTCGGCAGCGTGCGACTCGCCCAGATCGACGGCCGCTTCGTGCCGTTCCCCACGCAGGATCAGCTCGAGGAGAGCGATCTCGATCTCATCATCTCGGGAAGCGAGACGGCGGTCTTGATGATCGAGGGCTTTGCCCGCGAGATGCCCGAGGATCGGATGCTCGAGGCGATCGCCGAGGCCCACCGCATCGTGCGCGAGCTCTGCTCGATGCAGCACGAGCTGGTGCAGAAGGCCGGCAAGCCGAAGAAGGAATACGTGCTCGCCGACTACTCGCATCTCCGCGATCGGCTCACCCGCGACTACCTCGGTGAGCTCAAGGCCGCCAAGGCGATCGCCGTCAAGCAGGACCGCGGCCAGGCTGTGAAGGCTCTGCGCGAGCGGGCCAAGGCCGAGGTCGCGCCGGCCGAGCCTGCGTTCGGCTTCAAGCCGGGCGAGGCCGGGGGCGTGAGCGACGCCGATTTTGCCCACGTCTGGCACGGCCTCGAGGAACGGGCGGTGCGGGAGTTGATCCTCGAGGGACGCCGGCCCGACGGCCGCGACCACAAGTCGCTGCGGGCGATCCACTGCGATGTGGATCTGCTGCCGCGGGTGCATGGCTCTTCGCTCTTTCAGCGCGGCGAGACGCAGGCCCTGATCACCGTCACGCTCGGCACCGGCAAGGACGAGCAGCGGGTCGACGGCCTGATCGACGAGTATTCGAAGAAGTTCATGCTCGATTACTACTTCCCCTCGTTCTCCGTGGGCGAAGTCCGTCCCATCCGCGGCCCCGGTCGCCGCGAGATCGGCCACGGCGCGCTCGCCGAGCGCAGCGTGAAGCCGGTGCTGCCGGAGCCGGATGTTTTCCCCTACACGATCCGCGTGATCTCCGACATCCTCGAGTCGAACGGCTCGAGCTCGATGGCTTCGGTCTGCGGCGCCACGCTCGGCCTGATGGCCGCCGGCGTGCCGATCACGAACCCCGTGGCGGGGATCTCGGTGGGCCTCGTGAAGCAGACGGAAGACAAGTGGGTGCTGCTCACCGACATCATCGGTGACGAAGACCACTACGGCGACATGGATTTCAAGATCGCCGGTTCGCAGAACGGCATCACCGGCATCCAGCTCGATCTCAAGATCAACGGCATCTCGCCGGCGATCATCGAGGCGACGCTCCGCCAGTCGCGCGAGGCGAGGCTCGAGATTCTCCGCACGATGCTGTCGGCGATCCGCCGTCCGCGGCCGGAGATTTCCACCTGGGCGCCGCGTCTGCTGCGGACGCAGATCAACCCGGAGAAGATCGGCCTCCTGATCGGCCCGGGCGGCAAGACGATCCGTGCCATCCAGGACTCGACCGGCGCGAGCATCG
>JBIIOM010000182.1:0-5549 GCA_044336925.1 Pirellulales bacterium
CCCCGCGTGAAATTTTTCGGTCGGCTGCCGGCCATCGAAGACATGTGGCACCTGCTCGCCCATGCCGACCTGGCCGTGCAGCCATCGCGGCGGGAGGGGTTTGGGCTGTTTCCACTCGAGGCGTTGGCCTTGGGCAAGCCGGTGATCTACTGCGCGGCAGAGGAAAACGCGATCGGCGACGTGGTTCGCCACGAGCGGGAGGGCCTCTGCACCGAGCCCACGCCGGAAGCCTTGGCCCTGGCGATCGCCCGCCTGCTCGACGATCCGCAGGACCGGGCCGAGTTTTCTCGCCGGGCGCGGGAACGGGCGGCCCAGTACGACTGGCCGGCGGTGGCCGAGCGGGCCGAGGGTCTCTTCAGTGGCGAGGTTCCGCTGCCGCGGGCGTGATCATCATCAAGTGGCAATATTTCCCGCTACGATGGCCGGCATGAAAACCGCTCTCATCACCGGCATCGGCGGGCAGGATGGCTCGTATCTGGCCGAGCTGTTGCTCGACCGGGGCTACGCCGTGCACGGCCTCGTGCGGCGGTCGAGCGGCTTGAACCGCGAGCGGATCGATGACCTGCGGGCCGCCGCGAAAGCCCGCGGCCGCCCATTCGAACTGCATTACGGCAACCTGATCGATCCGCTCGGCCTGCAGGCGGTGATCGGCCGGGTGAAGCCCGACGAGATCTACAACCTCGCGAGCGAAAGCCACGTGGGCATCTCGTTCGACGAGCCGGAGCATTCCACGAGCGTCAACGCCGTGGGCGTGTTGCGGCTGCTCGAGATCATGCGGCTCACGCGGCCGGAGTGCCGCTTTTATCAGGCCTCCACGTCGGAGCTGTTCGGCGGGCTCGCGCTCCGGCCGCAGGCAACCGGTCAATTGTCCGACTTCGTGTGCACGGAGACGAGCCCGTTCGAGCCCGTGTCGCCCTACGCGATCGCGAAGCAGTATGCCCACTCGATGACGGCGTTTTACCGCCGCGGCTATGGCCTCCACGCGAGCAACGGCATCCTCTTCAACCACGAGTCGCCCCGCCGGGGGTTCAACTTCGTGACGCGGAAGATCACTGCCACGCTCGCCCGGATCGCCCGCGGGGCCGACGAAGTGCTCCTCCTCGGCAACCTCGACAGCCGCCGCGACTGGGGCTATGCGCCCGACTACGTGCGGGCGATGTGGATGATGACCACGGCCGACGTGGCTGACGATTACGTCATTGCCACGGGCGAGACGCGCTCAGTTCGCGAGTTTGTCGAGCGGGCCGCCGCGGTCGCGGGCTTCGAGATCGGCTGGAAGGGAACCGGCCCGGCCGAGGCGGGCTACGACCGTGCGACCGGCCGGCGGATCGTGGCGGTGGAGCCGCGATTCTTCAGGCCGCTCGACCACTCGAGCATCTGCGGCTCGGCGGAAAAGGCGCGGGCGGTGCTCGGCTGGGAGCCGACGGTGGGGTTCGATCGGCTCGTCGAGATCATGATGGAGAGCGATCTCGGGCGGGCGTAGGGTCGGATCAAGGAATTCGACACGGCCGCTTTTTCAGCAACAACCGGCTCCCGTCCCGCATCTCACCACGGTTTCACTTATGATTTAGGGCGACTCTTGGTGGTTTGTGGTTTCGGTGCCGAATCAGGAGCGAGGAGCGATGGTGAAAGCGATCGACGCGGCAATTGACCGCATCAGACAACTGCCGGAAACGGAGCAGGAGTTGCTTGCCCGATTTGTCCTGCACGAAATCGAACAAGATGGGGCGTGGCGGCAAACCAGCGAGCTGCACACCGAATCGCTCGCGCGGCTCGTAGAGATTATTTCTGCCGAAGACGCGCGGGGAGAGTGTCGGGATCTGGACGTCGGTGATCTGTGAAGTCGCGGGCCCGGAAGACGTTTTGGCGGTGGTACGCACGCTGAATACGAGCGGCTCATTGCGTCGTTGTGAAGCCGCAGGCAACCTGCTCCCGTGCCGGCCTGTCCCTGGGCGGGGCCTCAGCACTTCCGCAACACGAAGAACCAGTTTTGGGCGAACACGAGCGAGATCGCCGTGAGCCCGTCGTCGAGGGTATTGAGCCCGGCGAAGAAGACCTGAGAATCGCGGAGCCAGGGATTGATCTGCCTCAACAGGAATTCGATCCACGTGGAGCGGTTGGGCAAATGGAAGGCGAGCCGCGCTCCGCTGGGGGGCTGATCCCGCGAAAACCGGCTCGCGTCCCGTGTAAGCGCCGCGATCACCGCACCAGGCGTTGAACCGCTTCGGTGGGCGTGACGATAGGGATATTCGCGAAACTTCTAAGGACAAGCAGGTCGTCGTCGCCGCTCACAACTATGTCGGCATTTGCGGAAAGGGCAAGCGCGAGGACATGGTCATCGGTAAAATCACGGCACACCGGGTGTTTCAGAGGCGGCGGGTCGATGAGTTCCGCGAGTTGCCTCACTTCAGCTAACGTCCGCTCCAGGGACGTGCTCGTCTTCGAAAGGATCGCGGCAAACTTCGCGCGGCCGAGTACATCCGCCAATTCCGCAATCAGCGTTGACGAACTGATCACCGCGAGCGTGCCGGCGCGGGCGTGTTCGAGAAGCACGTGGGGCGAACCTCGCCACAGCAGCCCGGCGACGAAGACATTCGTGTCAATGATTGCCCGCACGGTGCTTGTGCTCCGCGCGAGATGCCCTCACTTCCGCGACGATCTCTGGCATTGGCATCGGCTCGATACCGGCCGAGCCCACGCGATCAGCAATTGAAAGGAGCGAATCGGCTGCCTGTCGCCGCTTGAGCGCGTCAGTCAGCAAGGTATCGAGCACCTGCGGCGCCAGCAGTCCGGCCTCACGAGCTGCCTTGGCGGTCGCGTCAGGCAGTTGAATCTGGATTGTTGTCATGCGATGGTCTCCTCGAGACGCGCGTTGCTTGGCCGGTAGCCGAGTGACTTAATCAGGACTGGTATCAGAAGAGTGGCCGATGCGGCCAGGTTCAAAGGGGATGCAATAGAAAGAAAAAGGAACACCTGTTCAGTATACGGGCCAGGCGCGGCCTGTCAATCGGCCCGCCGCCGTACGGCAAGGCTCACCGCTTCCGCAGAACGAAGAACCAGTTTTGGGCGAAGACGGGCAGGACCGCCGTGACCGCGTCGTCGAGCAGGTTGAGGCCGGCGACGAAGGCCCGCGAATCGCGAAGCCACGCCGGGAGGGCGTTGGCGGGGTTGCGCGGGATGATGTTTTAGCGGCCGCATTCGACGATCGAGAGGTCGGGCGGCAGGAGCCGCTCGCTCATCCGCACGCGTCTATCTCGTCGGAGGCCAGCGGCGGCTGACCCGGCCCGAGTATTCGCAACACGAGAATGTCATTACCTGAAACATGGAATACGATTCGGTAGCGCCGGCCTCGATTCGTGCGGAAGATTTTCTGTTGTATGTATTCCGGGAAGAGATCGTTTTCGGGAGCTTGTCCGGCCGCATCGACCTGCTCAGTGAGTCGTTGTGCTGCTTGCTCGAAGGAATCCCACCACGCCCAAGCACCCTGCGGGCTTCGTGCCCGAATCCAGTCGTAGATGTGTTCGGCGTCGCGTTCGGCACGGGGCAGGATGACGATCCGGCGAGTCATCCTGCATCACTAAAACGATGCCGTTCGCGGAACTCACCAATGAAGTCGGCCAGGCTTCGGCCTTCGTGCCGCCGGGCATCGTGCAACGAGGCGGCGATGGCTGCAGCGTCGTCTGCTGAAGGGTGTGCCGCCCGCCAGTCGTCCACCAGATCCTCGAGACTCGTGGTCTCGTGCGACTGGCGGAGCTTTTCTGCGGCAAATACCGCGAATTGGCGAATCTCTTCTTCTGTCGCTGCCATTGCAATAACTCCGATATCAAGGGATCTCGGCCGATGGCTTCGGTGCTTTTATGACGTCCCGCGTCGGATCGCGTTTGTGTTGCGGGACGGAACGCATGTGCAGTATAGCCGGCGTTCGCGGCGGGTCAAGCGGCCCGCCGCCGGGTCGCCCTTCACCGCTTCCGCAGAACGAAGAACCAGTTTTGGGCGAACACTGGCAGGATCGCGGTGACCGCGTCGTCGAGCAGGTTGAGGCCGGCGACGAAGGCCCGCGAATCGCGGAGCCAGGCCGGCAGCGCGTTGGCTGGGTTGCGCGGGATGATGTTGTAGCGGCCGCATTCGACGATTGAGAGGTCCGGGGGCAGGAGCTGCTCGACGTCGGCCCGCGTGAAGAGGCGGCTGTGCTGGAAGACCGGCTTCCGCAGCCATGGATTGATCTGCCTGACCAGGCACTCGATCCAGGAAAACGTGTTGGGGAGATGGAACACGAGAAGCATGCCACCCGGCTTCAAGACGCGGGTAAGTTCCATGAGCGACGCCCGCTGGTCGCCGCCCGTTTCGTGCACGTGTTCGAGCACGCCCACGCTGACCGCGGCATCGAAGGTCCCGTCGGCACAAGGCAGACTGACGGGATCGTTGTGACGCACGTGTTGAAACAGCGGCTCGCCGACGAGAGCGGCGGGGGCATCCTCGAATGAGAGGCCAACGGTGCGGACGCCGTGCTGCGTCAGAAAATAGGAAAAATGCCCGTTGCCACAGCCCCAATCGAGCACGTGGTCGCCGGCGGAAACGTGGGCGAGGGTTTTTTCGTAGGGCAGTCGATACTGCGCCACGTTCGCGAGCGCGCCCCACTGAATGACGTCGGCCGCGAGGCCTTTGCCGTGGGCGGAGCGGAAGACCGACTCAAAATGCGTCATCGCGAGAGGAGCAGCCGGTCGATTTCCGCCTGGAGTGCCGCGGCGCTTTCCGCCCAGGTGGGCAGGTGAACGGTGCCGGGGGCGGGCGCCATGAGCAGGGTCGAACCATTTTCGATCGACCGCAATAGCTCGGCAAGATGGGCCGGGTTGCCCAAAGGAATGTAGGTGGCGAGCTCGCCTCCCACCTCGCGGTGCACGGGGATATCGCTGGCGATCGCCGGCAAGCCTTGGGCGAGCGCCTCCACGATCGGCAGCCCGAATCCCTCCGCCACGGATGGAAAAATCAGGCAGCGGGCGTTGCGGTAGGCGTATTGGAGGTCGGCGTCGGTGGCGTCGCCGATGTGGTTGAATGGGTTGCCGGCGGCGGCGAGTGCTGCGAACCGCCGGAGCGTGGCCTCGCATTGCCAGCCCCGGCGGCCGATCACGACAAGTGGCGTGGTGCCACCCGCCACCCAGAAGCGTTCGAACGCGTCGAGCACGAGGGCGTGGTTCTTTCGCGGCTCGATCGTGCCGACCATCAGAAACGGCCGATCCGCCCGATCGAAAATCGCTGCCACCTCGGTGCGGGGTTCTGAAGCCGCCGGCGTGAGCTTGGTGCCGAGCGGAAACACGCCCACGGGGGGCAAGGCGTTTGCAAGCCCTTCGGCGGCCGCGAACTCGCACAGGGCGTCCGCCGTGGCGTGGGAAATGCACACGCAGGCGTCGGCCAGTGGAATCATCTCGATGAGCCAGCGTTTGAATTGGGCGCAGAACAGTGGCGCGAAGAACTGCGGATGGCTCCAGGTCAGCAGGTCGTAGATGACGGGAACGACGCGGGCTCCGTCGGCCTTCGCGGCCTCGACGGCC